>CALABM010000122.1 GCA_937885815.1 uncultured Verrucomicrobiales bacterium | reverse complement strand
AAAAGGCATTTGATTATCTATCCTTGCTTCTATACCTAGATTTGTATTCATTCGTGGAATATAGCAAGAGAATTGCATGATGTCGAGATTTTTTGTCTGTTTCAGATTTGACTTCCCCCTGTATTGCCACATGTGTCCCAAAGTTTATCTGAAGGAGACAATGCCATATCGACAATAAGGAAGTCACAAAAAAGGAAGGTTGAGTTTAACCCAGTAAATGTTAACACGTTTTGTAAAGGCTTAATAACAAGTCTTTTCCAAAGCTTCCTGCAACCGTTATGAGTCGAGCCAAATTTCGGGGTAATTTTCAGAAAACGGCATCTATTTTCATAAGTCATTTATACACAATTCTTCGGAGTTGCTAAAAATCACAGTCACAAAAAGGCTACCAAATCGGAGGTAATAATTTCTTCGGGCTACCTACCAAGCGACGGGGCGAGTAAGGCTTGCCCACTCCTCCCAATGGGCTTGTTCTTTAAGGGTCGTCAATGGGAGTCGAAGGTTTTCTTGCGTTGCAAAACGCTTACGGATAAGGATTTGTGAAAATAAATTACATACGAAAGACAAAATTTGGCTTTTTGCTTCGGGAATTAGATCGGTAGATAACGAAATACAGATGCCGCAACAGGAATTAGTTAGCGTTGCAGAAATCAAATCCTTCATGTGCCAGAAATTTTATGTTCACTCTTGTGTGCCTCCACCAGCTCCGAGCGGGTGTTGTGGGCGAAGGTGTCATTCACCACAGAACCATGTCGGGCTGTATTGCGGGCGGTGGGGCGGCCGAGGATGTCGTAGATGTAGGTACGCAGCATAATAAAGAGCCCCCCCGTAGAGGTCACCCGAAACAAAAACACAAGATTCTCCACTTTTCGCTTGTTTTCGCGAAAAAATGAGTTAAGATGCAGAAAATTGGTATGCTTACAAACAAACTTCCTCCGCTCATGCGCCTGTAGTAGTAAAAACGTCAAATAAACATACGAAAAAACTCTTTCTTACATTCTTCATGAACAAAGCTAAATTTTATATAGCAGTTTTCCTCTGTTGTTGTACTGTATTTGTTGTAAGCTTGTATGACAAAAATCAGGAACAAATAGTACAGTCGAAATCTCGCCGGTATTATCTGGATAGCTTCCATTGTCATCTAAATAAAGCCCGGCTTGCACTTTGTAAGTATGTAGCAGACAAGTATTTTCCAGGTTTCAAGATTTATGAATATAAACATTACGACCCACAAGGGATAAGCGATTTGTGTCTTGAGATCGATCACGATGCAAGTGACACTCAAATCATTTTATATCTCGCCATGTGCTCTCTTGTTTCGACTTTGCCATATGAATTAGAAAAAACTCCTCATTTTGATAATTTAGTAACATGGATATATGAATACCTAAGCTATGCGGATTTCAGCATGCAACCATATGATATTCGCAAAGAAGGAAACGGTGCAGAATTCACATATTATTTCTTCCCAATCGAATCACCTAGCGGTCAGATTCAACCTTTGATTCAATATGAAACAGGATTTGAAAAAACACATTCGAACCGTCCGGAACTACTCTCTGAAGTACTAGATATCGTGAGGGTGTTAGATGTTAATTCCATAAATGAAGACAAGCCTCAATTTAGAGAAGTTGCCATAACAAGAAATCGGTTTTGGATGCAAGTTAGAGAGTTCCTCAGAGGTGTAAAATCCGGAATGATAGAAATAGAAAGGGACATATATTATCTTAAAACAGCTTATAAAACAGAGATTTCTCCTGGAGTGTTTTTAATGCTAAGCGGAGGTTGGTTAAGAACGGGTATACACCATACCTGCCCACATGCGGGTTGCTCTCAAAAATTATAAACATTATCTTGTGAAAGGCTTAATAAGCTTGCCTCCTTTTCTACCCTTTCGAATAAACGTCCATGCCAATGGCGACACTATTGAATGGCAATGAAATAATTTTCTGGATTTTGGTGGATATATCGTTCTCCGCTAGGCATCAGTCTTGGCCAAGGCAAAGCCTATGACAGCCTTCTGCTGGTATAGTACTATTGTGTGGGACGACACATCTATAAAAGAGTCACGGCTAAGCGACTATTCAGATAGTCAACGAACAAAAAGCCACCTTGCGGGGTAGGACGGCCTCCGGGGTGCTGCCGTTTTCCCGGCGAGGGGGCGTCCTAGCCTTGCCGGGCTCGTTGGTGGCCTTTTTTGACAAGCCCGCAAGGGTATGGACATTCAAGTTTACTGCGCCCACTCCCGGATGGTCGACATTGAGACCATGGTCGAGAACCCGCGCAACCCCAACAAGCATTCCGACAAGCAGATATCCCTGCTTGCCAAAATCATCAAGTCACAGGGATGGCGAAATCCCATCGTGGTCAGCAACCGCTCCGGCTTCATCGTGAAAGGCCACTGCCGCCTTGCCGCCGCCCGCATGCTGGGGGTGGAAAGCGTACCCGTAGACTACCAGGACTACGAGACCGAGGCTGCCGAATGGGCCGACATGATTGCCGACAACCGCATTGCAGAGCTCGCCGTATCGGACGACAAGGAACTGCGGGCCTTGCTCAGCGAACTGGAAGGACAGATAGATCTGGAGCTCACCGGCTTCTCCGGCGTGAGTCTGGAGGACCTGCTTTCCGAGCCGGAAGTGATAGACGAGGAAGCGGAAGCCGAAAAAGTGAAGATGCAGAAGCTCGAACTCACCGAGCGCATGGACAAGGCCAAGTACGTATTCTGGGCCTTTTCCGGCGGACGCGATTCCACCCGCGCCCTGATAGCCACATGGGAGGCCTTTGCTGCCACCGGGAAACATTGCAAGGTCATCTACATCGAGAACACCTGCGAGTTCCCCGACCTCATCATGCACATCAAGCGCGTGTGTAAGATGCTGGGGGGCAAGCTGACCACCGTCCACCCCTCCAAGACCTACCTGACCGAGTATTTCGAGAAGGGCAAGAGCCCGGACAGCCTGTATATGGACTGTGTGGAGAAGCTCATCAATGAGCCGATGGATAAATACATCGAATCCGTGGTAGGCTCCGAGGATTATATTCTGGTACGAGGTGGCCAGCCTAAGCAGAAGACAAGCCGCTCCGGCACGGCTGAGATGCAGGCCATCAAATCCAAGCCCAATATGATTATCTACAATCCGGCATTCTCCATGACCAAGGAACAGCTGGAAGCCTCCATCCCGGAGTGGCCCGGCTACGCCGCCGGATTCAAGCGTACAGCATGCTGGTGTTGTCCCTTCCAATGCCGTGAGCAATATGACGCGCTGCGAATAAATTACCCCTTGCTTTTTGAGGAAATGAAGCGTATCATGGGAAGCATCCGCATTAAGACTTATGGTGTTAAGTCATACGATGAAAAATACAAATACTGGGAAAAGGAAGGAGTGAAGCTGTTATGGGACCGCAATCGCAAGAAGCTGGAGGACTCGTCCTCGTCAGTGCCTGCCTCCTCGGAGAACGCTGTAGATGGCATGGACGAATCCACAACTCATCAGCAGCCCGAAAGCTGATAGGCGATAGCCCCTTTATCATGGCCTGCCCGGAACTTCTGGGCGGGCTTTCTTGTCCCAGGACTCCTGTCAAGCGGAGGGGCGGGCGCGTGTTCGAGACCTGCGAAGATAAGGCGGAACGCCGTCATGTTACCGGGACAGAACGCACCGAAGAATTCATGCTCGGGGCTCAGAAAACGCTCGCAATATGCCAGAAGCACGGCATCCGCAAAGCCATATTGGCTAAGTATTCGCCCTCCTGCGATTGCAAAGGAATTACCGGCAGACTCCTGCAGGAAAACGGAATCGAGGTCATCAATGTATTTTGACATGCCCATTAGGGTATGTTCAGCTACATTTTTTCTCGACTGAAGGAACGCTCCACATGGCTGGGGCTAATTGCACTTGCGACCGCTTGCGGGGCCACGATTGAGACCCTGCTGGCTGAGCAGATTATAGCCGCCGGGATGGCTATCGCCGGTCTCATCGGCGTATTGACCAAGGATTCCTCCGGAAGCACTGAAGCAACCGCCACCGGAAAGGAGAGCGGCAATGACCATCAGTGATATCCAGAAGGACACCATATTCTGGCAGCGCATGCTACGCCTTGCCGGGTACTACACGGGCAAGATTGACGGCATTTCCGGAAAGCTCACCCGCAAGGCCGAAGACGCATGGCTTGCTGCTGCCCGCGAGGCTGCCGAAACCTATGGCACCTTCGATGACCGCACCGAGAAGGTGATACTCACCCTCATGCCCGGCGCACAGGCAGCCGCCCGCAAGTGGATGCGAGCCGCCACAGTACGTGCGGCGGAGCTCGGTATCACCGTGAAGCTCATTGACGGCACCCGGAGCTACAAGGAACAGGATAAACTCTTCCGCAAGCGACCGAAAGTCACCAATGCACGCGGTGGCCAGAGCTGGCACAACTTCGGGCTTGCCTTTGACTTCGGACTGTTCCGTGGCAAGGAGTATCTGGGGGACAGCCCCCACTACAAGACACTCGGAGCCATTGCCAGCACCATGCCCGGCCTCACTTGGGGCGGAACATGGGTCAATCTGGTAGACGAACCCCACATCCAGCTCAACCTATTCGACACGGTAGCGAAGGCCCGTGCCGCCTTCGAAGCATAATGGCAAAGGGACTATTCATTGTCGGCTTCAGCACGGAAGAAGTCTTGGCCATACAAGCCAAGGCCAAAGCTCTGTTGCTGGAAGGAAAAACCATCATGTCCTGGAGTGATGGCGGGGGAACCTCCGTCACCAAGCAACAAGTGATGCCGGTGGCTGAGGTCTTGGAAGAATGCGCCTATGCCCTCCGCAAGCTCGACCCGGCCACCTACGCCAAAAGGCCAGCCGCTCCCGGCAGTTATGTACCGCACCGCCTCCCCCTATGAATGCTTTTCAACGATTCGCCGCGCGTCTTTTCTTCGGAGTCAATTCCACCTACGAGAACGCCAACCGCTCACCGCGCCGGGCTCAGGTTCCCGGCAGTGCTCCGCGCGATGCCACGCTCGACCTGACACCGGGCGTACGCTCCGAGCTGGTCCGCCGTTCCCGTTATCTGGTGCGCAACTCCGGCTTTATCCGCGAGATAGTAGGCAGCATGGCCCTGTATGCCGTGGGAGATGGCCTCAAACCGCAAGCCGAAAGCTCGGACAGAGCATGGAACCGCAAAGCGGAAGCCTATTTCAACCGATGGAGCCGCCACGCCGACCTGACAGGCCGCTTCAACCTCACCCAATGCGAGCATCTTGTATGCAAGGCCGTTGATACGGATGGAGAAATCTTCATCCACAAAGTCATGCAGGGAGACTCTCCCCGGATTCAACTCATCGAGAGCCACCGCATCGGAGACTACTCAGATTCGGAGGGATTTGTCGATGGAGTGAAACTCAGTCCGGACGGGGTGCCGATGGCCTACCGCTTGCTCCGGGATGACGGCTCGCATGCGGACATCTCCGCCGCGCACATCCTGCACGTGTACGACCCGGATGCCCCCTCACAGGTACGCGGCTGCCCGAGCCTCCAGCACTCTATCAATCACATCCTCGATGAGATGGAGCTGCTGGCCCTCGAAAAGCACGCCGTGAAGGACCATGCGGACATCACGCGTATTCTCACCACCGCCCGCGATTCGGCAGATGATGGAGACTTCCAGCTGGGAGGCGCACCGGAAGCGGAAAGCTCGGATGCCGGATGGCTCCAGCGCATACTGGGTGGCAAGCTCGTCAAAATCCAGCCCGGCGAGGATTTGAAACCCTTTGAGAGTTCCCGCCCGAGTCCTACCTTCACGGGCTTTCTTGAGCACCTGCGCCGCGACTCCGCTCTGGGCATGCTGCCCTTCGAGTTTGCCTCCGATTCCTCCAAGCTGGCCAGCGCGGGCGTTCGCCTGACCGTGGCCAAAGCTGACCGCCGATTCTCCTACCGGCAGACCTTGCTCATCGACAGGATGCTGCGCCCGCTCTGGCTCTGGGTCATCGGCCATGCCATAACCACGGGCAAGCTCGAAGCCGTGGAGAACTGGACCGAGGTCAACTTCACCACGCCCCGCCGCGTCACAGTGGATGCCGGGCGCGAAGCTCAGCAGAACCGCTCCGATGTGGAGGCCGGACTCAAGACCCTCTCCGACCACTTTGCTGAGCTGGGCATGGATATCCACGAGGAGGTAGAAAAGCGAGCGCAGGAGA
>CALABM010000121.1 GCA_937885815.1 uncultured Verrucomicrobiales bacterium | reverse complement strand
TGATGGTGAAGTCCACATAGCCGGACTGCTCAAACTCAGCCACCCAGTGCAAGCGGTCAACGTAAGTAGCCGAGCCATCGAACGCAAAGACACGGTCTGTCTGCCACATCATATCCGGATTAATGACAAGATTACCAACCTTGATACTCTCAATGCGATAATTTCCTTCGCCCGGATCGTTGATTCGGAAGTAATTCCACCCCTCCTCCACATACATGGTCAGAGTAATGGTATTATTACCCATGCCAAGCGTGCCGGTTACAGAACTAGCAGCCAGAACAGCATTCACATCAGCATACGAGCCATCACCGAAATAGATTCCATCGGCTGCATTTGCCATATCTTCCACGTCATTGACCAAGAAGTCTGTCTTTGTATCGCCATCCGCGTGGAAACTACGAACGAGGAAGTGAGGTGTTACGGACTCAATCAGAGAAACATCCGTATCGTTGCCGCTAATGACAAATGCCTCTTCACCCAAACTATCAATGCGTGTGTAAGTTGCCGAGTAATCGGAGAACTTGCCATGCAAGTTTGTAGTAAAATACCATACTGCCGTTGAGGATGCGCCACCTGTCAGATTGCCGAAGTTAAGGCTCATACCGGTCTGCTGAATATCTCCGCCATTCAAGGAGGAGCCCAGCATAGAAAGCTCCAGTGCAAGGCCTTTCTCGTTAGCCACGAATTCAGTCTTCAAATCACTTAATGTGAAGTTCTTGGCAATGCCCTCACCATTATTTTTCACAATAAGTCCCACCTCGGCTTTCTGAGCTACCTCCACAACGGCCTGAGTATGCGGGTCATCGGAATAAACTTCCTCAGAAAGGAAGTAATGCAGCTCCAAGCTGGGAGATGGATTAATTGTCATTGTAACCGGAGCCATGCTGATTTCTCGATGTGCACCGGTCTCAGATTCCTCGTAACTCAGTTCAGCACCAAAATAATACTTCTGAGCCCCATCTGCGGCAAGATAACGATCCGGTATGTACTGAATGGTAATCTCACCATGAGCATTAGCTCTCAATACCGCATCCGTTATACCTCCGTTTCCTGCATCTACTGACTCGAAACCATTAATGCCATAGTAACGGATAGAGAAGTGCTCCGTCACATCAACACCGTTCATATCAGTTACAAATACGCGGAAGTTTACATTGTTCAAATCGCCCTGCAAGCCACCATTCGCCAAGGTAAAGAGACCTTCGAATGCTTCTCGCGTCATAGCTGCCGTTTGAGTGAACTTCAACTGAACGGTTGCACATATACCCTCGCTGATAACATTGATTCCGTTGACCAGAGAGTTATACTTCTCGCCTACTTCAACCAGATAAGTTTCAGCATCGCCATTGGTGACAAGTTCATAGTCTTCCATCGACTTACCGACCAAGGCAAGCAACTGTTCTTGTGTGAAGAAGTCAGTACTCTCACCGGCAGGCACCTGTTCCACACTGGTGATACCCCGATTCTGGTAATCGATGGTACGATTCCAGCGGTCAATCATCGCATTCAGCTCACCCTCATCATAGTAGGCGGCAATGTCCATTCCAAGCAAGAGCTGTCTCTGCTCCTGAGAAATGGGGGACAAGCTCAATTCATCCACGATGACAGTCACGTCAATTACGTCACCCTTAGAGTTCTCCTCCAAGCGCTTGATGATAGCATCAATATTTGAGAAAGCGCTAGATAACTGCTTACTGAAATCGTAGATCTGATCGAAAATATTATTTATCTTATTGATAATGGAGGCCTCAGACATCACTGACCAGTCAGATGTCAACATTGCCTTGAACAAGGCCTTTTCCAAGCTGAACATTATGCCAACGCCCGAGCAGGAGAAAAGGACAGAGCTCACCATTTCGGCTAAAGATTTAGCAAGTTCAGTTGCTTGGGACTTAAGCAGTTCCACACGTTTTGCCAGTTCAGGTTCTTCCAGCTCGGTCTTACACTGCTCTATGATTTCTTGCAGCTTTACAGCCTTCAATGCCCAGTCAAAGATTGTACCGACATAGGGCAAATCCTTGCCTATTTCAAGCAGGCGTTTACCCCAATCAACACGACCAAACATGTCCTCAATACCAGACCCTATCAGCCTTCCACCGGCAACGAAGAGGGCGAAGTAAGGGAATTTATCTTTTATTTTATCCTTGGCAATATCCACCAACTTGTCCTTAATATACTCCGAAGCCGTCTTGCCAATATTAAACTCCTCCTTTAAGTACTCCTTAACCATTGCCAAGCAAGATTGTACGCAAGAATCTTTAACCGATACCATATTGAGGCGGGAAGGAGCAACACCGGAGCCACCTTGATGAGTCAACTGCTGCTCCCAGTTGGGAATATCGGGTGTATTAGTTTCCACCTCATCCGGTCTCGGAAGCGGCTCTTCATTATTACCATTACCATCCCCCTTGTAGGTACAAACCTCCGTAGTGGTTTTAGCACCGGTTTTCACTTTCTCCCACTCACCGGTGGCCTTATTACATTTTATGTAGTAGACGTCTACTTCCGTCTCCACACAAACATAATTGCCTCTCACCTCACCCTTTTCCTCGGGAGCATCGTCTACCACAACCTGCAGCCAGAATTCCTGAGATGTCAGTGCGGGTAGCTCAGTAATCGGGTTCAGCAAGGTCAGAGTCACATATTCCAGAGTGGGAAGATTTACGAAGAAATCCAGAGCGGAAGTCAAACCATAGTTGGATACAGAGAATGAAACATAGTATGTGTTGCCGAATTCCAAATCTGGCAATGCTATGTAGTCTTGGTCAAAAACAACAACCGCATCCGGCACATTCGTATTGAATGTAACCTCTTGCACCAACTCATATTCATCCTCAATTTCCTTCTCTTTTACGACAAAGGTGTACTCGACGGTTGAATTGGTAAGCCAAGCATCCAGAAGTTTGTTTTCTCCGGGCTCTAGGCTGATATTATTTTTGTATCGGTAGCAGCCCTCAGCATCGATATACATGTAGTATTTACCGGCCTCCAGCTCACCAAAGTCAACATTGCCATTTTCATCGGCATACGCAATCTTCACCAGTTCTTGCGTGTATGCATCATACAACGAGGCCTTGGCACCGGCTACTCCGGCCACAGCCCCCGACTGCAACGAGAAGGAATCATACACATTCACTCGGAGTGAAGAACTTTCGGTCGCCACAAACTTAACATCAAATGTCACTTTCTGGCCATTTGCATTTTCTGCATTAACCGCGATGGGACAGCTCATGGGAGCGTTGATATCACCGTCATATTTCGAAGCATCCACCTTCAGTACCACTGTTGCGGACTCACCGGTAGCGAGATTCTCCACATAACGCCCCGAATAAATGCTCAACCATTCAGCTCCGGTCGGCAGTATGATTTCAAGCTTACCGGAATCGCCGCCGCCATAGTTGGTTATCGTCAGCTGGATGTAACGCTCAGAGTTCTGATTAATTTCATACGCATAATCTTCCATCGTAATGCGCAGCTCAGCATTCGGGGTTTTCACATAAGAATACCCCTTAACATTAAGCGACGTACCTTCATCAGACACGGCAACGAAAGACACCGTAGAATACTGACTACCAACGTTAATCGATGTGCCAGTCAGAGTATAGTGGAACTGGGCACTTGCCCCAGCAGCAAGATTGATAGCCTCGCTCTCAATGGTACAACTTACATTCTCCGGCAACCCATCTACCAGCAACTGTACGTTATGCAAGTCAACGGCACCGACATTAGTTATTGTAATTGTACCGCTACATGAACCATTGACATCCAGAACCCACTGCAAATCTTTCGATTTGGTGGAAAGAGAAAGTCCGGCAACGGATACGGAATCCTGCACTTCGCTCAGTTCGGAATAAATACCGGTCTTCACAGAGAACTCACCGGCCATGCCTGAAGGTATGGTATAATCCACAGAGTAGGTACCATCCTCAGCGGTTACGGCTGATATTGTCCTCATGAGGCTACCATTGCGGTACAAGTACAAGGTTACCGTTTGATTGGCCACATCCAATCCATCAGCCGAGGCGGACAACATACCGGAAATGGTAA
>CALABM010000120.1 GCA_937885815.1 uncultured Verrucomicrobiales bacterium | reverse complement strand
GATGCAGAATTGATGGTTACTGTTGCAGACATTCCAGAGAGATGAATGGGGTTGATTTCTTCACGCTCATGCTCTCAATGCGAAAGCTCACGCCCTCGTAATAGAGCAAGTCGCCCACCGCCGGGGTGGACGTCAGGTCGCTTCGCCGGACTCTCACCGACAGGGAGCGGGTGGGAGAAAAGCCTCCCAGCTCCAGCTCCGCTGCCAGCGAGCCCTCGTTGACCAATGCCGGCACTCGTTTCCTGCCGATGCTGATGTAGTCGGGTAAATCCTGATGAATGCTCAGGAAGTCGGCGCTCATTTCATCGGCAAGGCTCATGGTCAGGCGGCAGAGGTTACGGTGATACGCTGCAAAGCTGCAGGTCGGATAACCTGATAGCCGTACAGGCATTCCAGCGTGATATACACCTTGTTGGAGGTCGTATCCGTGTAGCGCAGGTAGCCAAAGGTCAGCCCGGTAACAGGGTCGGTCACGGCTCCGGCTTCATCGTAGTTGGCGATGGGCTGGAGGTAGCGCATGGCTACGGCCATAGCCGAGGGATGGGTGACGAACCCGGCAAGGTTCTCGCCGTTGTCCGGCACGCAGTCCGTCTCGTACACGTTGAGCCCGGCCAGTCGGTTGATGCGGGCTTCTACCACGCCCGGCTGTGCCAGATTGGTGATGAAGCTGCGGGACACGATGTCGTCTGCCAGCAAGGCGGTGTTCAAGCTGGTGTTGAGCACCAGCGAACGCCCGGCTTTCGGCATCTTCGCCTTGTTGCATGCTTCACGGATTTTCAGCACGGTCTTATAGGAAAAATCCTCCGCAGAGGCTACATCGGTAGCCGTTGCAAACTGATTCTTCTTGATGGCACTGAAAATGTCCGTGAGCACATCAATAGCAAGCTGCTGGGCAGCGGTGGACACGAGCTTTTCCAACAGGGGTACTGCCGTGGTGGCTGCTTCCTTGGCGGTCATGTGAACGGTCTTAAACTTGTGCTTGTTGAGCACCACCGGAATGGTGCTTGCCTCGCTGTCAATGTTCTTCACATAGTTGCCATCGAAGTCGGAGGACGGAGACGGTGCGCCTACCACCGGAACTTTGACCGTATCGCCCTTGTCGGCAGAGGTCGGTCCGAAGTTGGTGGAGAAGATGGAGAGCGGCATCAGCTCGGTCATCCACGGCATGAGAGCCGCCTGTGCGATGCGTACGTCCTTAAGGTCTGTGAGTGTATTAGCCATAATGGTGAGTTCTGGGTTAGAGGTTGTTGTAAAGTTCGGCTCGTTCGGCATCGCTCAGGGAACGCAGGAAAGCGGTCTGTGCTGCCGGGTCTTTGATGGCAGCAAAGCGTTCGCTTACCGGGCGCACATCCGGGTCACCCTTGGCGGTGACAGGCTGAGCAGCGGCGGGCTTGCCGTAATACTCCGCAGCCCGCTCTTCGGCACTCTTTGCTTCTGCCTTGAGCTGCTGCACTTCTTCGAGGGCTTTGCGATATGCCCCCTCCACGCTCGCAAGCTGCTCCTTCGTGTGCGTCAGGTTGTCCGACAGCTCTTCGTTGGTTGCCTGTAAGGTGGCGATTTCTGTTTCCAACGCTGCGAGTTTCTCGCTCTGCTCGGTCAGACGCGCGTTGGCTGCATCGAGTTGTTCATCGAGTGTTTCCATAT
>CALABM010000119.1 GCA_937885815.1 uncultured Verrucomicrobiales bacterium | reverse complement strand
GATAACGAGTTGCGGCAGGAACAACAGTTCCGGGACCAATCACACGCCGAGAAACTGCCGTATGCCATAAAAGGCACGTACGGAGGTGTGTGAGGGGACGAAAGCCCCCTACGCGATCCTGTTTTCGTTCAAGCAATATTTTCGAAGGTGAAAAGAAATAATGAAAAATAATTGTTGAAAAGTGTTGACAAAATGAAAAAAAGCAGATACAAGGTGCGCCGTTGACACGAACCACAAATAATTAGTCACGCAAACACTGATGAAAAGTCTTTCTGTCATTACGCTTATGTTGGCAACCCTGATTGTTTTGGGGTTTTCTTCCTGTACTCAGGTATCTCCTCAGCTGCGCGCTCAGATTAGCTCTGCAGAAGCTGCGCTGGAGGCTGCACCTGCACCTGAGGCTCTTCCGTACGTTTCCGGCTCTTACGAGCACTTCATTTGCAGCAATGGTTATCCTACAACCATGGAGATTTACCGTAATGAGAACCTGCTGAAACGTGCAAACAGTAACAGCAAAGTTCATATCTGCCTTGCACAGCAGCGTGGACGCCTGTATGTGAATGGTCAGGTGGCTGCAGATTGGCCTGTTTCCACCGGTACCGCCGGCCATGAGACCCCCACGGGTACTTATGAGGTGCTTGAAATGCGCCGTGATTACGCTTCCAACCTTTATGGTAACATCCGCGACGCGAACGGCCGTATGGTGAAGCGTAATGCTGATTCCACCCGCGATGTCGTTCCTGAAGGGGGTACCTTTGAGGGCTCTCCCATGCCTAACTGGATGCGCCTGACTTGGGATGGTCTGGGAATTCATACCGGTAAGGTGAGCGCTGGTCAGCGCCTGTCTCACGGCTGCATCCGCACGCCTAATTCCATGGCTACTGAGCTTTTCGGTATTGCCGCAACGGGAACAAAGGTTGAAGTCGCGGATGAGGTGGAGTCCTGCTTCCCTATGCCTCACATTCTGGTCTTCAGCGCCGAGTATCAGTCCATTCTCAAGACTCATACGGACGCTCAGGATAACCTGAATAAATTGCGCCAGCAGGCTCAGGCTGAGCTTGCTGCACGCAGAAATGGCACCTTTAGAGAGGAAAATTCGGCTAGTTAAGCAAATTCCTAGTTAAAAATCTACTAATTAGATTGACATATTGCTTTGATAATGGTACAGTTTCGCCGAGAAACTGTACCATTATCCTTTTCTGATATTCCATGGATAAAGTATACTTCGGCGTGTGTTTGCTTGCTGTGATGGCATTGCCATCATGCGGGCGATTCTTTTCGCCTCGTCTTATGCCTGAAGATGAGCGGAAAATAGCTGCGCTGGAGGCTCGTATTGAGGCCATTCCTTCTGGGCCGGATTATGGTGATTATCCCGAGAACTCCTACGAGTTTTTTGTGAGTCACCGTTATTACTTGGACACCATGGTGGTGTATAAAGATTCCGAATTGCTTGAGAAGGCTGATGCTTCTTGTCCTATTTACATTTGTTTGGGACAGCAGCGTGGGCGACTTTATGTGGATGGCCGTGTCGCGCTGGATTGGCCGGTTTCTACCGGTACTGAATCAACGCCGACTTCGCGAGGGAGCTTTGTCGTATTAGAGAAAAAACGAGAACATTGTTCTGGCCGTTTCGGTGTTATTTATGCTGCGGATGGTACCGTGCTGGAGGAAGACGCGGATTCCCGGAAGCATACAGTTCCGCCCGGCGGTCGCTGGGAGGGTGCCGCCATGCCTAACTGGATGCGTCTGACGGATTCCGGTATCGGAATGCATACAGGTATGGTGGTGCCGGGGCAGCGCTTGTCACATGGCTGTATTCGCATGCCACACCAAGTGGCGTCTTCGATTTTTGATATTGTAAGCCTTGGTAGTCCGGTATATGTAGCGGAAGCGGTTGAGGCTGTTTTCCCGTGTCGGGAAGCATTGGGGGTAGGCGATGCTATTCGCCATGGTGTCAAAGCCCGTACTTTGCTGACCGAACAGCTGGACGCTTTGCGCCTTGAAGCTGAAGAACGTGCAGTGGTTTATGCGGATGAGATACGCCGTGAAGAGGTTGCTGCTCGTGAGGCGGAAGAGGCGGAGCGTGCCCGCCGCCGTGCCGAGGAGAAGGCCTCAGAGGAAGCCGCCGAACGCGCCGAAGCTGAGGAGCGTGCCCGAGTGCGTGCTGAGCGTGAAGCTGCCCGAGAGGCAGAGCGCGCTGAACGCGCCCGCCGCCGCGCCGAGGAGAAGGCCGCGGAAGAAGCTGCTGAGCGCGCTGAAGCTGAGGAGCGTGCCCGAGTGCGTGCTGAACGCGCTCGCCGCCGCGAGGAAGAAAGATTAGCAGAGGAGGCAGCTGAACGCGCCGAAGCTGAAGAACGCGCCCGCCGCCGCGCCGAGGAGAAGGCCGCGGAAGAAGCAGCAGAGCGAGCCGAAGCTGAGGAGCGTGCCCGAGTGCGTGCTGAACGCGCCCTCCGCCGTGCAGAAGAGAAGGCTGCTGAGGAAGCTGCAGAGCGCGCCGAAGCCGAGGAACGCGCCCGAGTTCGTGCTGAGCGTCAGGCTGCCCGTGAGGCAGAGCGTGCTGAACGGGCCCGCCGTCGTGCAGAAGAGAAAGCCGCAGAGGAAGCCGCTGAACGCGCCGAAGCTGAAGAACGCGCCCGTGCTCGCGCTGCGCGTCGGGCCGCCCGGGAAGCTGCGCGTGCCGAACGTGCCCGCCGCCGTGCAGAGGAAAGGGCAGAGGAGGAAGCTGAAGCTAATCGTCAGGGGCGTTCTCGACGTGGCTTCTGGTCTCGCGTCTTCAGAAGCGTGGGGTTCTGAAGCTTTGACGGGGAAAGATAAGCGCCGGAGTTATGAAGGGCGTGCCCCACTGATCTTCGCCGAAGAAGCGCAGTTCCATGTTGACGGGAGGCCTAGTGAACTCTTGGCAGCCGCTGTAGGAAAAGACGTCTCCCTGTTTCAGGATGGGATCTTGATTGAAAACATGCGCCGCCTCAATGATGCGCCTTTCTCCTGTGTTATCCTGAAGTAACCATTTACGGCCGAGGAGGCGCAGACTGAAATCGCCTGCGTTGTGCATACGCAGGCGAAAGAAAACATGATAAAGAGGCGAGGGGCGGCGTGTAACACGCAGCCCCGCCAGAGATATGCCCATATCAAGCACATCCCGCACCGGCAACGTGAGCCGTTCAGTGTTCATAGCCACTGCCCACCATTAGAGTGGAAAGTTGCCCGACCTTGGCCAACAGTTGCTGTACTTTTTCTGCTGAGGGCTGTTCGCCTTCATCCAGAGTCATAATCTCAGTAATTTCCCTGAGGATACTGTTCATTTCCTGAGCGTGGATGCGCCTAGCAGTGCGAGGAGCAAGCCCCTCCAGAACTTCACCGAAATACTCCGGTGCTTCCGGGTAGAAAATAGCCGTTGCCTTGCCGGCGTCAAAACGCTCATTGAGGGCTGCAGCAGCGGCCTCCAGAGCACGTACCCATCCACCCAGCGCAATGAGATGTGAGAGATCCGGGTCGCGGAGGGAGGTGAGCTCGGCGTTCACGTCACTCTGGGTCGAGGACAGCGCACGTTTGAACTCGTCCAGCTGGCCTTTTTCTGCATACTCCAGAAGGCAGGCAGAGTGTGAGTTCATCTGATTGCCAACGCCCAGAGCATTGCCATAACGTGTCAGTTCCATGGCAATGGGCTTAATGTCATTCATGTGCCCGCTTCGAACGGCGATGAAGCCGTCTGCCAGAAGGTACCCCATCTCCAGAGCAAGTGCCCCGGCGTGTGTGGGTAGTTTTTCTGGATGATTGCGCAGAACATACTCCTCAGGAATGGCCGGCAGGTTGTCCAATTGATTAAAAATCTTAGTGATGGAAGGAGCCGTGTACACGTTGATGCCCAGTTCCTGATTGGAGCGATTTTCATCCAGCATGGAATCATCACGGAACATGGCCGGTACTTCTCCGTGGCGGCGTTCCGGCTCTTCATTGGTGATGTAATCAGGTGTGCCGTCCTGTACCGTATCAACCTCTCCCATGGAAACACTGATTGTTTCCTGAGCGTTTACTGCCGGTGTAATGAGCAGGGCTGCCGGCACCATCAGACGGTAAAGTGAAATTTTCATAATGTTCGGAAAACTCCGTTGCATATATTGGTGTTTTAGACTTGACTCCTGCTCAAATATACATTACTATTTCCGCGCGTCAAGATGTAATCTTTGCCGCTGACGTAAAAAACGAAAGCTGTTAAGGTGATTTCTGGACGAGCACACATCCGAAAAATTCTGCTATTATGTCCCCTGAAACGATAGAGACGGTAAAGTACTGGTTTAACTTTATTTGGCTGATTGCTTATTTCCTGGTGCTTATCGGAATGTCCGGTTATGGTTTCCATCGTTTGATAATGGTGTTTTTGTACTTAGTGCACCGCAAGCATATTCCCCAGCCTAAAGGGCAGTGGGAGGAGTGGCCGCTTGTCACCATACAGCTGCCGATGTTCAACGAAAAGTTTGTGGTGGAAGGCCTTCTGAAGAAGGTGACTGCCATCGATTATCCCAAGGATAAGCTCGAAATTCAGATTCTGGACGACTCCACGGATGATACTTGGGATCTTTGCAAGCAGCAGGTGGAGTATTACAAGGCTCAGGGTTTTGATATTAAGTGTCTTCATCGTGTGGATCGTACCGGTTTCAAAGCCGGTGCTCTTGAGGCTGCTGATGCTGTGGCCAAGGGTGAGTTCCTGCTTATTCTGGATGCCGACTTCCGTCCGGAGCCTGATATTCTGAAGGTGACCATGCCGTACTTTACGGATCCGGAGATTGCTCTTGTGCAGACCCGCTGGGGGCATATCAATCGCCACAAGAATATGCTGACTCGCCTGCAGAGT
Source organism: uncultured Verrucomicrobiales bacterium (assembly GCA_937885815.1). GTDB lineage: Bacteria > Verrucomicrobiota > Verrucomicrobiia > Verrucomicrobiales > Akkermansiaceae > Akkermansia. Next base: position 20,665 of record CALABM010000119.1, on the reverse strand, counting down.
ATTTTCCTTGATGGTCACTTTGCGCTCGAACAGACAGTGCGTAACCGCTCCGGACGCTTCTTTACCTTCAACGGCACAGCCGGTGTGTGGCGTAAGTGCGCCATTACGGATGCCGGTGGCTGGGAGCATGATACTATCACGGAGGATATGGACCTCTCCTACCGCGTGCAGATGAAGGGCTGGCACTTTGTCTACCTGAATGATTATGTGACCCCCGCTGAGCTGCCTGAAGATATGGATGGCTTTAAGGCTCAGCAGCACCGCTGGACCAAGGGCTGTATTCAGGTTTGCCAGAAAATGCTCTGGACTATTTGGCGCTCCAGTGCTCCGCTGAAGGCCAAGATGGAGGCCACCACGCACCTTACGTGTAACTATTCCTACCTGGCGCTCATTCTCCTTTGCCTGCTGGTGATGCCCATCTGCACGAATCTGGTTTCGCCCACTGGCGAGTGGCATTGGCAGTCTCCGCGCATGATGCTGCTGACGTTCACCCTGTTCTTCTTTGCCACGGTATCTGTGTGCATGTTCTACGTGACCGCTGAGGCGATTGTGCGCCCCAAGCGCTGGTGGATGGTATTCTTCATGCTGATTCCGCTTTTGGCGCTGGGTGTGGGTATGGCTGTGAATAACGCCAAGGCAGTGTTGGAGGCAATGTTCGGTAAGCCCAGTGAGTTTGTGCGTACTCCCAAGTTTGGTGAGTCCAATCAGGGGCAGCTTTCCATTGAGAAGCGAGCCAAGGGATATAAGGCACTTAAGTCTGTACTTGTGCCCACCATTGAGCTGATATTCGGTATTTTCTTCGGCGTGCTTGAAGTTGTGTACTTGATAGCTGTTTTCACCGGTTATCCCGGCATGCTGCTTAATGTGCTTCTCATGAGCCCGTTCTTGGGCTTCTTCTACACAAGCTTCTGCTCTTTCGGGCGCCTCATTGATGGTGCACGCCAGCGTAGAGCTTCAGCTCAGAAGGCCGCTTGAACTTTTTCCTCTTCTTTACCTATCACCTCAATTCAATTAAATGATTAAACGTAGCAGACTACTCCTTCCGCTTTTGTTGGCGGTGGCGTCGTTACAGGTAGCCTGTAAGAGCAGACCTTCAGGTATTGCTGATTATACAGCAGTGCCGGACAGCCCTCCGAGAGCTGTCGTTCGGGATGGCGTGGCCATCACTCTCCGAGATCAGAAACTGACTGTTTTTCGTGATGGAAGACGAGTCCGGGATTATGATATAAGTACTTCCAAGTTCGGGATTGGTGCTTCTCCCGGCAGCCGCCGCACTCCTACGGGGATTCACGCTGTATCCGATATGGTCGGTGGTAATCAGCCCCGAGGCATGGTGTTCAAGGGGTGCCGCCCCACGGGGGAAGTCGTGGGTGTGGATGCTCCCGGCCGTGACCCCATCGTGACGCGCATTATCCAGCTTCATGGTTTGGAGAGCGGAAATCGTAATTCCTACAGCCGCCGTATTTACATTCATGGCACGCCAGAGGAGCGAAACATTGGTAGGCCTGCTTCCTACGGTTGTATTCGTATGCGTAGTGCGGATGTGATGGATCTTTATCCCCGTGTGTACCGCGGTATGCCGGTGGCAATTGAGCGTTGTTCTCAGTCCATGTATATGCGGGCTGTGCAGCAGGCGAGTACTCCCCGCATTCGTATACCGGATAGCGTGGTGGCCTCTCTGCCTAAGGATCAGGCGAGCCCCAGAAGGCGCAGCTATCGTGCACGTCGCAACGCTGTGCGTGGTTCCCGCCGTGCCATTGCCAGCCGTGGGCGTAGTGCGTCCCCTCGCCGCAGCAGCGGCCGCCGGCTGGCACGCCGTTCCTCTCGCCGCCGTCGGTGATGAGGTAATGCCTAAATAATGATATATAGTCCCCGCTTGCTGATTGAGTGAGCGGGGTGCTTTTTTATGCGTAATTCGCAGGTGGACAATCTGATGCAGGTTGTTGTGCGCGGCGGAGTGGCTGAGAAGCATTGCGGGAATGAATGTATGGCATTATAAGGGTGACATGTGTAAACCTTTTCGTGATTATCTCAACTTGCTGCGGGACTATACTCGGGAAATAGTTACATTTGGCGGATTGTGTCTCATGTGCTTCGTATATAGTGATTTTAGGCGCCTTGCCTGTGAGCAGGCTACGACCGCTGCGCATACCGTAGACGTGCTTCGCAGTATGGATGCCCGTTTGTCAAACATTGAACACGCAGCCCCTATTGTTAACGCTCATGAAAAATGATATTGCGAGGATACAGCGCCACATAGGCGTTTGCCCGGATGGGGTAATCGGCCCGCTCACTATAAGTGCGCTGAAGAAATCACTCGGTATATCCGCTGAGGCTGTTCCTGTATGGCCCACACAGGCTGAAGTTCGAGGGGGCAAGAGTATGTTTGGTGCTCCGGGCTGTGAGAATGAACTTGTCAGCCTCTCACCGCCATATCCCTTGTTTTACGAGGGAAAACAGGTGAAAACTATTCGTGTTCACAGGCTCATTGCGCGCCATGTGAAAGACGCTCTTAGTGAAGTATTACAGTGCTACGGAGATGCGGAAATTCACCGCCTCGGGCTCAATCTTTACGGAGGTTCCTATAATTACCGCAACACGAGCGGAGGAGGGTGCCTCTCAATGCATGCTTGGGGAATCGCTTTGGATTTCTCCCCCGCCGCAAATTCGTATGCTACGCGTGCGCCCCGCGCCTCTCTGAGCCATAAAGACTGCGAGCGCTGGTGGGAAATATGGGAAAGCCATGGCGCCGTGTCTCTAGGGCGCCAGTGCAACCGGGACTGGATGCACCTTCAGTTTGCTTGTCTGTGATAAGCCGGCTGCTTTTTTTGTTGAGAGGATTCCTAGAAGGAGGCTTGCTGATGGCTCAACGCGGCGAAAATGAGGGCGCTCGCTCTCGGCATGCTAAACAAGGAAGGCGGTGATTGATAATTTTGTTTTTTTATTAAACAAATCAGGTAGAGGGTAAGTCTGAATATACGGAGAGCGTATCATGGGAGATTTCTTCTTTGGTGGGTTATCTGATTTCAATCTTCCGGTTTTAGCCCTTTGGCTGAACTGGGAAAAATCTAAAAGGGAATATATACAAAAAAATCAATCGTATGAATAATACAACATGCACAGGCGGTGACGATTCGGCCACGTCCGCTTATAATCATGATAAATGTGGAAAACAGGATGTCATTGCCAGAAATTCAGGAAGGGGAGTTCAGGGGAATGCTACAACGCGTATCAGGAAGGGCATGATGTCCTCCATTATGCTCATCTCTCTGGTTGGAGGCGCCGCGTTTGCTGCAACGGACGGAAGCTCGCTGCCGGTTGCAGCAAGGCCCGTTTCCGCTGCTCCTTTTCTGACTGCCGTATCTGCTAATGCTCAGGAGTATACTTCCGGTATGGTGGTTAAAGTATGGCCACGCTCCGGAATCGATATGAGTGATAATTGCCCACGTAATCCGGAAGGATTCAGCGCGGCTACCATTGATAACAGCACCGGAGTCCTCAATCTGGAAACTGTTAGCCGCCATCCGGAACTCGGCAAAACTATCAAAGCTGATGATACATATTGTGTAGAGTGGAGCGGTTATATTTATGTACCTGCAGACGGTGAATACACGCTGAGGGTTAAAGCTCTCGCTACTCGTGCTTCGTACAGAATGAAACTTTCTCTGGATGGCGAATCTCTCCTCTCTACTCCGTGGCGTAGGTACCGTGAGGAGAATGTGCGAACCGGCACCACTCGACTCACCGCAGGTTATCATGCTGTTTCTTTCATGATGATTGCGGATGCAGGCTGTGATACCGGAAAGATTGAAATCGCTTTGCGAGAGCCCGGCAATATGGATTTTACTCCTTTGAGCCCGGCGAATATGTGCTACGATTCATCATTAAATGAAGCTGAACCGATTTCCACGGAAGCTCCCGCTGATACTCACGAACATGTGCCCGGTATGGTTGTGAAGGTTTGGCCGCGTTCCGGAATTGATTTGAGTGATAACCGACCGAATAATCCCGCCGCTTTCAGCGCTTCGGTTGTGGATAACGCCTCATCTCCCATTAAGCTTGAAAATATAGCCCGTCATCCTGAACTGGGTCAGACCATCAAATCTGATGACACGTATTGTGCGCAGTGGAGCGGGTTTATTTATGTGCCTGAATCCGGCGAGTATACTGTGCGAGTCACATCTCTGGCCACCAAAGCCTCCTACAGAACGAATCTTACAATTGATGGTGAAGAACTTCTTTCTTGCCCGTGGCGGAGATACCGCAGTGAAAATGTGCGTGTAGGTACAAGGCATCTTGAAGCCGGCTTCCATCCCATTTCCTTTATGATGATTGCGGATAAAGACTGTGATGCCGGTAAGATTGAGATTGGCCTGCGCAAGACGGGAAGCTTGGAGTTTACACCTCTTACTCCTGCAAACCTGTACAGCTCTCCTGTTTCAGCATCTGCTACTCCGTCCCTTACGGCGGCCCCTGCCGTTGCTGGCGAGTATGCCTCCGGTTTAGTTGTTAAAGTATGGCCCCGCTCCGGGATTGATATGGGGAATAACTGTCCTCGTGATATTGACGGTTTCAGCGCAGCTATTGTTGATAGTAGTTCCGGTGTCATTAGGCTTGAGAACATAGCTCGTCACCCAGAACTTGGCCAGACCATTAAATCTGAAAGTACGTACTGTGTGGAGTGGAGCGGTTACATCTATGTGCCGGAGGATGGTGAATACGCTCTTCGTGTGAACGCTCTCGCTACTAGAGCCTCTTACAGAATGAGTCTTTCTCTTGACGGCGAGCCGCTTTTATCCTGCCCTTGGCGTAGATACAGACAGGCAAACGTGCGTTCCGGCGCTACATATCTTACCGCAGGGTATCATCCTATCTCACTTATTCTGATTGCAGATAAAAGCTGTGATGCTGGTAAGATTGAAATCGGTATTCGCAGGGGAGACTGCTTGGAGTATACCCCGATTACTCCTGTGAATTTCTTTCACATGTAATTCGGCCGACGCTTCCATCTAGAAATCATATCAACTGATATTTTTACCGCCACCATGTGTTGTAAACATGGTGGCGGTGGTGTATTAAAGAATTCACCCCCAAAGCCTAGAAACGGCAGAGGGGGTGAATTGAAAATGGGCTGCGGAGTGTACCCGCTCATCAGAGCGTGATGCCCAGCTGCTCCGGCAGGGCTATGCGGGGGCGCTCCGTCAGTATCTCACCACCATGGGGGCCTACTGCTACGGTGTGCTCGAAGTGGGCTGCCCATGAGCCGTCCGCTGTTACTGCGGTCCAGTCATCCTCCAACACCTTCACGCGGAAGCTGCCCAGAGTAATCATCGGTTCGATGGCCAGAATCATACCACGCTTGAGGCGGGGTAGGGCGTATTTGGGGCGATAATTCGGAATCTGGGGCTCTTCATGCAGTTTGCGGCCTACACCGTGCCCCACATAATCACGCACGATACCGAAGCCATATTGCTTCACGAAGTCCTCAATAGCACCGCATACTTCCGCTAGAGAATTGCCCTGCTTGGCTTCCGCAATCCCACGGAATAGGCATTCCTCCGTCACGGCCAGCAGGCGGCGGGCATCCTCGCTTACATTACCTACGGCCACAGTCATGGCGTTGTCCCCGTACCAGCCATCCACAATGGCGCCGGCATCCAGTGAGACGATGTCGCCATCCTGTATCACGCGGGAGCCACCAATGCCGTGTACTATCTCTTCGTTCACGGAGATGCACAGTTGCCCGGGGTACCCGCAGTAGCCAAAGAAAGCATTGCCGCACTTTTCACGCTTGAAGAGTTCTGCAGCGTAATCATCTATCTCCTTGGTGGTGATGCCCGGTCGAATGATGGGCATGAGGTCCATGAGAATGCGGGCCGATACTTCGCCGGCTTTGCGCAGTTTGCTGATTTCGTTTGGATTGCGTACGGGGATGCGTTCTGCCATGTTAATCTGGGGGCTGTTTGCAACAGTATAACACACAGGGGAGAAAATGCAAGCCCTGATGAGCTTGCTCTGTTACACAGTTGTAACACTCCGCCTTCATTTTCTGCTCGATTTGCCCCGGGCTTTATGCTAGACTGTGTCCGTAAAAGAAATTTTAACCCGAATTATAAACATATGGCACTACATATTCAAATGAGTGAAGAGGCTGAGGCCCAGCTGCGTAAGGAGGCGCTTAAGAATAAGCTCTCCTCCATTCTGGCCTGTGTGCTCTTCCTTGGTCTGGGCGGCTTGATGCTTTATGTGTCGACCGTGCTTATCATGGGTGATACCCCGGTATCCTTCCTGTCATATACACCTCCTCAGGAAGATGGCCCTCCCACCAATAACCCCACACCGCGTGAGCTGACTTCTCGTTCCTCCGCTTCTTCTTCCTCCGTGGCTCCCTCCGTTATCGTGGCAACAAGTGCTTCCACGATGGCTATGGCTCCGGTGGAGATTGATATGAGCGATGGTATCTCTCTGGACAGCTCTTTCGATATCGGCATGGGCTCTTCCGATTTGGGTGAAGGCCTGGGTGATGGTGGTAGCGGTCTTGGCAGTGGTCAGGCTGGCGGTTCCGCTCTGACCGGTACTTTCTATGACCTGAAGCAGACCGGCGCTCGTAATTCCCGCCGCGTATCTCCCCTTGCTCAGCGTGATGGCAATGGTGTACTTAAGATTAACCGTAATCAGTACTATGAGACACTTGCCAAGTTCATTAACAGTGGCTGGAGCGCTGCTCATCTGAGCCGTTATTATGAGTCCCCCCAGAAGCTGTACGCTTCCAACTTCTACGTGCCCGTGGCTCTGGCTCGTTATGCTCCCATCGCTTATCAGGTGGGTGATCCCAACAAGCCTGAGGCTCAGTGGGTGTGCCAGCCTTCCGGTTGGTGCGTGGTGTACCGCGGCCGCGTTCGTGCTCCCAAGACCGGTAAGTTCCGCTTTATCGGCATGGGTGACGACTGCCTCGCCGTGCGTTTCAATCGCCGTTTGGTGCTGGAGGGTGGTTATCGTCTGATTTCCTCGTTTGATGCTTCTCAGAATGGTGGTCCTAAGTTCATGCTTTCCACTCCTGCCGGTCGTGAGGCATTCCTTGCGGATGTTCGCAATGGCCGTGACCGTGAGCACAAGGGCTATGAGCTTATTAACACGATTCAGGGCCTTGGCGTGTGGGGCCGTGAGCTTGGTGGCCTGATGGCCGGTGCTGAGTTCGAGGTGAAGGAAGGTCAGGTATACCCCATTGAAATTCTGGTGGCAGAAGAAGGTGGTAAGTTCGGTTTCGTGCTGTTCATTGAGGATATCACGAATGGTAAGAACTCCCGTGCTACGCAGTACGACCTTTTCCGTACGAACTTCTCTGCTCCTACCGCTGATGAGGTTAATGCTATGCTTCGCGAGGCTAAGTCCAACGACCCCGGCAACGTGATTAGCATTCCTTACAACGAAGATTCTCCCATCTGGACAGCAGTTCCGTAAGCTGTTTGCTGATTGCAGATGACACAACAGAAGAGCCGCGGTATTTGCCGCGGCTCTTCTGTTGTGCGGAAAGGGGGAGGAGGGTGAATAATGTTTGCCGTGCGCTATTGTTTTTTGCGGTCGGCGTGGGTGCCTGTTTGCCCCGCCTCACGCTCGAGTGCTCGCTGTTTCCAGAGGGGAAGGGTGTTTTTGCGGGCCTTGGCTTTACGCTTGCGCTCACGGCGTTCGGCGGCGCGTGCTTGCTCCTCTGCAATCTTTTGCTCTTTTTCTCGTGCGAGGCGTGCTTCTTCTATGCGTTTCTGAATGCGGGAGGAGTGTTCGTTGCCGGCTGAGGTGATAGTCCAGGGGCAGCGGGGGTCTGTGCCGGATTCCGTGATGGGTAGGCAGACCATATCCGGGTCTATGAAACGGATTTGGCGGTAAAGGAGGTCTTTTATTGTGGCCAGCAGGCTTTTAGGCGGGAAGAGGCCGGTGCGTGCCAGCTCGATGGTGAAGGCTATTCTGATGTGCTTGGCCTGCAGGCTCATGCGCGCGATGTCTCGCAGGGAAATACCTTCCGCCGGTTCCTCTTCCGGAGCACAGAGAGCTGCCGCGCGGAGCAGGAAGAGGCAGTCTTTCACTTTGCGGCAAAGCTTTTCCACGAGGTCGCGCACTTTGGGGCGGGCATTGAAGCGGTAGTCCTTCACCTCAATGAGCCAGAGCTCTTTTTTGCCGGGATGGTACAGAACGAAGTCCATCTCCTTGCAGCTGTTGCAGAAGTTCTGGGCATGGTGAGAGTAGAAGGGAGAGCACTCAAAACGGCACACGTAATAGCCCGCTTCAAAGTTGAAGCGGTGGAGCCCTTCCACACAACTGGTACCGGCCTGAAACACGATTATGCCGGTTCTGAGGGTTCGAAGTTCATATTCAGGTAGCGGTCTGCCTGTTCCATTTCGGCTTCTAGGCTGTCGATATGGTCTATTTCATCCAGCGCCTGCCCGGAGGACGTGCGCACTCCGCGCCGATTATCCTGCGGCGGTTGAAGGCCGAAGAAACGGCGGCTGAGTTTTTCGTTAAGTTTTTCGGAAAGCTGAATGACGAGTTCCCGCAGCAGGAAGAGGCTGTGCGTGGTTAGCATAATCTGCACTCCCGCGCGGCAAAGGCCGAGAATGATGCTCACCAGCAGGGGAAGATGGGAGGTGTTTAGGTTCATTTCCGGCTCATCCCAGAAAAGCGAGGTGCCGCTGCGTACAGTGCCATTCCCGATGAGTAGCCCAAGTGTGCCGATGCGTTTGAAGCCCTCAGCCACGAGGTTCAGTTCCAGCGGCTCTTGCCCCGTGCGCCTGAGGTAGAAGCGGCCGTTGATGCGCTGAAGCTTGCCGGAGAGCAGTTTCTCAATCTGGTGGATGACGTAGCGCAGAGCCTCGGGAACAGGTGCGGAGGTGGGTTCGTCCTCCAATGCCCGGCAGAGCTCCCAGCTAGCGGAGTCCAGCAGCTCAGGATAGCGCTTGCCTGCCTGCATGTAGCAGGGGTAAATGGAAAGCACCTCACGCGGGGAAATGAATACTGCATTCTCGCTCAGAAAGCGCTGCGGCAGTTTCTTTATGTGCAGCCCTTCTTCTTCATGCTCGGCAGTGAAATGGAAATCCAGCTCCGCTGAGCCCGGTGGTACTTTCAGCCCTTCCAGTGAGGCGTGGAGGTGTGCTATGCCATTGCCGCGGTTTCTGGCTGTGAGGGATGTGAGGTTCTGGGTGCCGAAAACACGCAGCAAGTCACGCCTCAGCCGCTTTTCTTCAGCCCACACCTCGGGGAGCTCGCGCCGAGTGCCACCGCAGCCCCACTTTGTGATGGCGTAACACAGCTTCATGAGGTGACTCTTGCCGGAATCGTTGCCGCCCACGATGATGTTCACCCCCGGCACGAAGTGAAATGCCTCGCGCTGCGGGAATACTGTCACACCCTCCACTGCCAGCTTTCTTATCATACCTGACATTATACCTCATTCGGTAGGCAATAGCAATGATGAAATGCTGTCAGTGGTGGTTTTTCTCTGTGGCGTATTGCCTCAAAAATTGATATTTATAAGGTGTGAGTTAATAGCACTGTTAATTGTGCTGACTGGGGGCGGAGGTCAGGAGGTTCCGTATTTCATCGTTCTTTGCCGTATTGAGGGGAGTTCTGCCCTGATTATCCGGCTTGTGAATGTCGATTCCCGGGGCGGTTAGTAATAGCTTCACACACTCTGTGTGACCTTCTGACGCTGCCCAGTAGAGGGGCGTCCATCCATTGACATTGGCCAGATTGACATCAATTCCCGGGGCGTCCAGCAGTGCTCGCACGCATTCCGGGTGTCCTTTTTCCGCCGCGCCGTTAAGAGGTGTCCAGCCATAGTCTGTTTGTTTGTTGATATCAATGCCGGGAGCGGTAAGCAGGTGTTTTATGCACAGGTCGTTTCCGGCTGCGGCTGCTTGGTATAGCGGGGATTGTCCCTCATCGTCTGTTGTGTTGACATCAGCTCCGGCTTTGATAAGTAAGTCCACTATTTCATCGAGCCCTTTTCCGGCGTTTTCCAACAATTTACGGTTGTAATCGGTTGGGAATATGTTCGCTTGTTGCAGCTTACCCTGCGCTTTCTTGGTGTGTGGCGTGTAGTGGAGGGCGGCGAGCCACTCGCGGGCGCTTTGCCATCTTTCGGCGGGCGCCAGAGCGAAGCCCTTGTCAATACTGCTGAGCAGAACCTGTGAGAATCGCCCCTGCAGCTCAGCACGGGAGGCGAGTAGGGCGGTGGCAGGGTCTGCATACATGCGGTCTCTGAAATCCGGCGGATGCTGGCGAGTTATCAGGAAATAACAAGTAGCAGCTACTGCATAAAGGTCAGTCCATGGGCCAGGGGTGCCGTTGGCTGACATTTGCTCTGGCGGGGAATAGGTGAATGTTCCCATCTGGGTGGGAATATGGCCGGCGATGATTTGCCGTGCAGCCCCGAAGTCTATGAGGATGGGGGAACCATCGGGAGTCACTAGGATGTTGTCAGGCTTGATGTCCCTGTGCAGCAGGTTCTGCTGGTGTAGGTACTCGAGCGCTTTCAGCAGCTTAACCAGAATGGTTAGCAGCCATTCTTCCGTAATGCTTTCGGCCGGTGGCGCGCATTTATACAGAGTCGAGCCATTGATGTGAGGCATCACATAATAAGCTGTTCCCAGCGCTTTGAAGGCGCATAGTACGGGTACGATGTGGGGGTGTGACAGCTTGGTGAGCATCGTGGCTTCATTAATGAAAGATTTCAGCGCCCAGTCATACTGCCCCTTGTTGTTTTCACCATCAGGTTCCGCATGGTGGTTGGTCATATTGCGTAGGGCGAACGCCGTGGGAAAGTTCTCCTTGATAACAACGCAGCGATTTGTCACATCTTCCACCGCTTGGTAGGTGATGCCGAAACCTCCTTTCCCGAGCAGACGGGTGATGGTATAGTCCCGCAACACAAAGCCGATGCGGATGAGTGAAATTCCATGGTTTGTAAAGTGTTGTTGATTGGTGCCCTTTTGTCGTTCTTATGCTATCATGTTTGTATTGTGAGGGGAAGCCTAAAGTGAGGCTTTTGCGGGATGAATGGGTTAATTGGTGGCTGTATGACTTTGCGGTAACTTGTCAGTGGGTGGAGGGATGTGGTAAAATGCCAGCATGACCGATCAGGAAAAAATGAAGAAAGTGATGGGGTACCTCATCGGCTACCGTCTTGGCAGCCAGATGCTGCCCCAGATGCTGCCCGGTATCGAGGCTGATGACGTGGTGGCTGACATGCTCGCCAAGGGCGTGAAGGATGGTATTTCCGGTGATGCTGATATGAGCATTATTGATGAGAAGGTGGAGGAGTACCAGAGCGCCTTCGTCAGCATGCTGCAGGAACGTGGCAAGAAGGCAGGTGAGGCAAACTTGGAAAAGGGCCGCCTGTACATGCAGGAGAACGGTAAGCGCGCTGAGGTGACCACTACTGAAAGCGGCTTGCAGTATGAGGTGCTCGTGCCCGGTGGCAGTGAGAAGTATGATGCCGCTGTGCATGGCGATGCTCCCACCGCTGAGGTGATGTACAAGGGTACGCTTGTGGACGGTACCGTGTTTGACCAGTCTCGCCAGCCCGTTAAGTTCAACATTCGTCAGGTTATCCCCGGTTTCACTGAGGCTCTGAAGCTGATGCCCGTGGGCGCTAAGTGGAAGGTAACTATCCCGGCCAACCTTGCATATGGTGCTAATGGCCCCGGCAGCATTGGCCCGAACTCCACTCTCATCTTTGAGATGGAGCTTATCTCCCTGACTAAGTAATCCTTATTTTTATTCATGCCGGCGGGGGATGCCCGCCGGCCCTTTCCCTCCCAGTCACCATGCGTACAAGAACCGGTAAGTTTATTCGCAGCGGCCTTTTCATGGCACTTGGCATATTCTTTCTGCTTTACGCGCTCGGCATGCCTGCCAGCGGGTATCAGACAGCCTTTTATGCCTTTGCCGGCCTGGATATCATCTGGGCGGTGTGTCTGCTGGTGTCCGCTGTCCGTAATCACTGATTATCTGTGATTACATGTTTTTCCTCCGCTGTCATGAACCTGTGGCAGCGGATTTTTTTATTTTTTCTTGAACGGAGGGTTATTTCATAGTGTTTAACTTGGTGATGAAGAGTGGTCTGAGAATCGTTGTAATAATCCTGCTGGCATTGGCTGGCATTATTTTCATTCAGTCCCGGACTGTTGCATATGGCGAGCTGACGTGGACACGGATTGATTTTTATCCCCTTGTGAAGAAGAGCATTCACGTGGTGACGTATGAAGATAAAACGCTCTGCGCAGAAGTGCTGGATGAGGTGGAAGCGCCGTGGGTGAGAGCGAATGCGGACCAGACACTTTCCGTATCCTACGGGCGTATTGGCAGTGAGACCACGGTGAATTACGCGGTGATGGAGGATGAGTTTGTTCCCGCTCGCCCGCATGAAGTGTATGGGTATGATTTTAACTTCACCACGCTGCTGAATGACCGGGCGGATATGTACCTCATCCCTGAGATTGAGGTTTTCCGTGAGCGCCTAGCAGCGTGGGCTCGTGCGAAATCAGAATTGACAAATGGCTGAAATATGGTAGTCTGAGCGCATGGCCGTTCAGTTTGCAATAGTTTCTCTTGGTTGTGCGAAAAATCTGGTGGATTCTGAGGTGATGGCAGATCGCCTTCTGGCCGCCGGTTATGAAAAGACAGAGCCTGAGAATGCAGCTCTGCTCATCGTTAACACCTGCGCTTTTATTGATCCTGCCAAGCAGGAGGCAATAGATACGATATTTGCGGCAGTACGAGCCCGTGAGGCCGGAGAGGCTCCTGCTGACCAGCGGATTATGGTGGCCGGCTGTCTTTCTCAGCGCTATGCTCATGACCTCGTTAAGCTGATGCCGGAGGTGGATTGCTTTATCGGCGTGGATAAGGTGTGTGAGGTGGCTGAAATTGCGGAAGCTTGTCTGGCCGGGACGGCTGAGAAGGTGTACACCACAAAGGTTTCCACGCTGGTGCCTGATTTCGGTGATACCCGCTATCGCCTTACGGCCCGCCACACAGCCTATGTGAAAATAGCTGAGGGCTGCAACCATGCATGTGCCTATTGTGTGATTCCTCGCATTCGTGGCGGGCACCGCAGCCGCCCTCAGGCAAATATTCTTAGAGAAGTTCAGGCTCTGGTGGAGCAGGGGGTGAAGGAGGTGAACCTCATCGCTCAGGATACGACTTACTACGGCATGGATAAATGGGAAAAGCGTGCCGAGAAAACCAGCGGAGTGGATTCTTCCCGCGGTGAGTCTCTGGCTTCGTTGCTGCGAGAGATTAATGATATCCCCGGGGATTTTTGGGTGCGCGTGTTATACACGCACCCGGCACACTGGAGCCGCGAGCTGATAGATGTTTTTGCGACCTGTGAGAAGGTGGTGAAGTATGTGGATATTCCCCTGCAGCATATCTCAGCTCACATTCTTGCTGAGCAGAGGAGAAAGACAGACGGCGATTACATCCGTACGCTGATTCGTGATTTGCGCGAAGCTGTGCCCGGAATTGGCCTGCGCACCACATTTATCAGCGGCCTGCCGGGTGAAACGGAGGAGGATCATGCTGAGCTGCGTGATTTTATTCGCGAGTTCCGCTTTGAGCGCGCCGGCGTCTTCCCTTATTCCCGTGAGGAAGGTTCACTGGCTGCAAAAATGAAGGGGCAGGTGCACCATGCCACCCGCAAGCGCCGTGCGAATGAGCTCTCCATGATTATGGCCGGTATAGCAGATGAAATTGGTCAGGACTGCGTGGGGCAGACCATACGTGTGCTGGTGGATGAGCCTGGGCTGGCCCGTGGCCCGTGGGATGCGCCGGATGTGGATGGCACAATACACGTGGACCCCGCTTTGCCCGTAGGTGAGTTTGCTGAGGTGGAGATTGTGGATTCCATTGCATACGAGCTGTTCGCTGAAGGGGCGGTAGACGCGATTGAGCCGGATGTCGATATGTCTTAAGGCATAAATAGCAAAAAAAAGCGCGCAGTACGTAGAACTTCCGCACTAATAGCTTGCGGCGCTGAGGGGAAATGTGGTAGAATGCCCCCGGACATGCGTAAATATGTTATCAGGCGCCTGCTTTTGATGCCCGTCACTTTGATAGGCATCACCTTCGTGGTGTTCTGTCTTACTCGCATGGTACCCGGTGGCCCTGTGGATAGAATACTTCAGGAGCAGGCTATCGGAGCTTTGTGCGGCGAGCATTCTTCCGGTTCCGGTTGTGCCATGGTCAGTGAGCCGGATATTGAACGCCTTGAGGAAATCTTTAACTTGCAAGAGCCTGTTTGGCTGGCGTACTTGCAGTGGCTCGGTATTCGCCGCCGTGAGGTGGAAATTGCCAAGGCTGAGTTCGGCGAGGATGATATGGCCGAGCTTATCGTGACATCTCTGAGCGGGAACTCATCTGTTATTGAAGTGCACAGAGAGGGAAATACGGTAAACTATAAGACAGAGCCTTGGTTTGAAGAGGAGGGGTGGCGTATACGCTTGGAGGATCCCATGCACCGCGCTGAGCGCCGGGCTCGCCGCCTCGGGGTGACTGATTCTGCCGCTATTAGTGAGATGGCAAAGAGCCCCGCTTGTTCCCGTTGGAGAGTTGTGGCATACCGAAAGGCGTATGATGGATTGCTGCAGGGGTGCCTCGGCCGTTCATACAAATATAATGAGCCCGTGGCGGATATGATGCTGGATCGCTTGCCGGTATCCCTTTATTTGGGAATATTGGGTGTGTTGATTGCCTATGTTGTGAGTATTCCGTTGGGGGTGTGTAAGGCATTGAACCATAATGGTATTTTTGATGGCGTATCCAGTCTTTTTATTTTTGTGGGGTACGCAGTTCCGGGGTTTGCGCTGGGGGCAGTGCTTCTGGTGTATTTGGGGGCACGCCTGGAGTGGTTCCCTTTGTATGGGCTCACGAGCCCGGATTTTGCAACGATGAGCTGGGGTGACAAGATTAAGGATTTGACCAGCCATACCGTACTGCCTCTCAGTTGTTACGTGGTATCTTCCTTTGCAATGATTACCATGATGATGAAGAATAATCTCATGGGGCATATCTCGGCAGATTATGTCCGCACAGCTGTGGCCAAGGGGGTGCCGTTCCGGCGCGCTGTGTGGCGGCATGCATTCCGTAACTCCATTATTCCGCTGGCGTCCACATTGGGCACGACGCTCTGTGGTGTGGTGGCCGGCTCGCTCCTCATTGAGCGTGTGTTTGATATTCAGGGTTTTGGAATGTTGAGTTTCCAAGCACTTATGGATAAGGATTACTCTCTTATCATGGGAACCCTGCTGCTGAACTCAGTTTTAATTGTGGTGGGAAACCTGCTGTCTGACATTTTGGTAGCCTTCATAGATCCTCGCATCCGTTTCGACTGATGAACCGTAAGAATATCATAGGTTTGTTGCTCATATTGGCAGCCGTGCTTGGCTGTGTGGCGGAGCTGTGCGGGTGGCTGATACCCACCATTTCATGGCCCTTTACCGTGAGCCGTGAGATGAATCTACTTTCGGCTCCCGGCGATTGGTTGCCGCTACTGGAGGTAAATGGGCGCTTTCACTGGTTTGGCTGGGCGAGTATGCTGATGGTGGCCGGGGCAGGGCTTTACCTACTGCTGCGCCGCTATGGAAGTATGCGAGTTGCGCCTGCGATGGCTCGGCGCTGGGCTAAGTTCCGTAGTTTCAAACGGGGGTATTGGTCTCTGTTGCTGCTGATGATGCTGATGGTGTTGGCTGCGCTGGATCAGAGTGTGGTGGGCAAGCGAGCTTTGCTTGTGCTCCATGGTGACTCTATCTACCTGCCTGCATTCAGCCGGGATATATATACCGGTGCGGACTTCGGACTTACCGGCAATGAGGCACTCGCAGAGGCTGATTATCGCAAGTTGAAGGAGGAGAGCGGTAAACCCGGTATGCCTTCCCTCGTCATCATGCCGCTTATTCCGTATGACGCCACGATGGACGTCGTTCCTTTCCCTACGGAGCGTCTTCCTATGAATGGTGGCCGTGTGTATACACAGGATGGAAAGAATCTTTACAACGGTCAGGCTTGTCGCCTGTATCCGAATGGGCGCACTCATTTGAGGATGCGTTTTCGCCAAGGCGTGCCTGATGGCCATGCTCAGGGCTGGACCGAGGGTGGTCGTGAAGTGTTCACGGCCACGTATCGTGTGGGTGAGGTGGCAGAGAGTTATTACTGGGGAGAAGGTACCCAGCAGGACTTCCTCGCGCTGACTAATCCGGACGAGGTATGCCGCGTCTATTATCATCCTGCGCCTCCGCTTACAGGCGGGCACCTGCTGGGAACCAACAGTCAGGGCGCTGATATCGCGGCTTATTTGTATGGTGGCCTGCAGGTAAACATAAAAGCTGCTCTTTTTTACATACCAGCCATTTACGTTATCGGGTTGACACTTGGAATGCTCATGGGGTATTTTGGTGGTGCAACGGATTTGCTTACCCAGCGCGTCATTGAGGTGTTCTCCCAGCTGCCCTTCCTGTTTGTGGTGATGATTTTGGCAGATTTAGTGCCGCATGAGCTGCGTGGTATGTTCCTTATATTAAGTCTTCTGGCTGCTTTTGGGTGGATTCATATTACCTATCTGGTGCGAACGGCTACCATGAAGGAAAAAACGCGTGATTATGTGGATGCCGCTCGCGTAATGGGGGCCGGTCCTTGCCATATCCTCCTCCGCCATATCCTGCCGAATCTCACCGGAATCATTGTCACCCTACTGCCCTTTAGCTTGGCTGCGGTGGTGCTCTCTCTCGCCTCCTTGGATTATATGGGCTTCGGCCTGCCTGATACGTATGCCAGTTGGGGGCGCCTGCTGAATGATGGGCTTTCCAAATTGTCCTGTCCTTGGGTGGTATCTTCAGCTTTCTTCTCGCTGGTCATCGTGCTGGTTCTCGTCACATTTGTGGGGGAGGCCGTGAGAGAGTCCGTAGATCCACGCCGCCACACCTATTACGAATGAAGACTCCAGATGCCAGATTGTTTCGTAGCGTAAACCGATGGATATTGCTCGCCGGTTTGGGGGTGACTACCTTACTGTGCTGTAGCAGCTGTGATGGTGATGGGGCTGCAGATGGTCCGGCTTGGACGCCGCCGCCGGATTATGCCATGCCGGATGCTTTCGCCGCGGGGGAAGATGTGCCCACCTATGCCCGGCTTTGGACGATGCCAAAGGGCTTTCAGGGATTTACAGAACGCTGGAACAGGCGTAATGCTGCTCATGTGCAGCAGGCTCTTGAAGAGCGCAGAGAAGAGTGTGTGAACGCTTTCGCACGCCGCCTCGGGGCTTGTCCCGGCACCCGCGAGGCCGGTAGCGCCACTATCAGCACTCGCTCTGCTTTGCGCACGGCGGTATCGCTTGGAGAGCGCCGCCGGGTGGGGGATTACCTTGTGTACCGAGAGTTGCGGGATATTCCTCGCGGGCTTGAATGGCAAGATGGTCAGAATGAACCTGAGCTGGGCAGCCCGGAGGCTCGTAAGGGCGGAGTGCTGCGCCGCTCCTTGCAGCGTTCCTTTCCCGGAACTCTCTGTCTTTTCGGGCCGAACAGCAATAATTCCACACGCCGGTATATTTATGATGATTTTGATGTTCCGCTTGTGCGTATTCATCCCGGCACCGGGCGCTTGATACCCGGCATCGCGAAGAAGTGGGCTGTTTCCGAGGATGGCCGCACCGTGTACTTCATGCTGGATGAAAGCGTGCGCTTCTCAAATGGTGCACCGCTGACCTCCCGTGATTTCATTACATCACTTTTCGTTCGCACTTCTGATTACGCGGCGGAACCTTTCTTTGCTAATTATTACCTGAGCCGTTTTTCCCGTATAACAGTATATGGCAATGAGGCCATTGCTGTTACCCTGCAGGAACCCATGCCGGCGGCTCCTTATTACGCTTCTATTCCGGCCAGCTGCACCCGCTTTTATGCTGAGTTTGGCCCGGATTATCCCTCGCGTTACTTGTGGCGCCCCGCCCCCACTACTGGCGCATACCGTGTGGCGCCAGACGGCCTGATTATGGGCCGCCAAATTACATTGGAGAGAGTGCCTGATTGGTGGGGGTATAATCGCCGCTACATGCGCTACAGCTGTAATGTAGACCGTATCGTTTACTCCTTCATTGCTGAGGCATCTAAAGCCCGAGAGCTGTTCCGTGTGGGCCAGCTGGATGTCTTTAATGCTCGTGAGGCAGATTTTTGGTACGAGGGGTTGGAAGTACAGCCTGTGCATAACGGCTATATTCAGCGAGTTCATTTTAACAACATATGGCCTCGTAACAGCCTCGGGATATACCTGAATTGCTCCCGGCCGCCGTTTAACGACCTTAACGTCCGCTTAGGCATGCACCATGCGCTGAATATTCAGGAAGTCATTAATACGGTGTTCCGTGGCGATTATGACCGCATGGGGTCATACTTCACGGGCTTTGGGCGTTTTACGAACTCTGATGTTACGGCTAGGCCGTACTCACCGGAGCTTGCTCGTGAGTATTTTGCCCGAGCCGGGTATACGGAAGAAGGGGAGGACCGTATTCTCAGCCGCCCGGATGGCACTCGCCTGCAGGTAGTAGTTAGCTCTCGCATAGACCCCGTGTATGCCAACTGCATGAACCTGCTCCGCGAGGACGCGGCCGCCTGTGGCCTGGATCTTCGCTTTGAGCAGATGGATGACACCGTGTTTTTTAGCAAGGTGCGTGAGAAAAACTACACTGCCGGTATTTTCTCCGGAAGTTTTTCACCTATTATCCCGGATCCCTCGCTCTACTTCTTATCTCAGTACGCTTACACGCCTGATGGTACACCGGTGAAAGGCAGCGCGAATGTGACAGCCACGGCTTCTCCTGAGATGGATGAAGCCATTCTGGCCTGCCAGACCGCCCGCACGGAGGAGGAGGCAGTTGCTGCTCATCATCGTGTGCAGCAGCTTATTCATGACGAGGCTTGCTGGGTGCCGGGATGGACTGCTGCATACTCGCGTTTTGCTCAGTGGCGCTGGCTGAAATGGCCGCAGACTTCGGATTGTAACTTCTGTCCTCCCCGCTATGCAGACCCGCTGGATAGCCATCTGTACTGGATTGATGAAGAAGAGCGTACGCGCACGATGCGTGCCCGAACTGCAAATGAAAGCTTCCCCGAGCAGGAGATAGATGTCCCGCTGCCTGCTGAATATTAAAGCCCCACATTTATATTATGTCTGACGAAAATCTGCTGAAAGTTCAACATCTTACCACGGCCTTTGATTCAGAGTTTGGTTTGTTGCATGCGGTGGATGATGTTAGCTTCAATGTACCGCGCGGGCAGTGTGTAGGTATTGTGGGTGAGAGTGGCTGCGGTAAGAGTGTGACGGCTATGAGCTTGTTGCGCCTGCTGCCAAAGCCTCACAGCCATATTCTGGGCGGAAAGGTGCTTTTTGATGGTGAGGATATACTGCGAATGAAGCCTCGCAGGCTTAATGAGGTGCGAGGCGGCAGAATCGGCTTTATTTTTCAGGAGCCTATGAGTGCTCTGAACCCGGTGCACCGCGTAGGGGACCAGATAGCGGAAACTCTTATGCTGCACCGCGGCATGTCGCGTGATGCTGCCTGGCTGGAGGCTATCAATATGCTGCACTTTGTGCGTATTCCGGATCCGGAATCGCGCGTAAAAGAGTTTCCCGGCTCTCTCTCCGGTGGTATGCGCCAGCGTGTCGTGATTGCCATTGCTTTGGCTTGTCGCCCCGAGCTTATCATTGCGGATGAGCCGACCACGGCACTGGATGTCACCGTGCAGCAGCAGATTCTGGCCCTCATCCGTGAGCTGCGCGAAAAAATGGGCTCTTCCGCCGTGCTTATCACGCATGACTTGGGCGTAATTGCGCAGAACTGTGATCGTGTGGTGGTGATGTATGCCGGCCGTGTGGTGGAAAGCGCCGGGGTGAAAGAGCTCTTTGCTAATCCTAGGCATGCCTATACAAAGGCCTTGCTTGCCTCTATGCCGCGCTTGGAATACCCCAGAAAGAGCCATCTGCCTACCATTCCCGGTCAGGTGGCCGCCATTCGTGACTACGTGCCCGGCTGCCGCTTTTGCCAGCGCTTGTCGCGCACGGGGGATACGTTAAAGAAACGCCCTCCCATGGTGGAAGTTGCTCCCGGGCATCTGGTGGAAGCGTGCCCGCTGTGTGCTCAGCTCTGAGTTTTTTCTATATATTTAATGCAAAAAAACGCTGCACGTCGGAACGTGCAGCGGTTTTGTCTTAAAAGCGTTGTGTGGCTTTATTAGGCCTCACCATCCGGATAGATGAGCTCCTTGGGAGCGGGCTTGATGGACTTAATCGTCATCTTGACCTGCTCGCCGCCCAGCTCGAGGGGCAGGCGCAGGCTGTCACCCACCTTGTAGCCGATGAGCTTAGCACCCAGCTTGGAGGTGTAGGGAACCACGTTCTTCTCAGGCTCGGAATCCCATGCACCCAGAATGGTGTATACCACCTTCTGGCCCTTGTCCGTCTCGAAGTGTACCTCGGTACCCATGCCGGTCTGCTCGCAGGTGGCATTGGAGAAGTCTGTGGGCTCAGCCTGTGAGAGCAGGCGGGAGAGCTCCTCGGAGCGGCGCATGAGCACCTGGCGCGTGGCCTTAGCGTCCTGATAACCGCCGTTCTCTCGGAGGTCGCCTTC
>CALABM010000118.1 GCA_937885815.1 uncultured Verrucomicrobiales bacterium | reverse complement strand
CTATTACAAAGATGTTCTAAAAAAATTATGGTACATATACAACAAGAAGAAATCAGCATTAAAAGATGCCATTGAAGAACTTTGTAAAGTAGCAAATTAAACCGCTCTTGACTTCATACAACAACAAAACGCAAGAAAAGTAATTCCTTTTCTTGCGTTTTGTCTAATTTTACTTGCATGATACTTTTCTCCGTGGTATAAACAAACACGGAAAGGAGGCAAGCGCATGACTGATTTAGATACCTGCATCAAAGAATACATGGCAGCCCAGGGAGGCTTGTTGACTGCGGCTGATATACAGCAGCTGGGATACAGCCGGGGCATGTTGCATGTGTACTCTCGCGCCGGATTACTGGAGCGGTACAGTAGCGGTGTGTATATGCGCCCTGGGACATTGGCTGATGATATGGTTTATATGCAGCGAAAGTTTCCCGCTCTTATCTTTTCTCATGAAAGTGCTCTTTATCTGCTTGGTTTAACCGAGCGTACGCCTTTTCAGCATTCCGTCACCATTCCCTCTGATGCCACGCTGCCCCGCAGTATTTCGAAGGATTGCACATGTTATTATATAAAGCCTCAGTTTCATGAGCTGGGGCTTACAGAATTGCGTACTACGATGGGCAATGTCGTTCGCGGGTACAATGCAGAGCGCTGCATCTGTGATATTCTCCGCAGCAAGAACAGGGTCGATATTGAATGCTATACCGCTGCGCTTAAACTTTATTTTTCCCGTAAAGAGAAAAATCTGAACCGGCTGGCAGAATACGCCACAAAGCTTGGAGTGATAGACAAGTTAACCCCTTATCTGGAAGTTTTGGTATGAAGCCGGTATCAGGATATTTTCGTATTTGAGTTGAATGGTGCGTAAAATATGCTAGAATGTCTTTTAGGAGAGTAAGCCATGGGGAACATAGAAGAAATTAATTTCAGAGAGGGGGAGTTTGAGCTGTCGGTTCGTGTAGAACCGCAAGCGGATACCGTATGGCTTAATCGTTTACAAATGTCGCAACTCTTTGATAGAGATATTAAAACGATAGGTAAGCATATTCAGTCAGCACTGCGTGAGGAGCTGGAAGATTCAGTTGTCGCAAAATTTGCGACAACTGCCAGCGATGGAAAAACGTATCAGGTAGAATACTACAATCTGGATATGATTATCAGCGTAGGCTACCGCGTGAAATCAACACGGGGTGTTCAGTTTCGCCGTTGGGCTACGAATGTACTTCGGCAGTACATGTTGCAGGGGTATGTATGCCAACAAAAGCGTCTGCAGGACCTCTCCACTACCATCCGCGTGATGAAGCGTGTGGAAAATAAGTTGGATTCAGCCCAGATATTGGAAGTGGTTCAGCAGTACACCCGCTCTTTGGATTTGCTGGATGATTACGATCACCAGCGCCTGAAGAAGCCGCAGGGGGATACCCATGCCTATGTACTGACCTACGAGGAGTGCAGGAATCTCATAGAT
The DNA here is from genome assembly GCA_937885815.1 of uncultured Verrucomicrobiales bacterium. Taxonomy (GTDB): domain Bacteria; phylum Verrucomicrobiota; class Verrucomicrobiia; order Verrucomicrobiales; family Akkermansiaceae; genus Akkermansia. The sequence continues at coordinate 2,860 of CALABM010000118.1, read as the reverse complement.
TCCATGCGGTATGGGGATGAGAGTAGTGTATTCGGCAATGAAAAGGATGATTCCTTTAAGGGGAGTTTGGGTAATATCTACCAGAGCTTTGCCGGAAAGGACGTGTACCCATCCACGCAGGAAAAGGCTGCTAACTTACTTTATCTTGTGACTAAAAATCACGCTTTTTCGGATGGTAATAAACGAATTGCGGCAGCGGTATTCTTGTATTTCCTGGAAAGAAATGGCTTATTATTCCGGGATGGCGAAAAAGTCATAGCCGACCACACCTTGGTAGCCATGGTTGTGATGATTGCGGAATCTAAGCCCGAAGAAAAAGAGACAATGGTGAAGCTTGTGATGAACTTTCTTGACGCATGAGCGGAATAAAAACGCCTAACCAAGCATTAAAACGCCATTTGTCTGAGTTGTAGGCCGAACGGAGCGGTAAACTGCCCAAAATGGCATTTTTTGCAGTTTTGTCAAAATAAAAACATTGATATATCAATGATTTTGTTTTTAGTTCTACAAAAAATGATGGCAGAGTCCCTGTGAGTTCGACCCCCTTGAAGGACCCTAACTAAAAAGGCCAGTGCCTCACAGAGGTGCTGGCCTTTTTGGTTTTTCGGTGGCTCGGATTCGTACCCCCTGCGACAATCCGGAGGTTGGAGAGGGCTGGGCGCGAGTAAGCGAGCGACCAGACCCTGTGCCGGGCAGACACCTCTGCCCGGGAAGCCCGCTAGGGCCGCAGGGGGCGGGTAGATCCCCTTCGTCCACCCTTCGCGGGCGTTATTTCGATAAGAGATAACGCCCTCGCTTTTTGTTTATAACCCGCTTAATTTTCACCACATAACACGCACTGAGGTAAAAGCTAGCAGACAATTTTTCAACATAAATGCGCTAAGCTTTTATGGATAGAGCATACACCCGCCCGATGTAAAATCGTTCGGAGCGATGACCTCCAACATCTTGTTAAGTAAAAAATATATACAGTCTGAATTATGAGAAAATTAACTATAGCCTATACAAATAACGAACTTAAAATTATCGGAATGTTAATGACTACCCATGTGCTTGTTGTAACACCCACAGAGAGTGCCACATCAACCGTATATAATAATGCGGTAATAGGTGCCATAGCATAATTTCCCAGCCCTCGCTGAGCAGGCAGCAACTCCTCATTTTCTCCCGGCTTGGATATGTATGAAAGCTTTTCTTTATTAGAAACAATGAGCACTGGTTTTGCGTCCTTAAAATACTCCTGAGTCAGATATTCTTCCCCCGAATGTGGATTTTTGTAAATAGTATTAGGAAAAAGCTCATCTTGCTCGTAACGTTCAAGAGCACGATACAGATATACCTGCTCCATGCCTTGAACGTATTCAGGGCGACGACTCAAATAAATCTCACACGATTGATTATTCTTGCTGAATATGCCGTAGCTGAGCAATACACCCCTGGCCGGAGCTTTATAAAAGGTATGCCTCGCATAATAGACTCCATCTCTGCGATATATTGCTATAGAATCCAAATTTATATTGCTGTAATATTCCTCTTTATTAATGGCATCCGCAAGAGAGTGTGTACTAATTCTTGTATATACACAAGAGTTGAGCACACACAGAACCATAATTATAAGAAACAAAAAAAAGCTTGTGCCGCCTTCGCAATCTGAAAGGTGAAATCTGTAGCGCATAAATTTATAGGAACTTCAAATAAATGGTCAATTTTGTTTCGACAGACCGAAGAATAGCTTTTTTTTGAGCGTAATGCAACGATTTTTTCTTTTTATTCGTAATTCATTTTTTATAGCTCACAATAGTGAACATAAAATTTCTGCCTCAGGGTGATTTCAATTTCTGTAACGATAAATAACTCCAGTTGAGCATTTGCATTTTCGGCTCAGGCGCTTTTCACAACCACAAGACCGCTTTCTTCTCGGGAAAAAGTTCGACAAAAGTCATAACGGCACTTGTGAAGCCAAAGCTTTAGCGGAGGTTCAATCCTGTACCTCCTTGTGAGGGCGTAGAACGCGAACGGATGCGAGACTCGAAGCCCCAAGTTACGAAGATTTCTTGCCTTGAGGGGTGCTTCAAGGGGGCTTCAGGACAAAATTGGCTACACCTCCTATCCTCTCTTATCCGTTTGTTATCCGCTCAAGTATCATAACTTATTGAAAATAAATCAAGAAAAGCTGGGCTCTTGTGCCCTATATGCTATACTCTCATTATAAACAAAACACTAAACGCCAATGACTAACGAGGAAATAATGAATCTTCTGAAGGAGCACGAGGAGAGCAAGACCAGCGACAAGCCTTTCACCGATGAAGAATATGCTGAAGCTGATGCCGAGGACAAGGCCAAGATGGATGACTACGCAGAGTTCTGCGCATACTTGGCCGAGCGCGAGGCTATGGACGAGGAGGTGCTGGACGAAGAGGGCTACTTCATTGACTAAGCCCTCTCTTTCCTTAGAACATTATTCTGTCCGTCCGCGAAAATAAACTTGCTTTCTGCCGGAAATCTGCCAGAATCTTTCTGAAGGATAGATTGATGAAAGCGAAGCTGTTATACCTATTGTGCGCCTTCGGTTGTTTCTGCTGCTGGGTAAGTTTTTTCGACTTGGTGTACACCTACTACAGATATTGGGTGGGGCCACTGCTGACGGAGCCGATAGTCGATATCAGCGCTGATGTGGTTAACCCCGAAAATGAGGGGAAAATCGTGCAGTGCGAGGGCGAGCTGCAAGGGGTGGAAACGCTGAGAGATTCTCTGTATAAACTCGAACTCAAAGGACTGAAGCTCTATAGATTTGTGGAAACAACCCAAACCGGGGACTCGCAGCAGGGGTATCTTACCCCCATGGAATACTGCTCAACCG
>CALABM010000117.1 GCA_937885815.1 uncultured Verrucomicrobiales bacterium | reverse complement strand
GCAAATACCGAAACCTGCATAAACACTGGAAAAAATGGCACTGTTGACGCATTTTCTATCTGATATCATTAATATCATAAGGCGTGGTCTGATAAACGAAGTAATTCAGCCAGTTAGAGAACAGCAGATTTGCGTGGCTGCGCCAGGTGACAAGAGGCTCTTTGGTGTCGTCATCATTGGGGAAGTAGTTATAGGGGACGTGGATGGGCAGACCCTGATTTTTGTCCCGCTCATATTCAAGCTTCAAGGTTTCTCTGTCATACTCGCTGTGGCCGGTGATGAAAATCTGCCGTCCGCCGTGGGTGGAGATGGCATACACGCCGGCCTCTTCGGATTCAGCGAGGATCTTCAGCTCCGGGCGCTTTTCGTTGATGAAATGAGCGATCGAATGCATCAGATGGGTCTTGCCCAGACCTGAGTTGCCGTAGATGAAAAGGGGGTTATAGGTCTTGCTGCCGGGGTTTCTGGTGGCGCCCAGAGCGGCGGCATGGGCGGCAGACCGGTCATGCGGGTATACGTCTGCACCGTTTCCAGAGCATCAGCACCGGCGATGAAGTAGTAATCCATCACGCCACCATCAGCACCGAAAAGCAGTCTATCCTCGCGCTCCTTACCGAAGTCAAAGTAGGAGCGCATGGTGTTATCAAAGAAGATGCCGTACTGAGCCCCCTGATTCAGACAGAGGAAAAAGGGAATACTCTTGTAAAGCGGGTCGCTGTCCGGGTTGAACTTGTAGTGATCCGAGCCCCACATTTCAAAGCGCCGCCCGCGCAGGTTCAGCGCACAAGGCTTATCCCCCAAGGCAAAGAAATGGGCCTTTTCCGGCATGTACTTCAGCACCCACACCAGCTCATCACCCGTCCGCTCCTGCAGGCGGTGCCCCATTCCTTCCGCATCCGCGCAGAGCATACGCCCCGTGGCGCGCTCCAAGAACTCCAGCCCGCCGTCCTCCTTACGCACTCGCACAGTGAGGCTCGGCGTGCTCAGCTCATAACAGTCCGCACGCTCCACCTCCTCCGGCTGCACGCAGGCAGGAGCATACTCCGGAGCAATGCCATAGCTCGGTATATTCTCAAACACGGGGTGAGACACATAGCGACAGCGCACCACCCCGGGCTCTAAGAAGTAGAGCCGCAGGCGGTTCGTGGGGAACTCAAGCTCCAGCGTGTGGGGATTAACCCACTCGTATTGACGGATAAAAGACTTCATGCAGTGACAATTTGTCTCAGACAAATTGCTGAGGGAATCCCCTCCGGCGCAGCCACTAGCCCGGAGGCCACTGGAGGGAGCGCCCGCCAATGATGTGGATGTGGAGGTGCGGCACAGTCTGGCCGGCGTCTGCCCCGGTGTTCATCACGGTGCGGAAGCCGCCCTCGGCCAGCCCCTCAGCGCGGGCAATCTCGCCCACCTTCAGCATGAGGTGCCCCAGCAGAGCGGCATCCTCAGCGGTGGCTGCCTCGATGCTCGGAATGGGCTTACGCGGCACCAGCAGCACATGCACCGGAGCCACCGGGGTGATATCCCGGAACGCCACGCAGAGCTCATCCTCATACACCATGGCAGAGGGAATCTCTTTATCAGCTATTTTCTGGAAGAGTGTTTTTTCCATTGCAACCACATATTTAACACAGCCCACGCCCGCATGCAACAAGAATCTGACGCCACATGCCGCTTTTTGAGTTTTCACCCCTATATTTCTACACTAAATGCTTGCAATTTACCTGCGCAGGGATAAAATCAAGCACAGGATGAACGCAAACGCACAACGCCTCAAAGAGTATCTGCTGACTTGTTATCCGCCGGAAGAATGGCCCACCTTGCTGCACCAAGCGGAGGAATGGGCAGCCACCCGCCCGCTTGAAGGGCTGCGGGTGCTGGACGCCACCCCCATCTACCGCAACACGCTGGGGAAGTTCATGGCCCTGCTCGCAGGCGGTGCGGAACTCTTCGTCCCAGAGCGTACCAATATGCCGACAGATGCCGCTGTGCTGAACATGCTGGCGGATTTCGGCATCCGCACCGCAGAGAAAGGGCAGGACGACTTTGATATCATTCTGGACTGCGCCGGCCAATGCACCCGCCGCACCCCCTCTCTGGGTTATGCGGAGCTCACCCGCTCCGGGGTGCCCGCCTATGAGCGTACCCGCCGCCCCGTCATCGTGGCGGATGCCGGCCGCATCAAACGCGTGGAAACCACTCTGGGCACCGGCGAAAGCTTCTTCCGCGCGCTGGAGCAGTTAGGCCACACCGACTATGAAGGCCACCGCCTGATGGTGGTAGGTTACGGCAAGGTGGGCCGAGGCCTCGTGCACTATGCACGCAAGCGCGGCATGCTCATCACCGTGGCGGACATGGAAAATAAGGAGGGCGAGCTCCCGAGTGATGTCTCCTTCGTAAATGTGCAGAACAGCGCTGAGCTGAATGAAGCGGTGCTGAACTCGTGGTGCGTTGTCACCGCCACAGGCCGCATCAATGCCCTGCACAACCGCCTGAACGCCCCCGCCGTCATCGCCTCCCCTGTGCTGCTGGCCAACATGGGCATCGATGACGAGTTCGGCACCAAAATCCCCACACGCCGCGTTCTTAACGACAAGAAACCCTTGAATTTCATTCTGGAAGAGCCCACGCGCATGTGCTTCATTGAAACCACGCTGGCCCTGCACAACGACTGCGCTCTGGAGCTGCTCACCGCAGACCTGCCCCACATCTGCATGCCCCCTCCCCCGGATGTGGAGGAACGCCTGCTGCAAGTCGCCACCACGAAAGGGAGCGGCGAGCTACGCCACCTCCACCTGCTGCTGGGTGAAGCCCGCGAATAACCTTCCATTCACCGACAGACCTGCTCACCAAGCAGGTCTGTTATGTTTGAGGGGGCATTCAAACTGATTGTCCACTTTCTTTACAGCTTCGCCCTAAGGATGAAGTCATTGTACCACGCCAGCAGCTCTTCCGCAGAGACATATCTTCTCGCCATACGATTATAATCCTCAGCACGGTCCAGACTGCGCCTCACCCCCACGCCCCGAGCATACAAAGCAGACAGACACACCATTGCCTGCCAATCTTGCTGTTCAGCAGCAGAAGTAAAGAAGGAAACAGCCTTTTGCCATTCTGCTAACACAGCATAGCTCATTCCGAGCAAAAACAGGGCCGGAGCGTACTTTTGCTCTGCGGAGCATTGCAGCCAGTGCATCATCCGTTCTGCATCTTGCGGCACTCCTTTACCCTCCTGATATTTCGTAGCGAGCAGATACTGAGCCTGAGCATCTCCCAGCTCGGCGGCCTTCATATGCCAATAGGCAGCAGCGGCATCGTCCTGCTCCACGCCATCACCACAAATGTATTGGGCAGCCAGCGAACGCTGCGATGCTACCACCCCCTGCTCCGCCGCTAATGTACGCCAATAAGCAGCCGCTGCATAATCTTGCTCAACATACTCGCCTCTGGCATATAAGCCGCCCAGCTGCTCCTGAGCATCAGGAAAACCTGCCTCAGCAGCGCGCCCCATCCAGGCCACAAACTCCTCCTTGCTACATTCAGTCCCAAGACCATGAAGATATTGATAGGCCAGTAGAAAACAAGCTTTACCATACCCGGTTTCAGCCAAGCCTCGGACTTTGAGGAACGCTGAGCGACGCTCGCCCTCATCCTCTGAGGACGAAAGCCGGTACGCGTTCACCAACTGCTCCTCTGCCCCGGTCATTTCTACGAACATGGCAACATATTCAGACTGAGGGCGCACCCCATCCAACTCGATTGCTGCAAGCATTTTCACAGCCGCTTCATATCCACCGGCTGCTGAGCGATGCAAGTAATCCAGAGCCAACTCCACATTTCGCTCCACCCCACGCCCAGCCAAATGTGCTATGCCCAGCCCAAACAACGACATGGTATAACCCTGTTCTGCAGCCATGCGCATAAATCGAACCCCCTCAGACAAATTCAATTCGCAGTCATTGCCCATGAAATACTTGTAACCGAGTCTATGTTGAGCTTTCGCAAAGCCCTGCTCTGCAGACAATCGATAGAGATACATAGCCTCATCCATGTCCCGCTCCACAGCATCGCCCGCTTCAAACAGCTCACCCATCAAGTAACGACCTTCTGCGTCTCCCTGATTGCAAAGTGCGGACAGCAGTCCTATGTACTCATGGCTACTGATCCCCAACCCCCGATAATTCTCTTGATTCTTTTTCATATGCGTAGTTATCAGTTAATATAACGTATGATATCAAACAATCGTGCATGCAGTCAAGCCCTAACAGATATTTTATCACTGATTACAGGCGCCACTTACAGCTTCTGATAATAGCGCCAATTTTCCACAACTCCAATTAGTTGCTTTGACCAGCACCGGCGGGAGTTTTTGCTTCCCTAGGACAGCTCAGAATCCCCGGTTATAACTCACGTCCTGCATCAAAAAAAACAGTCACCGAATTAACAACCAAACGAATTGAGGCAATGCGAGGGCCAATACTCGGCTGGCAATACCATGCTTTATGCTTGACTTGATATTATGAAAGGTATAAAGTGTACACGCTAACATTTTTCTTCATGAAGCCTCATTTTGGGGCGACATTCACAAGTAATTTAAGATCATGAAAATTTCCCCTTCCATATATTTTTACGCTTTGCTTTTGAGCATTTCCCATGTAGCTAGTGCGAATATTTCAGAAGAACGAGCATCATCAACCAATCAAGACGCTATTAATTCAGATGGTAATGTATCAATAATCGGCAATGACGAAGCGTGTTATCGAAACCATGAAAGCTCTGCAATTCGTGCAAGAAATATCACCATTAAGGATAACAATAATATTTTGTTTGAAAATAACATGGGTGATTTTCGTGGCACTGCCATTTATGCCACCGGAGCATTAACCTTAAAGAACAATAATTGCGTAAACATTGTTCATAACAATGATAGTAGCAATTTAAATTCAACCCAAGGTGCCATATTTTCAGAAGGAGCTCTTGTTATTTCCCATAATTCTGTTTTTAATTTTTCGAATAATACCGTCCGTACCGGAGGCACTTTAGAAGCAAGAAGTAGTGTTACCATAGACAATAATGGAATTGTGCAGTTCTCCAATAATTCGGCAGGAGAAACAGTCAGTTCCTCTTCCGGCCACGGGGGCGCGATACGTCATCAGGGTAGCCTACGTATCAGCAATAATAGCGAAGTCATTTTTTCTGATAATGCATTAAAGGCGTGGGCTTCTGCTGAAGGTGGAGCTATCAGCAATATGTGGACTTCTAGTGCTACGCTATCCATTACCAACAATGGCAACATTTCTTTCAGCCGAAATTCTGCATATTCTTCTAGCGGGCGCTTTAATGCAAGTGGCGGAGCTATATATACCATATGTACATTAGAAATCATGGGCAATAATGATGTGTTGTTTGAAAAAAATTATGAGAGAGTAGTAGATGCGTATAGACTACGGTCCATATATAGTGCCAAATACACTTCTAGTCCAATATATTTATCGGCTCCGGATAACAAGAAAATTACTTTTTACGATTCTGTATATAGCTGCGGATTAATGCATTTAAACCAAAAATATACTGACGCGTCTGGAACACAACGTCAGGCAAGCGGAGATATTATTTTTTCCGGATTGTATACAGAAGACCATCTGAATGAAATTCTGGTTGCTAACAATGCAAACCGTACGGCCACAGATGCAGAAATCCTTGCCAGCCGTACGAGCGAGGTATATGCCATGACTAAACTCTACGGTGGCCGCCTGAGAATTGAGGATGGAGCCATTTACAAGGGCTATGGCATCACCGTAACAGAGGGGGCAAATGCTACTCTTCTGCTGAAGGATGGCGAGCTGAGCCATGCCGGGTACGATATCACTATCAGCTCCGGCAGCACATTGAGTGCAACGGGGGAAAATACCATCAGCGCCTCTACCCTTGCCATTCAGAACGGCGGCACGATGCATCTGGCGCTGGATATGTCTCAGGTAGATAGCTCAGCTATACTAACCACAACGGGCAACCTGAGCATGGCTAGTATTTCTCTGAATTTGACCGGCACGGAATACTTGGAGACGGGAGATTACAAGCTGTTAACCCGCACCGAGGGAACGAATTACGACATCTCCGGTTGGACGCTTAATGGTGCCACATCTGATCAACTGCGCTGGGAAAACGGCACGCTGTACTACACCGGCGGGCATGACTGGAACCACGCCGTGACGGATGATGATGACATCAGCGATTTGGAAGAAATTCTCGGCAACCTCGTTGTCAACGGCGGCGACATTACGCTTGAAGACGTGGTTCAGGCCATTCAGGATGCCGTAGATGCCGGCTTTGGACATGGCAAGGGCCATATCGTCATCAACCGCGGCGGCATTCACATTTCCGGCGCCGGTGATTTGGACGGCCACATCATTTTCAACGGCGACCTCAAGGACATCCGTAAGCTCTTCATTGAAAAAGACATCACCAGTATTAAAATTGAGCTCGGCGGCAGCAGTGAGGCTGAAAACATTGTGGACGTTGGCGATGAATACACCATCGAAGTCGATGAACTTTCCGGCGATGGCGGCATGAGCAAGACCGGCCAGGGCGAGATGGTCGTTCATGGCAATGGTCATAAAGTGGGTGGCACCGTGGCGGTACAAGAAGGCGCCCTCACATTCACGGTAGGCAATCAGACCGCCGGTGATGAAAAACCGAACCGCACTGAAGTTCATGAGCTCGTCGTAGGTAACAATGACAACCGAGAAGCCCGCATACAAGTGAATGAAGGCGCTCAGGTCGTTGGAGATAAGCTGTATGTAAATGGTAAGCACGCCGTGGTGACTAACGACGGCAGCATGGAGTTCACCGAGGAGGTAAGAGTAAAAGACGGCCGACTGAACAACAATGGTTCCATCAGCCGAGTGACACTGGAAGGCGGCAAGGTAACCGGCTCCGGTTCATTTGCCGGCTTGCAAATGTTCGGCGGCGAACTGGTGGTGGGCAACTCCCCCGGCCTGCAGACCTACACGGACGACGTAGCACTCACTGAAGGCATGGTCACCTTCTCTCTGGCAGATGCCGGCACGGCCGCCACGGCGGACACCCATGGCTGGAGCGCAGCGGCTTACTCCACCATTGACATGAGCGGAAACGCGCTGACCATAGGTGCCGATATCCACTTTGTGCTGGAGATTGGTGGCGCTGCGCTGGAAGCGCTCACAGCCACCTCCGATGGCACACTCACCTTCAGCCTGAACCTTATTCAGAACATTGCTTCCGAATCCCTGACGCTGAACAGTGAAGCCCTCGCAGAACTCCTGAGCAACACCTCCATCATCATCACCTCTGATGCTGAGGGATTAACCTCTAGCACCCTCTTCCTTACCGGCAGAGATATTACCTCCATGCTGAGCGATGCCGGGTATTACTATGAAGGTAACACCCTCGTATTCAAAGGAAGCATCACTAATGACGGCTCACTGACCATCCCCGAGCCTACTACGGCTACACTGAGCTTGTTCACCCTGGCAGCCCTTGCGGCCCGCCGCCGTAGACAGAAGTAATAAACGATTACATGCGAGTTAAGCTCCCCCATGGCTGATTGGCTGTGGGGGTGCTTGCTGTAACACATTTGTGACGGAACGGGCGCTTGACAATGCGGGGCGGCGTGCCGTAGAATGAGAGCATGCTCAGGTTTATCTCCATCGCGCTGCGAATGATACTCTGCACCTTCGGGGCGGCGGCGCTTTTGTATACCCTTTCATACCCGGACAGCATTCTGCCGCCGGATCCGGCACTGGAGTACGTGACTGAGCTGCATGCGTATGATTTTAAGCCGTGGATGTGGCTGGCTCCCTTCCTCTTCATGGAACTGGTGAGCGTGGCGGGCCCTCGCCGGAATTTGGTATGGTTCACCGCGCTGCTGACTGTAATGGGAGGCGCTCTGATAGCTTGGCCGGTGCTCACGGCCCTGAGCCCGGAGCTCGTGCACCCCACTTTTGAATATGAGGACGGCAAGCTCGCCGAGGGCATGACCTACATGTTCTGTGTGCTGGGCATCACCATGTTCTCCCGCCTTGTGGTGCTGCGCTTCCTGTACCCGCCGGAGCCGGTGGAGAATCCGGATGATATCAACAGCGTGGAAGCGGATGTGCTGGACCCCTCCTCGGCGCTCACCGTGAAGGAAATCCTCGCCAACCCCAAAAAAGCGAATCCGCATTTCCTCTTCGGGGATGCAGACGAGGAACGCCTTAGCGGCTTCCGCGCCATCCTGCGACGCCTGCGCCTGATGAGCAACTGGTGCACGGCCGGCTGGGCTGCCCTCATCATCGCCATCCTCCTCTGGTTCTTCCTCTTTCCCCAGCCGGATGAAGCACAGGCACTCCGCCGCGACCTCGCCACCATGTACCAATACAGCAAGCAGGCGGACGGCACTCGCCGCGCCACGCCCCGCGCTGTGCACGCCGCATGGCGCGTCATGAAATACGTGGCGGATAATGATGCGTTTACCTCCCTCACACGCAAGCAGGCGGAAGAATGGCTCGGGCTGGACAAAGTGCCCGCCGCCTACCGAGCCCAGCTCCGGGATGAAAATGACATGTCCATAGCCTCCTCGCACAACATCTTCGAAAGCCGCACCCCCTTCCTCACCATCTCGGACGGCAGAAGAACAGCCGTGCTTTACATCCGTACGAATGCGGATGGCAGTATCATTAACATCGCTGAGGCTCAGGATGCCGGCTGGAACGCCATTGCGGATGACCAGCGCCGCCGCTTCGGCCGCCTTTTCGAGCGAGATTACTATTAACCCCCTGCCCCATATGCCCCCCTACATACACCAAGGCCGCGTACAATTTCACTCCACGGACGCTGCAGGAATCGTACACTTCGCGAACTATTTCCGCTACATGGAGGAAGCGGAAGTGGCCGTACTCGCTGCGCGCGGCTTCAGACCGGATGGCCATGCCTACCCCCGAGTGCACGTGAAGGCGGATTACCGCGCGCCCCTGCGCTTTTGGGACGCTTACACCGTGCAGGCAGAGCTGCAGAGCATCGGCAACTCCACCCTGCACTGGCGCTTCACCATCAGCGGCCCGCAGGGAGTCTGCGCCGTGCTCCAAAGTGTGAGTGCCCGCCGCTCTGCAGACCTCTCCAACCCCGCGCCCTACACCCCTGAAGAGCGCGAACGCCTCGCAGACCTCCTCATTTCGCCCGTGTAAAGCCTCATTTATCAAAGAAATAAAAAAAAATGCGCCATATGCACAAATTTGGGTTGCCAAGAACATAAAAATAGTGTATACTCCCGCAACCGCCAGAGCCGAAAGGCTCCTGAAACATTTATTAGCACAAAGGAGACAAGGATGAACATTCTCGATACCATCGAAAAAGAACAGCTGAAGGACGACGTAACTCCCTTCAACGTAGGTGACACTGTAAAGGTTCACTGCCGCGTGATCGAAGGCGGTAAGGAACGCGTGCAGATTTTCCAGGGCATTGTGATCGGCAAGCGTGGTGCCGGCGTGAACGAGGCTTTCACCGTTCGTAAGATTTCCTACGGCGAGGGTGTGGAGCGTTCCTTCCCCGTACACACTCCCAAGATTGCCAAGATTGAGGTTGTGACCCGCGGTAAGGTGCGTCGCGCCAAGCTTAACTACCTCCGCGAGCGCGTGGGTAAGGAGGCCGTGACCGTGAAGACCATCCGCTAATCGGCTCTCAGCCACAAGTGATATTTTTCATAGGCAGAAGCTCAACTCCTCCGGGAGTTGAGCTTCCTGTTTTATATTCCTCTGCCCCCTTGCTCAGCGGACAGCAGCCAAACGAAAAGCCCAGCACCACGCGGCGCTGAGCCTTGAACGGCGAGGGAAACAAGCCCTGCTTACTCTATGTAACCGATGTAGGGCAAATTGCGGTACTTACCATTAAAATCCAGCCCGTAGCCCACAAGGAAGCAATCCTCGCAGTGCAGCGCGCAAAAATCAGCTTCATACGGCACTGTACGGCACCCATTCTTATCAATAGCCACAGTAGAGGCCACCTTTACTGCGCCGCCTTCCAGCAAAGCATCGCGTACTGATTTCAGCGTCAGCCCGGTGTCCAGCACATCATCAATGATGAGCACCTGCTTCCCGGCGCAATCCGGCAGCGCATCATGCCACTTCAGTTTTCCCGTGCTATCCATCCCCTCATAGCTGGAAAGGCGAATCGTCTGCAATTCAAAATTCACAGGCAGACAGCGCAGCAAATCTGCCGCGTACCAGATAGCACCATTAAGCAAACACAGAGCCACCACCGGCTCCTCACTGCCGAAGAATCCCTCCACCTGCCGCGCTACCTTCTGCACGGCCTCCTGAATCTGCTCTGCTGTATAAAGTGATTTTATGTTCATTACGTTGCGATAAGGCAAATTGTACAAAGAATGTGGTTGTTGTCAAGCACGAGCTTGCAGCAACGGACTATTCAAAGGCTAATCCCCCAAAGTATACCATAAATATAAAAAAGGCCGTAGCTCCTTGCGGAGCTACGGCCCATGATTATATGTTAGCAAGTATTACTTGCGGCGGCGGCGTGCAGCCAAGGCAGCCAGTGCCAGAAGGCTCAGAGTGGCTGTGGTAGGCTCGGGAACAGTAGTCATGGTCACATTCAGCACCACCTTGCCATCTTCGTCGGTGTAGAAGGCAGATGTTACATGCTCCGTGATGTTCTGACCAGCATATGCGGCATAGCGGCCATCCAACAGACCTTCCTCATCGGAGGTAACAACGAACTCAGAGTTAGCAATCAAATCAGCGATTGTTTTATCGTTGAGTGTCAGGGTATCCACATTGCGGAAAAGCTCCAGATTAAAGCTAACCTCCTCACCGGTGGGAGACATCAATTGACGCAGGGCCTCGCCGCCAATCTCAAAGGTGAAGGTCACGTCCTCACCGATTGTCAGGTTATGCCCCTGCATGTCAATGACAGAATAGGCAGCGGAATCCCAGCCCTGAGCGTCCTCAGTGGCAGCGGCATCAAAATCAGCCAGAGAGAAGGTAACCTCCACCTCATTCAGCACAACATCGCCTTCGTAAGTCTGTACGCCGGGGGCGTTACCCACCACCAGCTCACCACCATTCATGGTAAGAGAGCCAAGGGTACCACTACCCTTCACCGTGCCACCATTTACCGTGATACTACCCTGGATAGTACCATTATCCACCACCAAGGTGGGGGCGCTCTCGCCGGAGGCGGACTCAGCAATTACAAGGTCATCAACCTTCAGCACGGCACCATCCTTCACAATCAGGCGGCCATCATTCAGAGTAGCTGTCCCCTTAAACTCGGAGGTCTTGTCACCACTGGTCATATAAGCACCGGTGAAAATGATATCACCCGTCTGGGCAATCTTCTTACCGCTCTCATCCGTGAACATAGAGTTCATGTTGAAGTAGGAAGACTCATGCTGGGAAACATCAATATACACGCAGTCACGGAACTCAACGGAGCCATCTTCCGGAGCGGAGATGTCCACATTCAGCTCATATGTTTTAACAGTACCATTGTACTGCACAGAAGAGTCATCGGCATAAATACTGTTGTATTTTACAGTACTGCCAGCCTGGGTCGTGTTATTCTCAAAAATAACGGTACCGTTATTCTGAATAGAAAGGGAAGCATCAAAGCCAACACAGATAGCACCACCCTGAGCAACCCAGCTGCTATTAGTCGTATAGGCCTTGTTATCCTTGAAAGTCAAGCTACCATTACCATTAAGAATCAAATCAGTACCGTAAGCCAGAATAGCACCACCATAGGCATTGCCGTCAGTAGCGTTAAGATTGCCGGACTGAGCCAGATTGCCCTCAAAGGTAAGGGACTCATTATAGCTAAGCTCAACTGTAAGCCCGGAAGCGCCATGAGCAGTAGAATAGATGGCACCGCCATTAGCCATGTATGTAGCTCTGGCAGCATTGGATTTGAACGTCACATCACCATTATGATTCACCTGCATGTTGCCCAAAATATTATACAAAGCACCACCCATACCAGCCAACTGATTGTTGGTCTCGTTGCCGCTGAATGTCACGGTGTCATTACCGTCGATTACCAAGTGAGTATCTTCGGTTGCGCTTCTCTTTCTATCCAACCCGATAGCGCCACCTAGGGACTGCGCCGTGTTAGCGTTGAAGATAACTTCACCGTTATTTTGGAAGCTTGCAACACCTTCAATACAGATACCACCACCAGCACAAGCAGTCAGACTTGTATGAATAACAGAGTTACTGCTGAAGTTAACGCCCTCGTTATTGCTGAAATTGAGAGAACCGGCGCCATTCACCATAGCAGCGCCACCAAATAGACCGCCGGATGTGAATGAGGTAAAGCTTACATCTTTCAAGCTGTCAAAGCTTAACTGTGAGGATACTGATACCCCCACCGTGGTAGAACCGCTCGGCTCAGTCATGCCGATGGAAGCCAGCTTATCAGCAGAATCGCTCGTGTACAGGTAAGACACCCCGGAGAAAGAAGTAGCGCTCGGGGTCATGGTAACATCATCGGTAAGGCGATATGCAGTATCTTCCGTCTGGGCAGCGAAATCAACTGCACCGCTTAATTCTACAGAATTCGTGTAGCTATCCGGCACAACGATTTCTGTAGGTGCGGAGTAGTCTGCATAGAGAGCAGCAGGAGCAGCGGCCAGCACAAGAGCGACCGCACGGAATAAGCGAACAGGAAGATGAGGTTTCATATATGTGTTCTATATAAGAGATGAGCGCCAATCTAACTTAGCATGGCTCGCGCCGCGTATTCTACACAGTATTAATCGCGTTGTACAGCATAAAAAAAATCATAAATGAATAAATTTCGAAGCATTATCTCGCAATAAACGTAAGCATTCAACCAAAAGCCTTGTATAATTGACCTGGAGAAAGCATCAATTTGCCCGGTTCTCAAAGGCTGACTTTCTTACCACTCTTATCTGCTGTGGTGAGCTCGAGTATTCCGGGCATAAGGGTCAGATACCCTTCGCTTGCCCTGTGGGTCGGCAGACGGCGCAGCACTTCCATCAGCCAGCGTTGAAAGTCTGTTCCGGTGCGTTTGCATTCCTCCACCATCGTATAGATGATGGCGGCGCTCTGCCCCGCATCAGGCGAGCCGATGAACAGGCTGTTCTTGCGCCCCACCGTTACAGGTCGAATGGCCCGCTCCACCAGGTTGTTATCAATGGGTATGCAGGGATTCTCCAGCCAGCTGCTGAGTTGGCTGCGTCTTTTCAGTGCATAGTCTATCGCATCCTTCAGCTTATTGCGTGGAGGATTTTGTGTGTCGAGGCTGCGGTTAGTGAGTTCTTTGAAGAAGGCTTCTACGATGGGGCGAGTTTTTTCCATGCGCTCCTGCAGTTTCCTCTCCGGTGGCGCCTGACTTTCTTTCAATGTCCGCTCAATTGTATATAGTGGCCTGATGAGTTCCACCATCTTCATGCTCCAGCAGGGATCATTACTGTTGCCAGCGGCTTCCACAAACTTCCGTCGCACGTGTGCCCAGCAGACCTGCCACTGCGGTCTCTGTTCATCCGGCAGATTCTTCATCCTGCTCTCATATCCGCCATAACCATCGCTCAGAATGGCTCCCTCATAAACTCGACCATCCTTCTGCTGTCCGTGGCGCAACAGGTAGTCGAGGGTGTCTGCACTACGGCTGTTCTGCCAGTAGTAGAGCGTGGAACCGGTATCAGCGCTGCTTATGGCCCACATGTAGCCGTTGGTCTTGTCTGATTTCTGACAGCGGATGGGCGTTTCGTCGATATGCGGGGCAGCAGAATCCAACATGAACTCATGCTGTGCTTTCCAGAGGGGGTCCAGCGCATCGGCTGCTGCTCGTACCCAGTTGCAGAGCACTCCCTCGCTCAAGCCCTCCAGCCCGATGCGTTCAAACTCCTTTATCTGACGGTAAAGCGGCAGATGGAGGCTGTATTTGTTGTGTAAAGCCAGAGCTATGATGCTTGCGCCCATGTTGGAACCGGGCAGAATGCTCTGAGGTGTAGCGGCGTGAATCGGGGCATCCTGTCCGGATTTGCCTCGATGCCCCTTCTTGACGAAGGCAGGCATACGGAAAATGTGCAATTCGAAATGCCCCGGCACATACTCCAGGCGGCGCGAAATCCGGTCGCTGCTTTCCGGCAGACGGGTATAGGCCAATGGATTTTCCAGAACCTCTTCCGGGATGACCAGCTGCTCTATCTCTTTGGTGATAGTGGCAAAAAGGCGGCGTTTCTTCTTTCCGGGGCTGGACTGTTTGCCAGCCTTTTCCTCTGCCGCCTTTTCAGGTGCAGGAACGGAGACCTCATCCACCTCCTCAATTCCGATGTTTTCATGGACGAGTTTCTCGCTTTTCTTGCCGAAAAGCATCCGGCGAAGCATGGCATTTTCTTCCCTCAATGCCTCATTTTCTATTTCCAGATGCCGGTTGGAATCCTCCAGCATCTACACCTTATCCGCAGAGGAAAAGGGCAATTCTAGTTGCTGGATTTCAGAGGCGCTCACGCGCGTGATTATACACTGAAATGGTTGATTTTTCAATCATTTTACGCTTCATACCACGCTTTTTTCATGCAGTTTTTCAGCTCGATTCCATCCAGCAGCAAAGAAAGGGCAGAAGGCTGGATTTGCACCCATTCTCCATTACTAACTGTAGCAGGTTGAGGCCAGCTGGACTGACCTTGTTCAAGGCGCTTGCAGAACAGGCACAGACCGGTTCCGTCAAACCAGACGGCCTTGAGCAGAGTGCGAGGCTTGTTGACAAATAGAAAGAAGCCCCCCTTTGCCATGGGCTGGCTCAATTGCTGAGCGATGACTCCTTATAACCGGAACATGCCCAGGCGCATGTCGATGGCTTCCTTGTAGAGATAGGCAATAGTGTTATGCGGTAATGTGAACATAGGTTCTCATTATCGCATCCCCCTCTACAAGGCTTTTGGTTGAATGCTTACGATAAGGCAAATTGTACAAAGAATGAGATTGTTGAAAAGGCCGTAGCTCCGAGTGGAGCTACGGCTCATGATTTATATACTAAGTATTATTTGCGGCGGCGGCGTGCGGCCAGAGCAGCCAAAGCCAGCAGAGAAAGCGTGGCCGTAGAAGGCTCAGGGACGGAGCCAATCGTCACATTCAGTACAACCTTACCATATTCCTCGGTGTAGAAGGCAGATGTTATGTTCTCTGTGATGTTCAGACCGGCAAATGAAGCATAGCGGCCATCCAGCAGCCCTTCCTCATCAGATGTAATAACAAACTCCGTGTTTGCTATCAAATCCGCTATTTCTATACCATTGAGCGTCAATGAATCCACATTGCGAAAAAGCTCCAAGCTGAAGCTTACGGTTTCACCGGTGGAGGGAGCCATCAGCAGATCGAGAGCTTCGCCACCTATCTCAATGGTAAAGCTTACATCCTTACTGATTGTCAGGTTATGCCCGTTCATGTCAATGACAGAATAGGCCGCGGAGTCCCATCCCTGTGTTTCCGCTGTAGCGGACTGATTGAAATTACTCAGGGAGAAGATAACATCGCCTTCTTTCAGCTCTACGTTACCTGTGTAGACCTGCAGGCCCGGAGAGTTACCCACCACCAGCTTGCCGTGTTCCATGGTCATGGCGGAGAAGGTACCGGAGCCCTGAATTGAACCATCGTTCAGCACAATGGCCACTGTGCTGGAGATTGTGCCGTTGTTGTTAATCAGAGCGGCTCCGGAGCCCACCTCCATTGAACTAGTGCTGTAGGTAGCATTATCCACCGTCAGCGTAGCGTTATTGCGCACTGTGGTACCACCGGAAACGACAGCATTCATGTTCTTCACCGTCATGTTGGAATCCTCCAGCAGAACGGAATTAGCGCCAACTGTTGATGAAGCGCTGCCATCCAGCACAATCTGGGCACCTTCTCTGGCAGCCAGCGCACCGAGGGTACTGCCATCCGTCACGCCGCGAAGGTATACAGTAGAGCCCGTAACCGTAGTCGAATCGGATATATCAAAAGTGGCCTGCTGTGTGGATATAATGTAGGAATCACCGGATACCTCCAGAGTTTCAGCCTTGATATCCACATCAGGGGCAGCGAGGATGGAACCTTCAAGCACATCGATATCAAACGCACGCAGACGTAAGGTATCCTTGGCAACAATCTTGGTGCTTCTCGCTTCGCTGCCTCTATTGAAGGTGAGGCTATCGCCCATGAGATCAAAGTTTGCCAAATCCTCTTCTCTATCCGAATAGCCCTTGAAGGTAATGTCATCACCACCCAGTATTACGGAGCCGGTGATGGTGGTCTCGGGAGCGGAAATGCAGAGCTCGCCACCCGTTAATTCGCTGAACTCAGGGAACCAAGCGGCAAGCTGCTCTTTGATTTCTACCGCAGTATTACCCTCCAGAGAGATTATATATTCCCCAAAATCCTCCAGCTTACCGCTTTCCTGCAGTTCGCGGGTCTTTTCTACAATGGAATCAAGCACTTTGCTGTCGCCGGTTACAATCGCGGAGTTGATGATAGTGAGCGGCTCTTCACTTTCAATGATGGAGAATGTGCGATTGTCATCATCGTTGTTGTCATCATCATCGTCGTCATCATCATCGCCGTCATCGTCATCCTCGGTCACCGTCAGGATGATTTTAGTTAACACGCCGCCGGTAATACCAATTCCGGTTACAATTGCAGCGTATTTGGCAGCCTTCACCTTGCCATAGACCTGAAGGCCGGTGGTAACGATACCGGCAACACCGCTCGCAATGAGTGTAGCATCAGCAACAGTACCAATCACCTCGCCAGCGCTGCCACCGCCTTCGCCGGGACCGGGATCAATTTCGGGGCCGGGATCGGGACTGGTGTCGGGACCGGGGTCTACGCCGTCATTGATTTCCTCCTGCACGATTTCGTCAGCCACGTCATCGGTCACCTCCTGGGCTTCCGGACGCTCGCCACCCGTGTTGTCACCGCCAATATCACCGGAAGCATCACCGGAGTACACCTCAGCGGTGGACGGGTCTGTGACGCCGCCTTCAAACAAGCCTTCGCAGCCTGTCAGAACCAGGTTACTGTCGTAGGAGAGAATGCCGGATACCTGAATTTTACCCTCCAGCAGGGCAAACTTATCCAGAATGCCTTGGTCAATATGCAGGTTGCCATGCCCATAGAACACAGAATCCGTATTCAGCGTGATGGACGCATTCGTCATCGAGTCGAGGAAGTCCTGCATACCGGTCTTATACATATGCAGATAGGAGCCGGCCTCAAGGTTCAGTGTGAGTGCCACAGCGGGATTGCTGCTCTCACCATCATAATCGTAGCTGGTGGGGATAGCACTTTCGTAGTGAGTCTCAAAACCGGATTTCTCAGCAATGATGAGCTCACGGGTTACCAAGGTGCCATAGCCGGCACCAACGCCGCTGAGCGTGGTCTTGCCGTCAACGATCAGCGTGGAACCGGTGCGCATGCCCAAGCAGCCAGAGAAGGCATCCACCATCACCTTGGTACTGCCGTACATGACGAATGCGCCCTTGCCGCTGATGGTGTTCAAGGCGAACGTATCAGGCTCAAAGCCACCGATTACGGAACCTTCCGGCCTGTTGGAATTGGTCAGATTAAGTCTTGTACCGGATTCCAGTTCAATGTTATTCACACTCACCAAGTAACCGTCACCGGACAGAGTAGCGCCGTTCTTAAGAATAAGTTTTCCGGCTGTCAGTGTACCCTGGTTGGTGGACGCGCCGGTCAGCGTTACGCTGCTGTACGCCCCTTTGGTGAAGGTCAGAGAAGCCCCGTCTGCGATATTCAGAGCACCGGTATATGAAGAGTCAACCGTCATGGTGGCCCCTGCACCGATATCCAAATCACTTTCAAAGGAGGAAGCCGTAGCGCGTCTTTCTGCCCCCAGCACTATCTTACCGTTACCGGTTACCTTGCCCAGCTCGACAATCGGGCCACTTGTGGTCAAATCCAGCAGTGCGCCCGCTTCCATCGCGAGTGAGCCGGTCTTAAAATCACCATTGCCGGCCATGGCCAGAGTAGCATCCGCCTTGAGTTCCAAGGAAGCAAGGTTCAAGGATTCAACTGTGGCGATGGTATCAGCCTCCGTCACGGCGGGCGTATCCCCCTGAGCCTCGGTCACAATGAGGCGCTCGCCATCACCCAGAATCAGCGTGCCGGTCTGCAAACCATAGGCATTGCCAATCTCGTTCATGCTCACAGCGCCATTCTGCACGTGGAGTGTTGCGCCGGCCTCGGCCCCCATGTCCACAACGCTGGCATTAAAATCACCGGAAACGGTGAAGGTGGTATCACCCGCCAGATACAAATCCGAGCAGTTGAATGATGTAGCCGCGGCGCTGGTGGTGGCACCGGTAGCCCCCACGGCCAGAGAGCTGCCACCGGTACCGCTCACAACGCCTAAATTAATAAGTTCGCTGCCCCAGACGGTAAGTGAGGCGTCCTTATCCAGCTTGGTAGCTCCCTGCACGAGCACAGCCCCCTCGCCACTCAGGTTGACCTTACCAACGATATCCAGATTCTGCGTAGTCAGACTGCCGCCGATGAAAGAATCCGCTACCAGCGTGTTCTCATCCGTCTGAACACTTATCAGCGTGGTCGTAGTTGTGGTAAGGGAGCCATCGGACTTGATATCAAGCAGGCCACGGAACTCACTCAGATCAGCAGTGGTGCTGATTTCATCATCACCATCACCCACCTGCAGAGTGCCGGTGCCGGAGACAGAGCACTGCAAACCATCCAAGCTGCCAGTCAGAGCAAGGGTGGAGCCGGTATTCAGGGAAATCACCCCGGTTTCCGTCACAATGGTGCCGCTATTGTTCAGCACAGCGCCCTCGGAAAGGGTCAGGCTATTGGCCTGAAGCGTACCGGCATTGGCGGACTGCTTCGTGAGCGTCATGGCGCCGGTGACGTTCAGGGTGGCATCGCTCTTGCTATTCAGCGAGCCGTTGAAGGAAGAAACCGTGACGGATGTGGTGGCGGTGGCATTACCATCGCCCAGCTCCAAGGTACCGGAGCCATTCAGGGTGCCGAGGTTCATCTCCCGACTGCCTGTCAGCGTGAGCTTAGCACCCTCGCCCAGCGTAGTTTCACCGGTGACATTCAGGTAACCGGTGCCGGATACGCCGGCACCATCATGAAGGTTCAGATTATTGGCCGTCAGTGAGCCATAAATATAGCCACTATTCAGGTTGGCTGTATTCGCAACCGTCAGGGCAGCGTCTTCTTCAATCGATACGTTAGCATCAAAAGCACCGCTCACAGAAAGCGTTGTATCCACCAAGCCATCAGTCAATTTTCCATCACCAAGACTCAGCGTACCCCAGCTCTTGTCTGCGTCTATCTGCTCCACGGAGCCAAAACTCAGTGAAACATTGCGAAGATTCAGCTCCGAGTTTGAATATAATTTAACACCCTTAGCTACCGTAATTTTCTCGAAGTCTGCAGCATCCAGCGTCACGAAGCCGGAATCATTAACAGTATCAAACCAAGGAGCGATGTAATCCGTCTCAACCTTGCCATTGATGGTGAAGGTTCCACCATGCAGAGAGAGGAATTGAGTGGTCAGCTTAGCATCGCTGTTCACAACGAAGTGGTATGCCGCCATGGACTCCGCGGTAACGATGGTATCAAACCCGCCCTCGGACTCGCCATCGCCCAGCACCAAATCACCTCGGCCAAGGGTCGGGCCATAGACCTTGCCCAGATTGATGTCACGAATGTTCTTCACGGTCAGCTCGTCAAGGCCTTGTGCAATCAGCAGGGTTTCAGTAAAGCTTGCGCTGCCCGTTCCGGAAATGGTGGCCGAGCCGTTGTAGGTCAGGATATTGCCGTTAATGCGGCCATCGATGTACGACTCACCCTTCAGCGTAAGCGCGGAGACAGTCAACTCAGCATCCTTACATACAGTGAGGAAAACATTATGCACTTCGGTGATGTTGGCCTGAGTGGTATACTGATTGCCTTCCACGGTGCTGTTGCTGCCCAGCACCAAACTGGCCCCCTTTCCGCTCGTCTCCCACACCTTATCCGCCACAAGGTCACAGCTGTCTGCCATACGCAGGAGAATCCCCTGCTCCAATTGAATTTCACCGGCATCCAGACCGCCCAAAATAACAGATCCCCACGTGAGCTTAAGTATATTGTTCCCGGTAATCACGGAAACATCTCGCCGCGTATTCAGGGAACCACCCTCAATGATGTAGGATTCGCCAGAGCCTGATAAATCAAATATCACGTCTCGCTCACCATTCGTCAAGTTATCATCGCCAAGGCTCAAGATACCATTATTGATAAGCTTGCCGATAGTGGCACTGCTGTTAATGTACACGTTGGCTATGTTGTTGATGGTCACAGAATCCAGAATCAGGCGGCCGCTGCCAAAAAAATCCGTGTTCTTTACAATAGTGGCACTGGTGCCTACTAGAGTACCATCAATGTTGAAAGCCCCCATGAGGGAGATATCTTTACCCAGTTGCAGTTTGGCATCTTCCCTGATTTCCACCAGAGAGTTCTCCGCAAACTGAGACACGGAGACAACGGTGTCAACATCGTTAAAACCGGGCCTACCATTACCCAGTACAATAGTGCCCTGACTATTGACTGTGTTCAGCGAGAACAAGGTACCATCTGCAATGGAAACGTAACCCTCATCCCCCACGGTAAGTGAGGAGATTTTGCCGTAGTTGGTCAGCTCCAAGCTAGCATCACTCATCACATGCAACGAGCTGACATCGATATCAGAGGATGAAACGAGGGTATCCCATGCCGCGACGTTGACGCGTTCACCATTGCCCAGCACCACCGCGCCGGTACCGCTCAGCGAGAGGTAATTCATCACCTGCTCATCATTGCTGAGAACGAAGGTCGAGGCATCACCAACATGAATATGCGAGTTGCTGACAGACGTGGCGTTAGCAGTCGCAGCGTTCAACACGAGGCTGCCGTCGCCACAAATGTTCCCCAGCTCCAGACGGTCTGAGTTCTGAAGGGTGAGCTGCCAATTGCCCAGAACAGTATCGGACGTCTGCACTGCCACGCCGCTCAGCTCAGCATCAGCATTATTCGAAAGCGTTCCGGTTATCAAAACACTACCATCAGTGCCGGAGGACTCGCCATTCAGCGTTGTGGTGCCGGCCACCGTCAGGCTTCTGCCGGATTCAAGCTTAAACGAACCGGTAAAGTCATTCTCGATTTCGAATACTTCCGGAGCCCCGGTGCTCAGAATCAGCTTACCAACGCCATCCACCGCTTTGAATGAAGTCAGGCTACCCGTAGCAAGGGTCAACTCTGCTCCTGAGCCCAGATAGACGGTGCGGCGGTAAGCATCATCATCCGCCTCGCCTTCCCCCGGTTCCATGTAATTGAATGTACCGACCACCAGAAGGCTGGCGCCATCAGTCAGCTTCAGGCGACCGTATTTCATGTTCAGCGTAGCGGTGCCATCAATCACGGAATCGCCGGAGAGCACCAAGCTATTCGTGCCCTTTACCCAATCGCCCGTGCCTACAGTAAGGGTGGACGCGCGCCACACAACAAGGCCATTGTACCTCTTCTCTGACTGCGTATCTCCGGCCTGCAGCGCGCCTTCAATGGTCACATTGACAGGGCTTTCATTCGTATAGCCGGCAGGGCTCAGGAAATACCCAACCCCCACCTGGCCATTGCCCGTCACATCCGCAAACAGATTCACCGCCTTCGGATTCGTCTCCAGCTCATGCAGGAAAGACAAGGTGGAACCATGCGCCATGCTGATGCGGGCAGGAGCAGCCACCGTTGCTTCCCCTTCTCCGCCGGAGACTGCCGCGGATTCCAGCGTGCCACTGTCGCGCCAGTCCAGCCAAGAGCCTTCCTCCAGAATGATTTCCTCTGCTACAATCTTGCCGGTCTGGGACAGAATGGCATCCTCTGCCAGAGTGAGCGTCCGAGTGGCAATGGTGGTAGAATTGGAGGAATTTCCCGTCAGGGTCTGAGCGTCCGTCATCTCAAGGTTAACCACTTCACTGTTACCTGCTGTCATCATAACGAGGCCGGTTCCTGTGCCGGATGTGACGCTCAGATTCTCAGCCGATGCAGACGCAGCCAGATAAGGAACGCCAGTGACCAACAGGGTCAAAACCGAATGACGCAAGGAAAGAGGCAAATGCAGTTTCATGATAAAAAATGCCGGTGGTTCAGAGAGAGGATAAATGCCTTAATGACAACGCCTAATTGTATCAAAACAGAACGTGACTGAAAGCAAAAATTCTTGTACTGTCGCAACGTGTTCTCACAGAAAGCGTTTCAACAAGAAACTAAAGCAGAAAAAGGCCGCAGCTCTTTTTCAGAGCTACGGCCCAATATGTTTATCAAGTATTACTTGTGGCGGCGGCGGGCAGCCAGAGCAGCCAAACCGAGATGGGGTGTAGACAGGCATCCTCCGAGTCATTGACTGCGGACATGGCTTCATCCATCCTTGCATCTGCTGAGAGGTTGAAAGATGGAGAAAGATTCGCGTAAATCTATTTTTTTCGCGAGTTCTCTTTTATGACCCCTATAATGACTACGATAATCGCAATGGTGACAACCCAGCCGAATACGGGATAATCATGAAAACTGTTTTTTCTGAAAAAATGGCGTCCAAATACCGCTATGAAAACAACAATCAGGATGCCAACGTACTTCATTGATGCAAGGCCACTGTTGTTGCCATTTTCAGCACCGTCATTATTGTTACCAGGAACAGCAACATGTACGGGAGGCGGGGGAGGCAATGGTTTTGAAAACACCGAACCGATACTAACCCAATCACCGCCATCTACATCTTTCAGCATGACAGCATCATTGTAGACGCCTTGGGCGTAGGCATGCTGAATCATAGCGACTGGAAATGGCCCCTGAACTGCTTCATTTCCCGGTATGTAGACGTAGTATTGCTTCATATTAATCAAAATTGGATTAAATAGGACGTTGCGGAGATGTGCCGTATGGATTATTCTCATTCTTGCTTGGCAGGAAGAAGAGAACCCAACCATAAATGGGAATGAGCATAAACCAGCCGCTTCGTCCGGTGTCATGACAACGGCGAGCAGCAACAGCAATCAGCGGAACTAAGGTTGCCAAACGGAAGATGAGCTCCAGCAATACCCCCACCCCCTCTGCATCACATTCATCCAAAGCAACTTTAGCTATAACGATAGGGATATACAGTATAAACCACGCAAGCTGGAAGAACCAGTATTCCGAGCGTGAGGCGCGTCCGCTGAACTGGGCATACCGCTTCATGCAACTGACAAAAGCGTTGACAGGATTCCAGTCCTTGGCCTTTCCCCATGCTTGAAATTGACAACCGATTGCATCCCCGCCTTGGACGGAGCTGACAGCAAACTGCGGCAGTGCTGTAATAGGAATCCAAGTGCCTGTATCAGGCCCCCAGACCATTGAGCCAGCAGGATATACCCCTTGGTAATATCCACCCAATAGAGCAGATTTTGTGTATGGGCCTTGTGGCTGCATTCCGGGTTGGGCTACGAAATAGGACGCAGCCTCCTGCTGCATTGGAGGGGGGATTGGATTTACCGGCGGAGAATCCGGTGCAGCAGGGATAGTTGGAAAGACACTCTGAACAGGCAGCCATTCAGATGCCCCTTCAAACCAAATCAATGTTCCATCAGAATAAATCCCCTGCAAAACACCGCCCCGAATCACTTCTTCTGAATAAGGGCCTTCCTGGCTTCCACCGGGTTTGCAGATATAGTACTGTTTTCCTTCTTCTCCCGCCTTCGTTAGAACGGAAAGATGTGCTAGTGTTTCAACCGGAGATTGGAGGGAGGCATTGCCATCTTTTTGGACAATCGCTTCCATGCTACTTCTTTTCTTCTTGAGATAATAGAACACACCAAAACCGGCTGCAGACAAGATCAATACAGCAATGATTATGAGCGACGGAAATGAAGAAGATGGTTCCAGCTCCTCAATAAGCTGGTTATACCTCTCAACATCGTATGTATTACCTTCTCTTTTACTCCGCTCCATGTTAGATTGTGCTATTTGGAAGGATTCTTCAGCCTGCCTTGTATAATACTCTGCGGAACGTTCATCACCACTACTCGCAGCTTCAGCAGCTTTTCCTTGGAAGTAAAGAGCACCGCGCATAGCATCGTATGCTGTGCCGCCCTTCCATACACCGTGATTAGCTCGATCCCATGCTGCTTGTTCACGAGCGTGCTCGTTAGCCTTAGCTCGCACCGCCTCGTTCATGCTACGAATCCACGCTGCACGATCAGACGAAGGATTATCAGCGGCAGACAGAGAACAAACACCACATAGCAGCAATGAAACGGCTGCTAAAACTGTTTTCTTAAAACAAAAAAACATCGAGTCCATGTAGAAATATTGTTTCATTTTAAATTAAGGTATTTTTGGGAAGATCTATGAAGATAATCGCAGTCATTGCTCCTCATTGCGGCGCTAAGTAGCTCCTCGCTCACCTCTTTTCCATTCGTAAAGCAATGTAGGATGTTTCCACAAAGTTCGTTAACTGAAATCTGGAGTGTAATGACGAGCATAGGTTCCTCAATGTGACAAACATAGCATATATGTTACCGGAAAGCAATCTTTAAATACACATGTGCGACTTTTATACACATTTTACTAACTTTTGTGACTTACATCGTTTTCATTCTGCTCTTAAAAATTTGATGACATTGTGTCGTTTTCCGTGCGCCTTACCCCGATTGAATGGCAACAACTGTGCGATATAGCCGGGGCGGAGGCTCTCTCCCCACATGAGGCAGAAGCCAAGGTTCGCGAGCTGTTGCAGAAAGCCTGGAACAAACTCAGCGCCCGCAACTGACCACACATCACCATAACAAGACAGCTCGTTTTTCACGCAAAACATTGAAAAAAAAGAGCGGCAGTCATAAAACTGCCGCTCTTTTGAGCTACCGGCTGTGGGACTCGAACCCACACTCTTTTGGAACTCGATTTTGAGTCGAGCGCGTCTACCATTCCGCCAAGCCGGCGTTTTTGGAATTGGTGTGCAGAGATTAAAACAGAGCTCCGCACAAAAGTCAAGAGAAAAGCCTATGATAAGATGAAGGATGGCACAAAAAAATCCCCGCCGCGGCAAAATAACCGTCGGCGGGGATGGTAAAACGTGCATCAGGCAACTCAGGCCTTCTTGATGAAGGCTTCCAAGCGATCCAGCCCCTCCTTCAGCACGTCCAGAGAAGTGCAGTAGGAGATGCGGATAGCATTGTCATTACCGAAGGCGATGCCGGGGATGGCGGCCACCTTGTAGCGCTCCAGAAGCTTCTCGCAAAGCTCCAGGGAGCTCATACCGAGCTCGGAGGTATCAATGAAGAAGTAGAAGGCACCCTTGGGCTCCACAACCTTAATCTTGGGCATGGTAGCGAGGCGGCTGTAAACATACTGGCGGCGGAAGTCGTACTCCTCACGCAGGTCAGAGATGAAGGACTGGTCACCGGTAAGGGCCTCGATGGCGCCGTACTGGCAGAAGGTGGTGGCGTTGGAAGCGCAGTGGTCCTGAATCATCTTGATGTACTTGGCGATGCCGGCAGGAGCGGCGGGGTAGCCAAGGCGCCAGCCGGTCATGGCGTAGCCCTTGGAGAAGCCATTGATGGTGATGGTCAGGTCATACAGCTCAGGGCTGAGGGAAGCCATGGAAACGTGCTTCTGATCATCGTAGATGAGGTGCTCATAGATTTCATCAGCGATGATGAGGATGTCCTCGTCCACAGCCACTTCACCGATAGCGCGGAGCTCCTCCTCGGTGTAAACGGCGCCGGTCGGGTTGTGCGGGGTGGTGAGAATGATCATCTTGGTGCGGGGAGTCATGGCGTTAGCGAACTCCTCGGCAGTAATCTTCCAGCCGTTCTCGGCCTTGGTCTCCACGAATACGGGAGTAGCGCCGCAGAGCTGCACCATGGAGGGGTAGCTCACCCAGTAGGGGGAGGGAATGATAACTTCATCACCCTCGCTCACGGTGGCACGCAGGGCAGCGTACACAGCGGGCTTAGCACCGGAGCATACGCAAATCTGGTCGATGCCGTACTCGAGGTTATTATCACGCTTCAGCTTGTCGCAGATAGCCTGGCGCAGCTGGGGCAGACCGACGGAAGGGGTGTACTTGGTAGCGCCATCTTCCAGAGCCTTGATGGCAGCCTGCTTGATGTTCTCCGGGGTATCTTTATCGGGCTCACCGCCGGCGAGGCCGTATACCTGCTCACCATTGGCCTTCATCTCTTTGGCCTTGTTTGTCACGGCCAGCGTAAGAGAGGGCGAAAGTGCAGCTACTGTGGGGGAAATAAAGTCCATTGCAGGAAAAAGTGTTAAAAATTGATATGTATGGAGACAGGCCGGCACGGCATGTCGGGGGTATGTTACTCTCTTACGCGCCAAAAGGCAAGGAAAATATGTGGTCGTGACGTAATAAAAACGCCGCGCGTTTCCCCACATTCAGCCGAGTCCAACTTAGGCGCGCAAGAAAAAAAGCCCCGGCCGCCGGACAAAAGTGTTAGGAAACACCTTTTGCCCAAGCGGCCGGAGTATAATGATTTTTGTTTTTAATCAGGCGAGCTGCTGCTTCCAGTATTGCAGGCGGCGCTCGGTGTTAGCCGGATTGGGAGCGCCGGGGTTAGTGCGCAGGGAGAAAGCGCGGTCCAGATTAAACACGCTGTGCACGTCATCACCGTACTCAGGGGAGATTTCGCGGAACTGCTCCAAACTGAGGCAGTTAAGCGGAGTACCGCTGCTCACGGCCACGGCTACTGCCCTGCCCACCAGCTCATGAGCCTGGCGGAAAGGAACACCGCGGCGCACGAGGTAATCTGCAAGGTCTGTAGCCAGCAGCAGGGGGTCGCTCACGGCGGACTCACAGCGCTCAGGGTTAATGCGCATGGCGGCAATCATCTCAGCGTTCACACGCAGAGCAAGGCTCACCGTGGCAAAGGAATCAAAGAGGGGCTCCTTGTCCTCCTGCAGGTCTCGGTTATAAGTGAGGGGGAGGCCCTTCACCGCCACCATCACACTCACAAGATTGCCATACAGGCGGCCGGACTTACCGCGGGTAAGCTCGCACACGTCCGGGTTCTTCTTCTGGGGCATGAGGCTGGAGCCCGTGGTGTGGGCATCCGAAAGGGTGCAGTAGCCGAACTCAGAGCTGCTCCACAGCACGAGGTCCTCGCTCAGGCGGCTGAGGTGAGTGCCGATGACAGAGAGGCAAAAGAGGGTTTCCATGATGTAGTCTCGGTCAGCGATGGCATCCATGGAGTTCTCTGTTACGCTATCAAAGCCAAGCTCTTCCGCGATACCCACGCGGTCCAGATTGATAGTGGAACCGGCAATAGCGCCGGAGCCCAGCGGGCTCACGTTCACGCGGCGACGGCAATCACTCAGGCGCTCCACATCGCGCCCCAGCATTTCCACATAAGCCAGCAGGTGGTGGCCAATGGTAACCGGCTGGGCACGCTGCAAGTGCGTATAACCGGGGATGCGAATTTCAGCATACTCCTCAGCCTTAGCCACGAGAGCGCGCTGCAGGTTGCGCAGCAGCTCCAGAGTCGTGTCAATCTCAGCGCGGCAGTACAGACGGGTATCCGTAGCCACTTGGTCATTACGGGAGCGAGCCGTGTGCAGCTTGGCACCAGGGGCACCGATGCGGCGGGTGAGCTCACTCTCGATGTTCATGTGCACGTCCTCCAGCTTGATGGACCACTCAAACTTCCCGGCCTCAATATCAGCCAGAATGCCCTTAAGCCCCTGCTCGATGGCGTCAAACTCCTCCTGCGTCAGCATGCCGGCGCGCAGCTGTGCTCGTGCATGGGCGATGGAGCCCGCAATATCATGGCGATAAAGTTTCCAATCATACGATACGGATTCTCCGTACTGCAACACCAGGTCGGCCGTAGCCTGTGAAAAACGTCCTGTCCACATAACGCGGGCAGAGTACACCAAAACGCGCTGAATTGCAAGCAAAATTGCATTCCTGCGGCTCTCCATGACAGCGTAAGCCCACGGCAGCCCTATGGTGATAGCAGCCCACAGCAAAACGCGCCCTCAGAAATAACAAACGGCCGTTCAAGAACGGCCGTGCAGTTGGAAGTAACTCAGGAGAAGGCGCACCAGCTCCTCATCATAATGGAGGGGGCTGAGGGCCGTCCAGTTCGCCGGGTAATGCATGCGGTGAAGCACATCGCAAAGCTCGGCGGCGTACGGCGAGCAGAGGTCCACCAGCTCCAGCAAATCCGCAGCGGCGGAGGTAAGCACACGGCGGCTAGTGGTGCGAGAGCGCTCACCACCGCGGGCGGGATTACGCAGGCGGAACCCCGGCGCGGTGTAGTAAAGATTCTGCAGGCGGAAGGGCTCACCTTCAATTCCCTCCATATCCATGCTGATGCAGATGTGGCAGAGCGTCTGCATCAGCTCACAGATATCCGCTGCGGGCAGCAGCTGGCCATTTGCCACCATCTCATCCAGCGGGGTACCCTCCACGCGCTCCTTGGCAAGATGCCAAGTACCCACGGCGAAGAAAAGCTCCAGCGAGGATGCAATGATACCCCCGCTCATGCGGGCCTGAGCTCTGGCACGAGCGAGGAACTCCTGCTCCTTCAGCGGGTCCGACATGGCATGCGGGCGAAGGGTTTCCACCACAACTTCGCGGCGCATATTCTTCTGAGTAGCAGCATAGAGCACGGTATCAGCCGTCTCACTGAGAACAGCCGTGAACACATACTGGCCACCCACCAGCGCCGGAAGTGAGAATGTGGATATTGCCTGCATGAACGCCTCCGCGGTTAAAATCAGTTCGCATTAATGAGCTTAATGACGGGAAGCCCCTCCACCGCATTCTGCCAAGCAGAGGCAGGAATGATGAAGCGCATGAAAGCGCGGGGCTCATCCTCACCGGGCAGCTCGATACGCTCCACCGTCACCTTGCAGTCAGGCTGGCCGAGCACCTCAGGCTCCACGGTATCCACCTGATGAGCGGGGATAAGCAGCTCCACGTCATTCTGCGTGACAATCTCCGGGGGGAAAAGATAGCGGTCCTCGTACACGATACTGCACATCCAGCCTTCAGGCAGAGTCATATCCACAATGGGGGAACTGCCGTAAATAGCTTCGCCGTTCACCTTCATCCATGCACCTACGCGGCGGAACACACGGCTCACATATTCAGGCACGCTGCCATCACCGCGTGGATTGATGTTCAGCAGCAGGTTACCGCCACGAGCAGCACACTGCTCCAGCTGGCGAATGACCATGGCGGGCGTCTTAATGTTAAGGTCATAACGGTTATACCCCCACTTGTCACCCACAGTCATGCAGGATTCCCAGTCCGTACCGGGATAACCGGCAGCGGGGATTCGCTTCTCAGGCGTGGTGTAATCACCACAGCGCACATCAAGCTGCAGGCCATCCTGCGAAACATCAAAGCCGGAGAAAGCATACAGGCGGTTATTCATGATAATCCCCGGGTTCAGCTCGCGGCACATATTGATGAGAGCGGGTGCTCGCCAGCCGCGTTCACCCTCGGCAGCGCCTTGGGAGTAGTCCCACCAGAGGATGTCGATAGTACCGTAATTCGTCATGAGCTCGCGCACCTGAGTATGCAGGTAATTCTGATAGGTGGCGTGGTCTCTGGGGATGCCGCGCTCGGCAAGCATGGAAGCCTGATTCTTAGGATAGCAGAGATCCGGGCAGATGGTGTTATCATAAGCCGGATGGTGCCAATCAATCACGCTGTGGTACAGGCCCACGCGCATGCCACGGCTGCGGGCAGCCTCCGCGAACTCCTTCACGATGTCACGCCCCACGGCATCCACAGAGTCATAATCCGTGGTATCCGTGCCAAACATGGCAAAGCCTTCGTGGTGCTTAGAAGTAATTACGATATAGCCCATGCCTGCTTTTTTCGCTAGCTGCACGATTTTCTCCGCATCAAACTCTTTTACAACCGGCTTTCTTGGCCAGCTCGGCCCATGCATCCGTGCAGCCGGGTGCCGGTTTGAATAACGGCAAGGCCTCGGCGGCGTAGGTCTCGGTATCCAGCCCAAGGTTCGTCTGAATCCACTCAGCGCCACCCTGTACACCGCGGAATTCACCACCCAAGCCGGAGTACAGCCCGTAGTGAATGAACATACCGAACTTGGCCTTACGCCACCAGTCCATACGCAGGTCACGCTGTTCTAATGTCTCATTAACGGCGGGATGATTGGCATCCCCTGCAGCGGGCAGTTGCTGCTGGGCATAAGAAAGCGGCATAGCAGCCGCAACGGCCATAAGTGCTAATTTTTTCAGGTTCATCATGGTCGGCTGGTTGTTAAAAAGGGTTTATTTTCGGTTCCGGTCAACCCTCAGGCAGGTTCAAATCCATCTGAGTAAAATCCTCGGGCGGAGTCGCCACCTCAGGAGTGGTGGGAGATACAGCATCAGCCGGGGCTTCCGGAGAAGGCGCCGGAGCGGGCGGCAGCTGCGGCTCCACGGAGGTGGGCAGCGCATTCTCTGCACCTTCCTGCGGAGCGGAGGTCTCAGCATCCGCCGCGGGAGGTATAATACGTGCGATACGCTCCACGGGATTCTTGGTCACCATGTTACCCATCACCGTGCGGCTCTTCACGCGCAGGCGGGCGAACTCAAAGGGAATGGGACGGCGGAGGCGCTTAAACTGGTTCTTGAGGTAAACATTCACGGACATCGCCGCGCTGTCCTCCTCATTGGCATGCACGGAGAAGAAGAAGATACGGCTGCCCGGCGTACCGAGGGTGAGCGGGTACTCCTTATCACGAGTAAAGCCGCCAAGATGGAAGCGCTTGGCATAGGTCACGCCGTCCTTGCCATCGCGGTAAATAAGGTTGAACACCCAGTCATCACCGGGGCGTAGCACGCGGATGAGCAGCAACTTCTTGCCCACATAGAACTTCTCCTGAATGCGGCGCACCATCATGACACCTTGGCTGTCAATCGTAAGCACATCGCTGAGTGTGGAGCACTTCTCTACAACCTCGCCCTTGCGCACGCCATAGCCGGCAAAGCCATCCTCATCCACATACAGCGTTTCATTCTCCACAGCGGCCTCAGCACGAGTGAGAGAATCAAAGGTGGTAATCTCCGTGCGGCGCGGCCAAGCGTCGCCGTACTTCTTACGCAGGTTTTCAAACCAGCGAATGGTGAAGCGGGTAAGCTGAGCGAGGTGCTTGCGGGTCTGCTCAATCTCAGCCTCCAGCCCGGCGATATGGTGCTCAGCCTCGTGGATTTCGTACTTAGCGATTTTCTTAATTCGAATCTCGGTGAGGCGCACGATGTCGTCACGCGTGACAGGGCGCAGGAAATCCACCACGAAGGGAGCAAGGCGCTCATCAATTTCGCGGATGGACTGCTCCCAGCTTTCGCTCTCTTCCAGCACCTTATAGATACGATTTTCGATGAAGATTTTCTCCAAGCTGGCCAGCATCCAAGCCTCCTGCAGCTCACCGAGGTGCACCTCCAGCTCCTGCCGGAGAGTCTCACGCGTGAAGTCTACGTTATGCTTAAGGATTTCGCTCACGCCCATGAACACGGGCTTGCGATCCATGATGACCACAGCCTTGGGAGAAATGCTCTTCTGGCAATCCGTAAAGGCGTACAGGGCATTGCAGGTCTTCTCCACATCCGCACCGGGTGCGAGATGCACAAGAATATCAGCCGTGGCAGCTGTATTATCCTCTATACGTGCTACCTTCAGCTTACCCTTCTCCATGGCCTTCTCGATGCTCTCGATAAGGGAATCCGTGGTGGTACCGAAAGGCACTTCCGTAATACGGATAACTCGCTTGGTGGAGGTATCAAGACGGGCGCGGGAACGGATACGGCTGTTACCGGTGCCATCATTATATCCGCTCACATCCAGCAGGCCGCCGGTGGGGAAATCCGGGTACAGAGTAAACTCCTCGCCACGCAGGTAATGAATGGCAGCGTCAATGATTTCATTGAAGTTATGGGGCAGGATGAGGCAGTTCATGCCCACGGCAATGCCGAGTGCACCCTGAGCCAGCAGAAGCGGGAACTTAATAGGCAGCGCCACGGGCTCCTTGTTTCGGCCGTCGTAGCTGAGTTTCCAGTCCGTCACTTTGGGGCTGTACACCACCTCCTTAGCAAAGGCGGAGAGGCGAGCCTCAATATATCGGGCAGCAGCGGCACTGTCACCGGTAAGAATGTTACCCCAGTTACCCTGAGTATCAATGAGTAACCCCTTCTGTCCCAGCGACACCAGAGCGCTGCCGATGGAAGCGTCACCGTGCGGGTGATACTTCATGGTATCACCCACGATATTGGCCACCTTGTTAAAGCGGCCGTCATCCATGCGCTCCATGGAGTGCAGAATACGGCGCTGAACGGGCTTAAGGCCGTCAATAATATGGGGCACAGCACGCTCCAGAATCACGTACGAGGCGTACTCCAGATAGTAGTCCCCGAACATACGCTGAATCTTGCTCGGGTTCTCCTGCTGGTATATCGGTAAGTTTTCGCTACTCATACGTTCGGCCTGATGTTAACAACTTCCACCGCGGTTTTCAAGCTCATTCTGTGTCGCATAGCTGCATTTCTCAGGGATTTGAGCCCATCACCCACCTGTAAAAATTGCAACCCACGAAATTTCCGGCAACAATGCTGAGGTAAAAGACCAGAATACTGCCGAGATTTTCCCACCAGAAATCCAGCGGCACGCAGAGGTAATAGAAGGCATCTGCCACACAGTGAGGGAACTGGCACACAATGAAGAGAGGCACACCGAAAAGCAGTGGGAAGAAGCTACCCTTGCGGGCAAAGGTCACAGCCGTAGTCATGATGAATCCGCAACCGATAGCCAGCAAACCACCACGCAGCGGCCCTACCCCAAGCCGAGCTTCAAGCACGCTCTGAGCGGCATCTTGCAAGGGCATGGCAGACGCCCGGGCCAGCAAAGCCACAGCCAGACAGCCGATGATATTTCCCAGCAGAATCAGCACAAGCTCCTTCCACTCACGCGGGGCAAAAAAGCCAGCCGTGCCGGTATACAGCTTCAACTTGTAGTGCACTACCCCCAAAAGAGCAAAGGCGAACAGCACACTTCCCACCATATCACGCGTGGCCAAATAACCAAAACCGGCTATTCCCACGCACACGCCCGCCATGAATGACGATCTTAGCACATTGACTATTCCCATACCTGATTTTGACATACTAACACATAAAGTACCCTTAGTAAAAGCAAAAAATGCGTCAGGACGGTTAAAATCCCCTTGTCAAATCAGGTATGGTACGTATAATGAAAGAATGAAGACGCTGATAACACCGACACGTGTACTTTTCCTTCTAATGTTCCTCATGCTGAGCATGACGGCCTCCGCCGCCACAGCGGAAGCGCGGTACACACACGGCGTGTTTTACCCCGGCATGCAGCGCCAGCCAGTGTTACAACTGAAAATCACGGGCGAACCGGGAGAAAAAATCACCGCCATCACATTCACCGCCGGAAGCTCCAGCCGCCCTTCCGACATTCGTCAAGTACGCCTCAGCTCACGAGAAGACTGGAACGGCTACACCTTTAATACCAACAAGTACATCTACGAAAACGCCAAGGGAAGATTTTCCGGAACCGGCAGCATCACCTTCCGCCACCAGTACGAGCTGGGCCACCAGCCGCTCTACATCTGGCTGAGCTATGACCTCGCCAACAACGCGAGACGAAACGGCAAAATTGATGCCGTCTGCACCGCTATCCAAACCACTTCCGGCACCATCGAGCCTGAGATTGTGAATGCCGTGGGGCTGGAAGAACGCCGCATCGGCCGTGTATTCCCCTTCCCCTATCATGTGGTGCCCTATTATCGCCCACGCTGGGTGAAAGGCTGGAGCAACGCAGAGCGTGCCGTACACCTCACCCCCGCGCACTTTAACCTCTTCACGGAACTTATTCACTTCGCCTACTCCGTGTCAGCCTCCGGCGATGTCACCTACCAGTGGGCCGGCGGCGGCATGCCGGACTCTCAGGTGGCAGATGAGGCCTTGCAAGAAATCAAGCGTCTCCACAGAGAAGCGCAGGCCCGCTCACGCCTCATAGCCGGCTTCGGGCACATGGATGGACCGATGACCGAAGCCGTAGCCAATCCGGAAACTCGCCGCAGGCTCGCACGCAACATGGCCCACTGGGCCATCAGCCGCGGGTATGACGGCATTGATATCGACTGGGAATACCCTGACTCTGAGGATCAGTGGAGGAACTTCGGTTACTTCATCGCGGATTTGCGCGAGGAGCTGGCCGGCTCGTCCCTCTCCATCAGTATCGCCGCTTCCGTCACCTACAAAGTGCCTACCTACTGGGTGACAGACCAGCTGGACTTCCTCATGACCATGTCCTACGATGACCTCACGCCTGACAACCACGCCTCCATGCGCCGTTTCCAGGGTGATGCCAACGTCTGCCTGAATAATTTCCACATGCCCAAGCCCCGCATCGTGGTAGGCCTGCCCTTTTACAGCAACGAGAGAGGCAAGCTCACCCAGCAGTACGGCTACTCACAGATACTCGGCTGGCACCCTCGCATTAGGCCAAATGAGAACGAGTACGTCTCCCGTAATCAGGACGGCAGCAACGGCCCCGTGCACACCTTTAACGGCCCGACCCTCATCACGGAAAAGTGCCGTTGGATTAAGCAGGAAGGGTTCGGCGGCGTCATGATATGGGCCTATGATACGGACGTTCCCCTTACCCACCGCGCCTCCCTCGGTCGCGCCATGTACAGGATTATTCGCCAACCCCGCAGAAACTGATGCTCAAACGCCTCCTTTACCTCAGTGCCGCCGGTGCAGCTCTCCTCAGCTCCGCCCTCGCTGAACAGACAGACCTCTGGGCCGCCGGAGTCTCCCGCGAACAAGGCTGGCGGGATTACAACAAGAACTTTGACGGCAGGGATGACGAGCTCTGCTGGGCCATCACCGCCACCAACCTCATTGACTGGTGGCAAGCGCAGATAGCCGACAAGCTCCCCCCGAATACCCCGCAGGGAGCCGACATCATGCCCACCTTCGTGGCAAGCTTCTCCAATGCCGGCAGCGACCCGGATGAAGGCATCCGCTGGTGGTTCACCGGCGGCTATACCCCCGGCCGCCCGGACTGTGCAGCCCTGCAGGAAGGCCACCCCGGCGGCTACCTCCGTCCCCTGCTCCCACCTGATACCGAAATAAAAGGCAGCCTGCTGCATGCGATGCGCGGCAGCCA
Source organism: uncultured Verrucomicrobiales bacterium (assembly GCA_937885815.1). GTDB lineage: Bacteria > Verrucomicrobiota > Verrucomicrobiia > Verrucomicrobiales > Akkermansiaceae > Akkermansia. Next base: position 17,947 of record CALABM010000117.1, on the reverse strand, counting down.
AGTCACCGCCCAAACAGCCGCGGAAGCCTTCATCAACGGAGCCCGTGCCGGTGCTGCTTTCTGGATAGGCGTTTCCTACGTCTCACCTGCCGGACGCCCGGCCATGCATTCGCTGAATGTATGGGGCGTCAGATGCTCCACGGACGAATCCGGTTCAACCACCATCTGCGGCATTTGGATTGCCGACTCTGATGATTACAGAACAGCTCTCACCTATGTACCGCTGAAAGAAGATGAGGGCATGCTCGTTTTCAACGCCACGGAACACCCCATCTACAAAAGAATTCCGCGCATCGTCATTGATACGATAACCACACTGAAGCCGGCTCACAGCTCGGATGATTCGCCTTAACGTGCACACTCACACCAACGTGAGTGTGTGACAAATGCGGCCATTCAGCAGCCTTAGCCTTTGCTTTTTTTACTAATTACACAAAAAAAGCTTGACTCAAAAGTTAGTTTTAACTAAACTGTGCCCGCACAACAATTAGCTTTCACTAACGGAATGAGCACGGGCAAAACAGAACTCACTCTGGCGGACATCAAAACCGGCAAATCAGTTCAAGTAACGAAAGTAGGTGGCGAGGGGGCGCTCAGACAGCGTATTCTGGACATGGGGCTCACGAAAGGCGCCGAGGTAACAGTGAGCAAAGTAGCGCCGCTGGGGGACCCGCTGGAGGTGACCGTGCGCGGATATGAGCTTTCCCTGCGCCGCCGAGAGGCAGCCTGCATTCTTGTGAAGTAATTTTCAGCCTTCATAGAGTTAGTTTACACAAACAGCATGAAGAAACGCATAGCACTCATAGGAAATCCGAACTGCGGCAAGACGTCGCTATTCAATGATTTGACCGGCTCAAACCAGTATGTGGGAAACTGGCCGGGCGTGACTGTAGACCGCAAAGGCGGCGAGCTGAAAGAACACGAAGAGGTTGAGATTCAAGATTTACCCGGCATCTACTCGCTCTCTCCCTACTCACCGGAGGAAGTGGTGAGCCGCAATTATCTTCTGGACGAGAAGCCGGACATGGTGATAAACGTGGTGGACGCCACGAACCCCGAGCGCAATCTGTACCTGACAAGCCAGCTACTGGAGACGGGGTTGCCCGTAGTGGTGGCGCTGAACATGATAGACCTCGTGGAAGAGCGAGGGGAGAAGATTGATGCCGAAGTATTAAGCAAGAAACTGGGTTGCCCAGTCGTGATGGTGAGCGCCATCACCCATGTGGGCATGAATGAGCTGCTGGAGCACATGCTCGCAGAGCCCCCTGCTTCTGGCAAGCCGCTCAGCTACAAGCCGGCAGTAGAGAACGCCCTTGCGGAAATAATCAGCCACCACCCCATCACCCGCTTTGAGGCGGTAAAGATGCTGGAGGGGGATGAGAGCCTGCTCTGCAAACTGTCCAAGACCGAGCAACACGCCATAGAAGACCTTCGTATGGCAGTGGAAGCGGAACTGGATGACGACATAGCCTCCATCATCGCAGGTGGGCGTTATGATGCCATCTGCGAGTTCATCCCGGAAGTCCAAACGCAGAAGAGCACCAAAGAGAGCTACACCAAAAAGGCGGACCGCGTGCTCACACACCGCTTCCTTGGGCCCATCATCTTCGTGGCCATCATGTATGCCATTTACTACATCTCCATTAACACCGTGGGCAACTGGGGAACAAGCTGGGCAAATGACGTCCTCTTCGGCCCGGTGGTAGGTGGCTGGCTTGCCGGTTTCATCGGGAATGAGGCAGCGAGCATTGAAGCGCTGACAATGTTCAGCGCCGTACTGGGCATGGTGCTGGTGTTCCCCACCATGCTGCGCCGCCTACATGATTTAGGCATGAACGGAGCGTGGCTATACATCGTGATTGCGCCGTTCCTGCTGGAGTACATGTGCCCGCACCTGCCGGAGATTCTGCATAATATCCTTATGTATGTGCTGCTGGCGGGCAACGTGATGCTGCTGGGGCTCTGCATGGCCCGGCGAGGGCAACGTCAGGCGAACGATTACGGCAGCCGCACCCGTGAGTTCGCCCGGAATCCCATGAAAACAACGGGGCGTGGCAGCCGCACGGAGTTCTGGTTCTGGTTCGTCACCATGAGCCTCATAGCTTTCGGTGTAAGCCTGTTGGGCCGCCTCACGCTGGACTGTAGTCCGCAGCTCCAGAGCATCATTACGGATGGCATCGTGGCCGGCGTGGGCGCCGTACTGGGCTTCCTGCCGCAGATGGCCGTGCTATTCTTCCTGATGGCTCTGTTGGAAGACTGTGGCTACATGGCCCGTGTGGCATTCATGCTGGACCGTATCTTCCGCAGCATCGGCCTCTCCGGTAAATCCGTCATTCCGCTCATGGTCTCCATGGGCTGTGGCGTGCCGGGCATCATGGCCACACGAACGATTGAGAATGAGAAGGACCGCCGAATGACGGTAATGCTCACCACCTTCGTACCCTGTGGCGCCAAGCTGCCCATCCTTGCCCTCATCGGGGCGATGCTGGGGCAGACGGCTACCATCGCCACCATCGCCTATTTCGCTGGATTTGCCTCCGTCATCCTCGGCGGCCTTATGCTGAGAAAGACGCACATGTTTGCCGGCAGTTACACGCCCTTTGTGATGGAGCTACCCACCTACCACATCCCGCATGCGGCAAACATTAACCTGCGTGCCATGGAACGCTGCAAGGCATTCGTGCAGAAGGCTGGTACCGTCATCTTCCTGGCCTCCGCCATCATCTGGACATTCTCAAACTACAACTGGACCTTCACCTACCTTCCCGAACAGGAGAATCAGGAGGAAGCACCTATTAACCAGAGCATGCTCGCGGATACAGGTAACACCTTCGCCCCCCTCTTTAGCCCCCTCGGCTGGGGCGACTGGAAGCCTGCCGTGGCTACGGTGACCGGCCTCGTTGCCAAGGAAAACGTGGTGAGCACCTTCGGTGTACTGTACCACGCCGAAGATGAATCCGAAGCGCAGGAAGAGGAAGAAGAAGACGCCCTGCCCCGCAGCTCCGACCTGCGGAAGAGCAATGCTCTCACCGCCCTCACCATGCTCGCATGGCAGTGCGACCCCACAGCACGTATATCCGCACCGGCCCAGCCTGTGGAGGAGGAAGAAGAGCCGGCAGAGGCCAGCCCCACCACAGCGCAGGCCGAGCCCGGACTGATGGGCTGGCTGAACTCCGCAGTGGCTTTTCTCTTCCCGGAGGTGGAAGAGGATGCTGAAACTAGCGGCGTAGCCAGCCACGTGAAGGCCTCCGGTGCCTTTACCCCCTTTGCCGCGCTTTCCTTCATGCTTTTCAACATCCTGTGTGCCCCCTGCTTTGCAGCCTGCGGTGCTATCCGCCGCGAGATGAACAGCGGCCGCTGGACCTGGTTTGCCATTGGCTTCATGACGCTCTGGGCCTATGCGGTATCCTTCATCGTCTATCAGCTCGGCACATGGGCCACGGAAGGCGTATTCGGCTCATCCCAGCTCATGGCATGCGCTATCCTTGCAGGGATTCTCTACATGCTCCTGCGCCGCAACCCTCACCAATCACAGCAGTAACCCCGTATCGCAATACAGACCATGGCTGACGTCTTCATCATCCTTATCCTGCTGGGAATCACCGCATTGATTATCAGCTCCATCATCAAGCGCCATAAAAAGGGCGGCTGCGGTGGCAACTGCTCCTGCTGCGGAGGCTGTGGCCACCATAAGAACAATCAGGAAGACAAGCACTAAAGCCATCAGCCTACAACATTTCAACAACAACACAAACACATGAAAATCAAACGCATCCTCGCTCTGGCTATTACAGCCCTTACTGCCGCTCCCGCCATCGCTCAGGATTCCGCTCCCGGTGACCAGCTGGAATCCATCAACATGTACGCTCCTGAGGAGGGGGATCCCGCCTATAAAGTAAAGGCCAACGAGCTTCTGGGAACGCAGTGGTATGTTGATATGGCATACGGCTACTGGCACACCTCTAACGCTCAGCCGGGCTACAACAACAATGCGAACATGGCGCTCATCCACGCTATGCTTAACCAGCGCATCATCAGCGACAGCGTGAACGGCGGCACTTGGCTGCGATTTGAGTTCTCCGGCTCATGGGGCTTGGACCGAGAATCCGCCCAGAGCGATACAATCTTTTCAGATGCTTTCGGCTCCACCACCTACCCGCACATGGATATTTACGGTGCTCACGATGGCGTCATCCCCGAGCTATCCATCTTACATTACTTTGCCGGAAAGCGTGCCGCGGTCATTGCCGGTATGGTGAACATGACGAATTACTTTGACTGCGTATGGCCGGCTAATGACAGCTTCTCCTATTTCGTGAACTCCGGTTTTGTGAACTCCACCGTTCTCGGCCTGTTGGATGCCAACCTCGGCGCCATCCTGCAAGTGGAGCTTGACCGCCAGAGCTACGCCATGCTTGGCTTCACCCGCGAGGCTACTACTTACGGCGATAATCCCTTCAGTGGCAACAGCAACAGCTACCTGCTCGTGGGTGAATATGGCCGCACCATTCTGGATGGAGATGCCACCATCCGCCTCAATCCCTTCTTCCGTCAGCTTGAAACCGAGACCGGCACTCACAGCAACTTCGGTCTCGCGGCCAGCATCGAATACGCGCTCTGTGATGAAGTAACCGTCTTTGGCCGTACCGGCTTCGGCGCCAATCAGGAATACGGCAACGCCTTTGACTTCTCCTGCGGCGCCAACATCAAGCTCATCCCCTCCCGCGAGGACGACTTCCTCGGCCTAGCCATGGGCGTGTTCAAAGGCTGCACCCCTGCTGACAACAATCGAGAGTTCGTGGCAGAAGCCATGTACAGCTATCAGGTGAACGATTACTTCAAAGTAATCCCCCACATTCAGTACATCGCTAATCCTGCTTACGATGCAGAGAACAGTGACGCCGTCCTCATCGGCGTGCAGGGTGTGTTCTCCTTCTGATAAAGACAATTCTGTGCTGTAAACGTGTATGTAACACGCAGGGCGTCGGAGCCGCAACTCCGACGCCCTTTTGATTGAAAGAATAGCAGTACCGTGGAATTACAGCACCGCAAGAATCTCGTCCACAATCCTGTCCACCGGCACAAGGCGCCCCTGCCCCTCAGCACCACAGGCAAGCATACCGGCATCATCAGGGCCGATGATGCGGTGACCATCACGCCCCAGCAGGATGGAGGCATTCTGCTGCGTGGCAGGATGGTTCCACATGTTGCCATTCATGGCGGGGAAAATGAGCACGGGGGCACGATTTGCCAGATAGAGGCTGGTAAGGGCATTCGGTGCAAGCCCCTGAGCCATGCAGGCAATGGTGTTCGCACTGGCCGGCACAATGGCCAGCACATCAGCCTTCTGAGCCAGCTCTATATGCACCGGCACCCATGATCCGGTCTCATCAGCAAAGGAGCTGATAACGGGATTCCGAGAGAGAGTCATAAGCGTCAGCGGGGTGACAAACTGCAGCGCCGTGGGGGTGCACACGCAGTGAACCTCGTGACCGAGTTTCACCAAGCGAGATGCCACCTCCGCTGCCTTATACGCAGCAATGGAACCACACACACCCAGAACGATGGTAGCCATGACCCTCTCTTCTCAGGATTTCAGGTTTAAGCGATTTCAACAATCATGTTGATTTCCACCGCCACACCAAGGGGAAGGCTCACCACACCCACAGCGGAGCGGCTGTGTGCAGCCTCAGGCCCGAAAAGCTCCACCAGCAAATCGGAAGCGCCATTGAGCACCTTGGCCTGGTCCGTGAAGTCCGGAGTGCAGTTCACAAAACCATTCACGGCTACGATCTTAGTCATCTTCTCGAAACCACCCAGCTCAGCCTGAATCACAGCCAGACGGTTCAGAATAGCGGCCTGAGCGGCCTTCTGGCCATCCTCAATGCTCACATCGGCGCCCAGCTTGCCGTACACGGCCACATCACCATTCACGGAGATACCGCCGGAAAGGTGAAGGTAATTACCCGTGCGGATGCACTGTACATAGGAGCCCACGGGAGCCGGAGCGGGATTAAGCTTCAGGCCCTTCTTTTCGAGTACTTCAGTATTAAGCTGCATGATGATAAATAAGTGTTGTTACGTGCTAAAGAATACACGCCCGTGGGCTTTTTTGCAAGAAAAATTCCTTTGTGTAATCATTCTCACGGCCAAGCCCACGATGATATCCTAGGTACTACAAACGCCCTGCCGCGGAACTGAGCTCATACAGCCAGCGGCTCTGGGGCATATCCGCAGCCTCTTCCGCCGTAAATGGCATACGCGGACGCCAGTTTTCACCGCCTTCCGTGCCGGGAATATTCAGGCGAACGGGCACATCAAAGAGCTCCGTCCACATGAGCGCAGCATAAGCAGAGCGGCACCCAAGAAGAGCGCGGAAAAGAGCGTTCTTAATTTCCGCCCCCCAGGGAACAAGACTCTGCTCCGCAGATAATCCGGCGTAATCACCAAGCCAAGAAAGCACGCGGGCGCAATCTTGCCCGACACGGAGCAGCTCGCGGCGTTTATCAGGCTTTAAGGATGAATCCGTAACGGCAGCCTTTGCCGCCTGAACCTGCGCATACCACTCATTCCAATCATTGCAGATAGGCGGGAAATCGTGAGTAGCATAGGTAGCAAATGAACAAGGATTATAAGTGCTACCTTTCACGATTTTTTGATGAGCATCTATCTCCCAGTGAGGAATCTTGAAGCCAGCGATGCGCAGGCGCGATAAATCAGGCCGCACATAATCCGGCACACAGCCAAGGTCCTCACCTATCACCTTCATGCCGGGGGCCGCCTGCAGCAGCTTCCGCAGCAGGTAATCTCCCTGTGCAAGATTGGCGCGGCGGTCTTCCGGTGTCCAATCCGGGCGAGGCCGGAATCCCGGGCGGCGGCCACCGCAGCGCTCCGCGGCTTCATCCTCACTCAGCGGCAGAAACTCCGGGTTGCGGTCAGGCATCCACGGGAAGGCATAGATGCGGTAGAAGCCCAGCACATGGTCAATGCGGTACATACCGAAAATCTCTGCGAGTTTCCGAACACGGCGGTTCCACCAAGCAAAGCCATCGCGTTCCATCACATCCCAGCGGTACAGAGGAATGCCCCAGTTCTGCCCCCACTTGGCCGTGAAGGGGTCCTCCGCAAAATTACCCTCAGCAGGAGCACCACCACTCCAGCTCATATCAAAGAGATGACGCTCGAAAAACACATCCGCACTCGCCACGGAAACACCGATGGGCACATCCCCCATCAGTAGAACGCCGCATTCATCCGCCACACGGCGTACCAACGCCCACTCACGAGCACAAAGCCACTGCAGCCACTTGCGGTACCGCTTCTGACGCTGCGCCGCGGCAGATGCATTCAGCACAGCACGAGCAGCAGCCGGCTCCTGAATAGGCCAGAGCCACCACGCTGTGGTGCCATAGGTCAAGCTCAACACGCAAAAATCAGCAAAATCCTCCAGCCAAGCCCCCTGCTCCTCCTCCCAGCAGGCAAACTCCTCACGCAGCCCCGCAAACTCCGCTCCCGCTTCAAAACGGTCAAAAGCACGGTTCAGGTAAAAACGCTTGTAATTACGCACGCGCGCATAGTCCACAAGCTGAGGCCCACCGGGCATCTGCAGCGGCGGCAGCGTGGCATCATACGCAGGGCGCTCACTCTCTATACCCGGCACACGTTCCAAGCTCAGGTACAAAGGCTCCAAGGCCACCGAGCTTATCGCAGAATACGGAGAGGGAGCGTCATCCTCACTCAGGGCATTGACGGGCAGAAGCTGCAGGAAACCCACGCCCTGAGCACCGGCCCAGCGAATCCACTCCTCCAGCGCCAACAAATCGCCAATTCCGGCATCTCCCTTACGGCTCAGAGAAAACACGGGCATAAGCACGCCTGTCATTCGTTGCATCTGCATAACTCTGCCAGTCTAGCACAGGAGGTTGCCTGAAGCAATCAAAAAGGCTGCCCATTTTTCATTTCTAGCCGCGAGATATAGTGCTGTCATAAATATAGTGCCCAGATGGATTGTATGCGCAGATTTTTCTTGCATTGAGCGCATGTTTGTGATATTAGCAGACAAACATGCGCGTGCTGCAAGCTGCGCGCCGACGTACATACACCGTAAGAGACTCTCAATATAATCAGTCACGACAATGGCAACTAGTAAGAAAACCACGTCTTCCTCAGTTAAGACCAAATCAGCCAAAACAAAAACCGCGGCTGCTGGCTCTGAGAAAAGCACAGACAAGAGCAAAACAACAGCTAAAACAACCGGCAAGGAAACACTGACCCCGGAAGAAAAAGCCCGCAAAGCTAAGCTGAAAGAAACGCTTGCCCTGCTGAAGGCTGATCCTGAATGGCCCGCTTTCCTGGAAGCGCAGAAGCAAGCCCTGCTGGAGCTGCGAGACCAGCTGCTGCCGAACATGCAGGACGTCACCCGAGACCACCTGCGCAGCGGTGCCTCAAACGTGTCTTCATCCTCAGGCCAGCACATCGGTGACGCCGGTAGTGAAGCAGAGGTGCGTGATTTGACTATCCGCCTTCTCGGCAAGGACCGTGAGCAGCTTTTTGAGATTGATGCCGCCCTCGAGCGCATCCGCCTCGGCCACTACGGTATCTGCGAAATCTCCCTCGACCCCATCCCCAAGAAGCGTCTTCAGGTGCGCCCCTTCTGCCGCCTCACGGTGAAGTGTCAGGAAGAATTTGAGAAAAAATACGGCTCTTATGCCACATTTAAAGCGCAAAAATCGGACCATGTGGGCTATTCTGGCCTGCAAAATGACATGGAAAACGTTTTTACGCTTGACGAATCCGAAGAATAGTGTATCATAGGCGCCCGCAAGTCAACATTAATCACCGAATATGCCTAGAGATATCATCATCCTGGAATGCACGGAGGCCAAGGCCGAGGGTAAGACCCCCTCTCGCTACGTCACCACTCGCAACAAGAAGAGCCAGCGTACCCCCGGTCGTCTGGAGAAGGTTAAGTTCAACCCCTTCCTGAAGCGTCGCACTCTGCACCGCGAGATGCGCTAAGCCGCCGTCCACCAGTAAGATTTAAGCATTATGATTACCGAATTCAAGAGCGTTGAGCGTCGTATCCGTTTCCGCACCTGCAACAAGACAATGCCCCGTCGTCGCATTGACATCCCCGCAGGTGCTGTTGATATGTGCAACCCCGAGTTCCTTTCCAAGTTCACCTCCGAGACCGGCAAGATTCTTCCCCGCCGTGTGACCGGTGTTTCCGCTAAGATGCACCGCAAGATCACGCGCGAGATTCGTCGTGCTCGTGCCGTGAACCTGCTCCCCTGATTTTAATCTCCGCTATGGAGGAGTTCTCGACGGCAGATTGTCGTTGATTAAAGGGAGCTTGTAAGCCGCGAAAGCGCCTTCAAGCTCCCTCTATTTTATTTTACTCAGAGGCTGCACCATGAAGGAGCTCAAAGACACTCAGAACGAACGGGACACCCGCCAGATTTCCATTGATCGCGTGGGTGTACGCGGAGTGCGTTACCCTATCGTCGTGAGTGACAAAGAAGAGCGCACCCAATCCACGGTGGCCACATTGGCCCTCATGGTAGACCTACCGGAGCAGTATAAAGGCACACATATGAGCCGCTTCGTAGAGGCGCTGCATGAGCACCGCCGCTACTTGGATGTACACTCAGCTGTGCGCCTTCCCGCACGCCTGCTGCGCAAGCTTCCCGCTCAGAGAGCACGCGTGGAGATTGAATTCCCCTTCTTCCGCCTGAAAAAAGCCCCGGTCACGGGCATGGAGGGCATGATGGATTATGACGTGCGCTTCGTCATTGACGCCGAGCGCAACCAGCCGGGCACCTTCACGCTCACGATTAAGGTGCCGGTTACCACCCTTTGCCCCTGCTCCAAAGCCATGAGCGAGCGCGGGGCGCATAACCAGCGCGGCATTGTGACCTACTCCGTGCGATTCTCCGGCGCTGCGGTCTGGATTGAAGACCTCATTGACCTCGTAGAGGAATGCGCCAGCTGCCAGCTGTACAGCCTCCTGAAGCGCCCGGATGAAAAATACGTGACCGACAAGGCCTATGATAATCCTGTTTTTGTGGAAGACCTTGTGCGCAATGTAGCCGTGGCCACAGAGCACTACAATGCCTTCTCATGGTACCGTATTGAGGCCGAGAACTTCGAGTCCATCCACAACCACAGCGCATATGCCTGTGTGGAGCGTACGCTCATGTGAGCGCCCAGTAAAAGTAAATGAAGCAAGCCGCAGTTCCGACCTTGGAACGGCGGTTTTTTAATGCATGAAAAAAGCCGCTGCCCTGAACAAGGGAACAGCGGCTTGTAAATGGAAACGAGGCTAACTCAATTGTTCAGAGGAATGAGAGATACGCCCCAAGAATGATGCTCACCCACATAGGGAAGCTCAATCACGAAGGTATTCTGGCCCTGCTTAAGCTCAATTTCAATGGGGTCCTGTACCCACCAGATTTCTTCAGGGTCCAAGGGCTTCTCGAAGTTCCAAGCATTACCGGGATGAGCATTCTGCCCAGCGAGGCGATATCTACGAGGATTGGAGATTTCTCTTCCATTCAGCCAGATACGAGCCCCCGTCTGAGACCAAGTGCCATTGCGGGGAATACCGGTCCAGCGGCGGTTTGAACGAGCGGGAGCATCAAAGCCTACCATGAACTTATGGCGCCCGGCGCGGTCAGCATGAATGTTGGTAACGGCCCAAACCGTCTGACCGGGCCTTGCCTGCGGGAACATACCGAGGTAACCGGTATCCGGCCTGGTACGGAAGAAGAGGTTAGCGCAATTAGCACGGCGGGTAGGCAGACCATCATATTGGCCGGCTCTCACAGCTTCACGACGAGATTCAGCCTCAGAGCTCTTCACTGGGCCTATCACAGTCCATTCCACACCGGACTCCGTCCACATGGGGAAAGCCTCGCCGGAGAACTGTGCGCGGCGGATAGCCTGCATACGGCGCTCAAAGTGGGCATAAGCACGGCCCGGCACCGTATCAGCTGCGGGCATATCCAGCGGCAGGTGGTCACCATCTGCCCCACCGCCCTTCCAGGAGCGCTCAGCCATGGCCATCATACCGGGCCACATGATTGCCATACCGGGAATATATTCCTTATTATCCACGCGACCATCCGGCCAAATGCACATGATAGTACCGAGCTTCTGCTCATCTCCTGCGGCCCCACCACACGGGCGCATAAAGAAGTAACGGCGCACCAGCAAAGCGGGATCCAGAAGGTTGGTGTAACCCATAGTGGAGTCAAATGCGCGGCGGGTAATGCGCTCCGGGCGGATAGAGCGGGCTACCATATCCGAGCCCTCACCCCAGCGCTGCTCAATGGAATGCTCACCCACGGGCAAATCTCGTGAACTGGCCCACTGCATGGGCGTGCGGCCATGACTCTGAAGCTTCTGGGTGACAAAGCCCACGAACTCGGCAGCGTTAGGAATGCGCACCTCATCTGCGCCAAAGTGAACAATCGGGCAAATATCCGCAGGTATTTCCTGACAGAACTCATCCAGCAGCTCGCCCACAATCTTCATACCCTGAGGAGTATGCATGCGAAAGCCAAACGCACGATCAAAGTATGCGCTATGGCCAGGCATATCCAGCTCAGGAATGATGGTGATATTACGAGCAGCAGCATAGGCGAAAACCTCACGAATCTGCGCGTAGGTATACGTATCATTCTTATCACGGGTACGGTGCTGCGGTGCATTCAGAACGGGGTAGCAACGGCACTCCACGTGCCATGCCGGATAATCCGTGAGGTGCCAGTGGAAGAGGTTCACCTTCAGCTGAGCAGCCAGAGAGAGCTCCTGCTTCAGGCGCTCCACGGTGCGGAAATTACGGCCGCAATCCTGCATATAACCACGGTAGCGGAAGGCGGGCCAGTCCGTCATTTCGCAGTACGGAAGGCGGCCGCCACCGGTAAGAAGCATCTGGCGCAGAGTCTGGAAGCCATTCAGAAGGCCGGCCTCCGTAACAGCACTGATAGTCACACCGCCCTGCCCCACACTCAAACGATACCCCTCAGCAGACTTATCCGCAGGCAGAGCATCAGCCTTCAGCGTGCACATAACGGGGAAAGTACCATTCCCTTGCCTTCTTCCGGCCTGATAATCGTGCAGAGCCGTACGCAGCATATCATTCACATCACCTTGCTGCGAAGGCTCCTTTCCTCTCACATTCAGGGACCCATCACGCCATTCAACTTGTTGAGGGAACGGAAGCAGAGCCACACGAGCGGATTCTTCCAAAGACAAGGGATGAGGAGAGGTCCAAGATTCAGCTTGGCGAGCGTCACCAGCATTCGCAACGGAAGCCACTGGATAAAGGGCTCCCAACAGGCAGGCCACCATTAAGAAAATACGCTTAAACATGGTATGATTACTACCACATGAAGCGACAAATGTCAAACAAAAAGCGACTCTCTGCCCAGAGATACCTCAGCCGAGGAACTCAGTTGAGCAGCAGATTCAGTACCTTAAGGCGTACATTACCGTAATAATCTGCTTCACGCAGGCGAATACGCTCAGCAGGCAGGGAAGAACCTATACTCCTCATCAGAGCGCCATGGCGGAAGTTCAAAACTTGAAACTGCTGCGGAGTGGCACACTTTCTCAAACCTGAAGTAGCTTCAAAACGCACCAAAAGCGGGAGCAACTCCGGCAGAGCGCCCTCCGCTTGCTCCGCTGATTGAATACCGGAGAATACTCTCACCAGCTCCTCATTCACAGCGGCCAGCTCATGGAGCTGCTTCTCCAGCAAAGGAAGCGTCAAATCCTCCTCACGGATAATATTAAACAGCCCCTCCAAAGGAATCCACCCGGCAATTTCCAGAGCATCCTCTGTACTCAGCTCAGCCCCCTCCACGAAGAAGCGCAGAGCGAGATAATTAATGCCGTAGTTTTCATACAGCGTATTGAGCGCAGAGCGCACGATGTAGCTTTCGCGGGCCGAAAGCTCATCCTCTGCCAGTAGCTTCTGATACAAAGCAAATACTGTGGGCGCACCCAGCTCCAGAGCACGCTGAGCGCTGTGAGCATAATTTTCCGCTGTAATACAGTGCCTGTCTGCCCGAGCCTGTATCATCTGCTCCATCAGCACCCTCTTAATAGCCACGGCTCGGCTGCGGCGCAGCTCCTCCGGCAGTTCGGCCACTTCCTCAGCCGTGGTCAGCAGCGGTAGCCCGTACTCCACAAGCGAGGCATACGGCTCATTACCGGCCATGGCCTCCAGCAGCGCAGGAGGCATGGCAAGCTGAGGCTCAGCCCCATATGCAGGAAGCACACAGAGCAGAGCCAGTACGGAAGGAATAAGCGGCCGGAGGGTTTTCATCAGAACTCCCCGAGGTAGAACTTCTTCTTGCCACGGCGGATGACAAGCACTTCACCGCCAATAGCCAGCTCCTGAGTCACCTCAAAGGCGGGGTCCTTCACCACCTCACCATTCAGGGAAATAGCACCGTTACCGATAAACTCACGGGCCTCGCGCTTGGAGGCGCACACCTTGCTGTTCACAAGCACATCCACAAGTGCACCGGGAGTAAGCTTCACATGGGGTACGTTGCTCATACCGGCCTTCACATCAGCCAGACTCAGGCTCTTATAATCACCAGCGAAAAGCTTTTTGGAAATATCCACAGCCTTCTCAAACTCCTCAATACCGTGCAGGTCAGAGATGATTTCGCGGGCGAGAGCCTGCTGAGCGAGGCGCTGCTCGGGGTGAGCCATGTGCTCGGCCTCAATCTCCATAATCTGCTCAGGCGTCAGGAAGGTGAGGCGCTTCAGGTAGGTGATAACCTGAGAATCCTCAGCATTGATAAGGAACTGATAGAGCTGATAGGGGGACGTCTTATTCTTGTCCAGCCAGAGGGCATTACCCTCACTCTTACCGAACTTGTTGCCCTGGGAATCTGTCACCAGCGGCATGGTAAGAGCGTATACTTCATCACCGGTGGTCTTGCGGATAAGCTCGATGCCGGTGGTGATATTGCCCCACTGGTCACTGCCGGCCACCTGCAAGTCCACGCCACGGTTCTCGTGCAGGTACTTAAAGTCGATGGCCTGAATGAGCATGTAGGAGAACTCGGCGTAAGAAATACCGCTTTCCATCTGGCGGCGTACATGCTCCTTCGTGAGCATGTAACCCACGTTGATGTACTTACCGTAATCACGGAAGAAGTCAATGACATTCAGCTGGTTAATCCAGTCGTAGTTATTGACGACCTCGAAGCCGAAAATCTTTTCCACCTGGGCTTTCAGAGCCTCATAGTTGCGGAACACCTCTTCCTTCTGCTTCAGCTCACGCTCCACAGTACCGCGAGGGTCACCAATAAGACCTGTTGCCAGACCTACGAGCAGAATCGGAGTGTGCCCGGCCTGACGCAGACGCTTGGTAATAAGGAAGCTGGAATAATGGCCCAGATGCAGGCTGTCCGCCGTCGGATCTGTGCCGATGTAGAAGGTCAGCCCGCCTTTGTTGAGCTTTTCAATCAGATCGGGGCTGGAAATCTGGTTCACAAGCCCACGCCATTCAAGTTCTTCGTAAAAAGTCATAAGCGGTTTGAGGTTTTAAGGTCGCGGCATATTAGCACATAACACCCCTCAAGTCAACCGGAATGTATATCTTACACTCACTTGGCGCGGACATAAAGACAACCCGCCACGATGAGCGATATCAACACGTGCGCAACACTAAACACTATCGCGGCTATCAGCCCCAGTGCATCCCCCTGCACCGCTATATTGAGCACAAGCAACGGTAGCAGTAAGAGCACCGACACACGCAATGAACGACGAAATACCGGCGAAGCGTCATCATGTCTGCAAAGCTCAAGCAGCATCAGCACACACGCCGCTATACCACCGGTCATCATGTCGGCCACCAGAGCAAACAGTACATCCTCGAAAAATCCGATTGCCCACTGCCACACCAGATAATTGAGCAACAAAAATCCCCCGCACACCCAGAGGTTAAACAGCCCAGTCGCTCTACTGTTCATATTGTGATTCAAAACAAAGGAAGGCGGCCACTAAGCCGCCTTCCTCAGAAAATAGTGTTTTTTACTTCGCCAAGGTGCGCACCTTGCGCTCCCAGCTCCAATCCCAGCGAGTGAGGGAGGAGAAGCAAGCAGCAAGCAGGTCCACACTGGCCTGAATATCCACCTTGTGAGCCATTTCGATGCTCTGGTGCACGTTACGCACAGGAATGGAAACAGCACCGGCAATGGAGCCACCGGCGCAGAACTTCTGCATGGCGCCGGCATCCGTACCACCGGCGGCAAGCAGCTCAAGCTGGTAGGGGATTTCCTTCTCCTCGCAGAGAGCCTGCATGAACTTCACCATGCGGTTATCAGTGATGAGAGTACCGTCATACACCTTGATAGCAGTACCCTTACCGAGCACGGTGCACTTGTCGTGAGCGCCGGAACCGGGAGTATCGAAAGCGATGGTCACATCGAGAGCGAAGGAGAAGTCAGGCTGGATAGCCAGCGTGGCAACCTGAGCACCACGAAGGCCAACCTCCTCCTGCACGGAGAACACGGCGTAGAGGTCATAGCAAGGCTTCTCACCGGCCTCAAGAATGGCACGGATGGCCTCGATAAGCAGGAAGCAACCGCCACGGTTGTCGATGCTCTTCACGTTCAGGCAATCACCCATCTCCACAAGGTCGCCCACGCGAGTGATGGAATCACCGAGGGATACATACTTCTCCACCTCTTCCTTGGGCAGACCTACATCCACCACGTAATCCGTGACAGCGGGCATCTTGGTGCGCTCCTCAGGGCTCATCACGTGGATGGGCTTCACGCCCATGCAGCCGGGGAGATCCTTCGTACCATGCACGATAACGCGCTGAGCGGTGAGGGTCTTGGGGTCAAAACCACCGAGGGGCAAGATACGGATGAAGCCATTATCATCAATATGGCGCACAATGAAACCGATTTCATCCATGTGAGCAGCGCACATAATCTTCTTATCACTGCTCTTGCCCTTAATAAGGGCCGTTACATTACCGATGTTATCCACGGTGATGGAATCAGCCAGCGGCGTCATTTCCTTGATGATGAGGTCACGAATGCCGTACTCAAAACCGGCGGCGCCGGTTGCCTCGCAGAGGTCCTTAAACAGTTTGATATTCATCGCGCAGACAGGGTAGCGCAATCTGCCCATTTTTTCAAGCAAAATCACACGATGACAAATACCCCCGGGTGCTTAACATGCAACCGGGGGTACAAATGCTTCAGCCCGTGAAGGGCAATTTAGATATAAGTACGAATAATAGCCCTGCCGCGCAGGCGCTCCACCCACTCGCGGTAGCGGCGCTCGTTGTTACGGCGGCGCACAGCCTCATCCACGCGAGCACGCACGCCACGGGCATTCAGAGAAGGCGCAGGAGCCAAGCGCTTTTCCACCACTCGCACAATGGTGAAGCCCAAGCGAGGATCCACCAAGGGACCGGTCACACGCCCCTTGGGCAGTGAAAACACAATGTTGGCAAACTCCACAGCAAGGTCACAGCGCTTCACAAATGGCCAGCGGCCACCGTCCTCAGCATGAATATCACGGGAGTGGCGGCGGGCAGCTTCCTCAAACGTAATAGCACCGCTCTCAATATCACGCACAAGCTGCTCGCTCAGAGCATACTGCATCTCCGGAGTAGCATTGGGGTCATCCGGATTCTGCATGGGAATGAAAATCTTATCGTAGGAGATGGAGTCCTGCGTCATGTCACGATAATCCGAACGGGTGGCACGGTACTCAGCCTGAATTTCATCCGGAGTGGGAGGAATACCGCGGTCATAACGAGAACTGCGCATGGCAGATACTGTCAGCTCTCGGCGCACGGAATCACGGAACTCACCATAGCTCATACCACTGCGGCGAAGATTCTCCAAGAGCGCATCACGATTACCATTGAACTGGTTCAAGATACGGCGATTAATTTCCTCGTTGATAGCGCTATCAGGAATCATCAGACCGCCATTTTCAAACTCACAAAGCACCAGCTCACGCTCAATAAGCTCCTCCAGCACAGCCTTCTTAGCACGCACAAGCTCAGCATTGAAACGCGGCCCCTGTCGAGGGTACAGCATCGTAAGCTCACGAACGTAGGGAGCCAAACGAGAGCGCACCTCACTGGAGGTAATAGGCCTGCCATTCACAGTAGCAGCTACTCGGTTAACAATGCGCGGATTCGCAGAATCCGCCTCTGCCGGACAATGTGCACAGACAGCAAGCAGCAAAACAATGAAATGGCTGAGAAACTTCATACAAGCATTATGCTACACTTTTTTATGACATAAAGCAACCTTCATTTTTGTCAACGCGTCACTTTGTTCTCGCTTTTACCGGGATACTGTGTTAAAAGCATAGTGTTCACCACGATTTATTTCTTTTTATGGCTATCAAACTGTTTATTCCGGGTCCGACCATCGTGTCGGAAGACATACTTTCTGAGATGAGCCTGCCGATGATTGGCCACCGCTCCAAGAAGGCCTCCGAGATTCAGAAGCGCATATCGGACAACATGCAGAAGGTGCTCTACACCGATAACCGCATTCTGCTCTCCACCTCTTCCGGTTCCGGCCTCATGGAAGGTGCCATCCGCTCCTGCACAGCCAAGCGTGCTGCGGTGTTCTCCGTGGGCGCATTCGGCGATAAGTGGTACAAGATGGCCGTCACTAACGGCATCCCCGCTGACAAGTTCTCCAGCGAGATGGGCGAGCCCACCACCCCCGAAATGGTGGATGCTGCACTCTCTACCGGTAAGTATGACGTCATCACGGTGACTCATAACGAAACATCCTCCGGTATTCAGAACCCCGTGGAGGAAATCGCCGAGGTCATGAAGAAGTACCCGGATGTCGTGTGGTTGGTGGATGCCGTATCCTCCGCCGCCGGTTCCAAGATTGAGACCGACAAGCTGGGTATCGACGTGCTCATTACC
>CALABM010000116.1 GCA_937885815.1 uncultured Verrucomicrobiales bacterium | reverse complement strand
TGGTTCCCATGCCGCATCGCAGGCAAAGTTGCCGACGGCTGTAAGGCAACTTGGATAAACGCGCAGCGTTTACCCCGCAAGGGGCGAGACGCCGAGGCGATAGCCGATGGGGCGGCGGCGAGTCAACAGGCCGTGGCATTAAACGGCCGCGACGCCACACCCTTCCACCTCTCTACCCAGTCGGGTGCCTTTTTTTGGAGCATTTTCAGTACAAACTTAGGGGCTTATATTGGTGTTTTGTTCGAACAAGACTTCGGGCTACCAAAGATGGAGAATTCCTACAATCTTTTGTATACTAGCATTTTGTGACTAAAGTTCGAACAACTAAGTTTAGTAAAACTCACTGGAGACTTATATTCTCGCTATAGAATAGCACAAACGCAAAATATTTTCAAGCCATCTCATCAAATAGCATAGCCAACACTTTTGAAAAAGAGTACCTACTCATTCTATCTACGCTTGCATCATGAGCCAGCGCTTGCTATACTGCACGTAGTTAAAAGCATATAACACAGGGGAAAGAGACAGATGGTTGATTATGGCTTAAATGATAGGGTGGTTCTGATTACAGGAGCCAACAATCCGCAAGGAATTGGGGCTGCGACTGCGTGTGCGTTTGCCCGCGAAGGTGCCAAGGTGGTGCTGGTATACAGGCGGCTGCCGCGAGCCTATGACGCGACAAAGACCGACCGGAATGGCGCGGATCGGTATTTCATGGCCAATGCGGGCAATGCCGATGAGGTGGCGAACCGGCTGCGCGAGCTGAAGGCAGATTACCTCATTTTGGAAAGCGATATCGCCAACGAGTCGGCAGTAAAAGGCATCTATACCGCCGCTAGGGAACGCTTCGGCCACGTGGATATTCTGGTGAACAATGCCGCCGACTGCGACATGGACGGAATCGACACTATCGAGAGCATCACCCGACAGGTGATAGACGACACCTTTGCCGTGAATGTGCGCGGAAGCCTGCTGATGATGAACGCGTTCGTACAGCAGCGCGGTGACTACGGCAGAATCATCAACCTCTCCACCGATGCCGCTCAGGTGTTCCCGGGGCAGATAACCTACGGCGCGAGCAAGGCCACACTGGAGGCGCTCACACGCAGCATCGCGCTGGAGGTAGCACCCCACGGCATCACCGTGAATTGCGTAGCCCCCGGCCCCACGCAAACGGGGTGGATTAACACCGAGCTGGAACAATCCGTCCTTCCCCTAATCCCGCTGGGGCAACTCATTCAACCGGAAGATATAGCGGAGACGATATTATTCCTGGCCGGCACCCAAGCACGCATGATAACCGGCCAAGTAATCAAAGTCTCCGGTGGCAAAGCAATCTAATGCCCTCCACGCTTTTGGTGTTCGGAAAATAACTAGCCCATAAATGGGAATTTGACGAAAAAAATTTAAGACTATATTGTTGATTGATGAACGAGGTGGAAAATCGTCATGATTGAAAAATTGTATGAAAAATATCTGATGGAATGTTCAAACAATTCAATACTAGAAGTTGTAGCATTTGAATTATTTAAAGAAAAGATATGTGATAAATTATCTGATATGAACAGCATTGTTATTGATAATGGAGTTGATGAACAAGGTGTTCTATACTATTCTTTATGGAGTAATGATGGAATTCAAACTTGCCATGTGCCCGTGTATGGATATTATGCTTCATCAGAAAAGATATTGTCAAAATTATTCTGTAAACTGTCAGACGCAGTAATAAGTAATGGTGATACAAAATTTCAAATAAATCTATATGCTCATGATTATGAAGCATTGGCATTGTTTTCAATGATGCAATTTGGCTATATTTACGAACAAGGAAGACTTGAAATTACAGATTATCCTTACCAATTTAACGATACATATACAATTAAGACTTTGGAGAAAGATGAAATTGAAAAACGTTGGGATGAAATATGGACCC
This sequence comes from uncultured Verrucomicrobiales bacterium, assembly GCA_937885815.1. Taxonomy (GTDB): domain Bacteria; phylum Verrucomicrobiota; class Verrucomicrobiia; order Verrucomicrobiales; family Akkermansiaceae; genus Akkermansia. Next base: position 4,517 of record CALABM010000116.1, on the reverse strand, counting down.
TGACAGATGCAATAATTAAACATCTGAAACAGGCACCTGTTTTTTATCCAGGTTATGAATTTACAGAGAAGGTATACAAAGAATTTTTTATGGATTTAGAGACGAATCTTCATATTGCTTTTTCAAAGGATGATAAAATAATTGGAATGATACAAAGTAATAGTGAATCAGATGTGTTTGCTTTTCATAGCACTAAATCGGTAAATGTAGGGGAAATATATGTGATGCCGAAATATAGAGGAAGTTCTCTTTCTAAAGATTTGCTTCAATTTGTCATTGAACATGAAAAACAAAAGGATGCCAGATATCTATGGGTTGGACACGGAACGGCTAATCCGAATGCACGAGGATTCTGGAATAAATATTTTAAGACATATCAATATGAACTTGTAAGAACAATCAAAAAATATTAAGTTTACAAATTCAGCTTGAAAGAGAGACAAATTCCAATTTGTCAGTCTGGTTATTCACCAGGGGGTATACCAGTTATTTCCCGAACGCTATACTAGAGACTGTTACATCGCTTGCAAGGCAGCAAAAAGGCACTTGCAAGCGATGGACGAGATCTGAGTCTGATTCTTGACCAGCCTTGGGGGGGCTAGTCTTGCAGAGGGTGTTTTCTTCATTTAAATTACGCCTTGATCCCTTCGCGTTCGGCATACCGCTGCACAAGTAGAGCTCCGTATTCGAGATAATCCATGTGGTCGGCATATTCGGCGCGGTACTCATCGTGCTCCCATGGTAAAAATTGGTCGCGAGGATCGTCCGCTTCCACACACTCCAGATTGAGGAAATCAGTAAGACACTGTTGCTGTTCAGGGCTGAGGTCGTACATCTTCCATCGTGCGAAGACCTCCAGGTCAGATGTGGGGCTCGAACCGGGATAAATATCCACCACATTATGCAAAGCCCCCACCATGAAGCGGGGAATCAGGAAACGATAGGCATGGGGCCCCACATAGCTCAGTGCGCAGGAACAGGCATGAAGCAGGTCATCGGGAATATCCTCCCAGTCATCGCGTTCCTCCAGAGGGGTAAGCAGAGCCTGAGCGTCCGGGCTCAAGTAGTCGTCCTCTGCTTCGCCGCCAAGCAGCATTCGGGGTTCTCGGTAGCAGGTTACCCCGGAAAAAGCAGCTTTAATACGGGCTATAAGACTTTGGCGAAGCGGCGAAAGCTCCACACTGTCAGGCTCATACGCTTGACGGCGTTCGTCAATCCTCGCCAGAAACTCCTCGGCCTCGGCCAATGCATCAGGGCTGAAACACTCTAGGAGGGGATGATGGTGCGTTTTTTCTGACTTTGCCTTTTTTGACATGCCCGCATTATAGCCATTCCCGCTCCTCTGTTCAAGCGTGGAGGAGGATTTTGTTGCGAGTTTCCGGCATTGTTGTTGCCGATGACGCTTGCTCGCGGCGGCGACACATGGGCAAGCCGGCCAGCGCCTGCAGAGAAAGTGTAGCTGTGGAGGTTTCGGGTACCGGCTGCCGGTTTGCCGACACAGGCGGTGGATAGCACATGCACCGAGTCGCTGTATGCCCCCTCACCAACGTACAACCGGCTCTCCATATAAGAGCATTTGCACTTGCTAAGGGGGTGAGAAAATGATATATTTCCGGGCAGAACCACCTCCCGCACTTATGTTACTCATTCTTATTCTCTTTATTGTTTGCATTCTATATCGTTTCTTTATATTTAAGAAGTTAGGGGAGCGACGCTTTTTTATAACGATTTTGCTGTTCTGCCTAGGTGCAGTGATGATGCCGGTGTGCTGGTGGCTGGAGTACTTCATCGCCTTCTTCTTGGGGTTGGAGCTGAGCATCTTCATGGTGGCGTGCTTCCTAAATGATGTAGAAGGGTGGTGTGAAATGAGAAAGCGCAAAAAATGGGCAACTCTTCCGGCCCGCAAGTTGAAGAGCACCACAATGACCTTTGCGTTGAAGCGCGACGAGCTGTTGGCTAACTTTGAGGAGCTGGCCGAAAAAGATGAGCTTGCTTGTTATGAGCCGGCAAACCATTTCCTGTCATGGAATGATGGCCAGGGATATATAATCCAAGTACATTTGCAGCCCGAGGCTGATAGCTGGGTCGCAATTTTTTACTCGCCATCACCGAGCGAGCTTCGCGACAGCGAGATAAAACAAGCCTGCGGAAAGGCAAAGCTCTCCTGCTCCCCCGGTCTGCTTGGCATGGCTCCTGCCGGGCTTGCTATTTGCCAGCAAGGGCAAGTCACGATTACCCCGGCATCTCAAAAGAAGCATTTTGAGAAATTCTGCGGGAATGTTCTGGCGCGTCATGAAGCATTTGTAGCCTGGCTCTCAGAATATGCAGATACCCCTGAAGATTCATGAGTAGATACCGCCGGAAAATTAGCCGTATTTCATTTTTCCTGACCTCTTACAAGCGATATGACAGACTCCCGAATCGGCGGAGTTATCTCCCAAGGTGTTACTATCCAATACATTAGAATAAGCTTACTCCTGCCTGTTGCAGTGAGCATGCCATGATTCTGTGCCGCATTGTAGGCAAAGTTGCCGACGGCTGTAAGGCAACAGGGAAGCGGCTTCGTCCTTGCAGGGCTAGGCCGAGGCAAGTACCGCGCAGCGTTTACCCCGCAGGAGCAATGGTGCTGCGATTGATGGTATGAAGACTGAGCTTTACTTTCTACGACGGCGGGCAGCCAAACCAGCCAAAGCAAGGAGGGAGAGTGTTGCGCTTGTGGGTTCGGGGACAAGCTGCCAGCTTTCGGACGCTCTGGCATTCAGCGCGTATACTTCGGCAATAAAAAAACCTTCGCCATAAACTTCTTTGTCGAGGAAGATTTTTTCTACCCCATTCTCATCTGTTGTTAGTTCGGCCCCAACCCTGAAAAGTCTGGGGGCTGTGGTTACGGTATAATCATCAGAATCCGTAAGCCATAGTGCTGTAAGCTCGCCTTTTTCATACTCTGCCCCCCACATCGTGATAGCATGGGACCAAGGAGCACCTTCGGCGTAGATGGTAAGAGCAATACAGGAACCCGTATTAAAAAGCTCCCTGAAATCAACAGCCGAGATGCTCCAGGGGGTGTAAGCATATATCCATGTCTCATGGATGAGGGCTCCGAGCTGCGACTGCGTAAGCCCATACTGATCGAAATAATACCCCTCGAAAGGCTGAAATGTCAGCGGAGTCTCCCACACTGTTTCAGAGAAAAATCGCTCCATGTCAGCGTCAGTTTGTGGTAAATACACCCCCGAAACCCACCAGTTCAGGGCAGCGCCCTGTTTTCCGCCTGTGCTCCAATTTTCCTTATTATCATTACTCGTTACGTACGTTTGCCAGATATCATTGATATCTCTGGGGGCGGAAGATGTAAGATTCTTACCATATTCGCCATTCTGCCACCAGACGATGAGGTTCGCGGCCGAGGCGGCATAGCACATGTTATCGTCCGCATCGCCATCATTATTATCAATTTTATTGGCATCATACCAACCGCGCTCTTGTGAAACATCCTGAGCCCACACAGTACCGGTTCCGGTTGCTGCGTCATAAGTAGAACCGCCTGCGGCAGGCAATCCGGCCATCAGCCCCATGGAGACTATATGAAAATGAGTAAGTTTCATAAAGAAAAAAATTACACGCGTGATTATAACAAAACGTCACCTGTTAATCAATTGAAATAAAGTTATCCGGCATATATATGCCTGAGCTCTTACTAGCGGTCTGACAGTCTCCCTAATCGGCAGGGTAGCTGTCCTCCGGTTCTTAAAAAAGAAGAGTGATTAGATTTGATTTCGTTCTCGTCCAATGCTATAAATACGTTATCGAAAAAGTTGAATGTCTTGCTTAGTATGTTTAGGGTTGCTATAATGCCTGTATCGTGTTCTCGTTTCGTGCCATAAGACCTTGGGCTTTGATGCTGTTTGCGCTGCTGTCAGCTGTGCTGGTTGGCAGTCGAGGGGGCGATGTAGAGGGGTGGCTGAGTGTTTTTGTTTTCGTCGTTTTGAGTATCATTGATTTTTGCGCCATTCCGTTAGAGCGTCGGAGGCTTGCGCGAAAAGAGCGCGAAAGACTTGTGGTTGCCCAACTTCAGCTGGAGCACTTAGCTTGCGTGGAAAAGCGTCTGCTTGCCGGGGAACTGGTTCGGCTGGAAGAATGGTGGGAGGATGATGACCTGTGGATAGATGAGAATGCTCATATTAGCTTTGTTTTCAGCGATGGGGAGGAAATGGATTTTGTGCTGTATCAGGACATCACTCCTGAAATTTCCCGAATTCTTGCCACGCAGGGAATATGTTGGGAGGCGTCGTTTCGCCTAACGGCTGGTTCTCGTGTTATCTGGCAGAAAGGATAAAAACGAACAAGGGGGCTCTGATGGCGTATTTTATTTTTCTGGACACCTGTGACGCACATGTGTCCCAAAGATTACAGAAACGGGGCATCAATCGACATATAGTCAGCGTATTTTGCTTTCATTTCTGCGCAGGGGTATCACGAACCTGACCATCGGCAGTAAGCGTTCAGTTATCCAATAT
>CALABM010000115.1 GCA_937885815.1 uncultured Verrucomicrobiales bacterium | reverse complement strand
GATTACGCCGTCCTTCAGCGGGCGAATAGCCACCACGCTGCCGGGCGTGCGGCCAACCATTCGCTTTGCATCCTCACCCACGGCCTTCACTCGGTCACCACTCATGGCTACCACTGAAGGCTCTCGCAGCACAATACCCTGGTCCTTGATGTATACCAGCGTATTGGCTGTGCCGAGGTCGATCCCGATGTCATACGAGAACCACCCGGCTAATTTCTTTAAAAAACGTGACATGTGTAAAAGTTTAATAATGTGGGGGATTGCTATGGGCGCCATGCTCTGCAACAGGCGGCGAGTCCTCCTTTTCAGGGGATGAACCCATACTGCCGCGGCTGCATAGCCCGTCAACATGCGTGCACACGACGGCGCACCCATACGCGGACAGTATAAAAACCACCACCGCGCCTGTCAAGCTAAAAGCAGCATTCTGACGGGAATTCCGCGCCATAATTCATCGTCCCCTGCACGCCACCCCTCCTGCGAGCGCAGAGAGCTAGGCCACTAACTTCGTAAATCGCTCGTCACACCAAAGCTCCGGAGGAGCGGCGGCGGATAATTCCTTAATCGTAATTCAAATTTGGGCTTCACTTTACGCTGTAGATATGTTACAATACCTGAAACACCAAGTGTTCCACACGTTAAATCACACAGTTTTATGACGCCGAAACACATTGTTGCCGTTATCGACTACGGCTCACAGTACACGCAGCTCATCGTGCGCCGCGTGCGCGAGCTGGGCTTCCTGGCCAAGCTTTACGCGCTGGAGGACCTGCACGAAATCAGCGAGCCCGGAGCCATCATCCTCTCCGGTGGTCCCCGCAGCACCTCCGAACCGGATGCCCCGGATATTGACTTCGAGTGGCTTACCTCCTTCAACGTACCCGTTCTGGGCGTATGCTACGGCATGCAGCTGCTGAACATTAAGAACGGCGGCACCGTGCGCAGCAGCAACAAGCGCGAATACGGCCCCGCTGCTCTCATTCCCGAGAAGCTGGAAGGCCTGTATGCAGATATGTCCCCCTCCTCTCAGGTGTGGATGAGCCACTCTGATACCGTGGACCACCTCGCAGACAACTGCAAGGTAATCGCCCGTAACAGTGACGGCGTACCCGTTTCCCTCCAGTGGGGTGATACCATGTTCGGCATCCAGTTCCACCCGGAGGTGACGCACTCCCACGAGGGCCGCACCATTCTGAAGAACTTCCTCTCCTACGCCAAGGAGCTTGCTCCCTTCGACATCGGTGACTTCAAGCGCGAGCTCATCGAGGACATCCGCGCTAAGGTGGGCGACAAGCAGGTGGTTTGCGGTGTATCCGGCGGTGTGGACAGCACCGTGCTGGCCGTGCTCCTGCACGAGGCCGGTGTGAATGTACGCTGCATCTTCGTGGACAACGGCCTGCTGCGTAAGGACGAGGCCAAGGAAGTTCAGGCCAACTTCGCTCGCATGGGTGTCAATATCGAGACTGTGGACGCTTCCGAGCGCTTCCTGACCGCTCTGGCCGGTGAGACCGCTCCGGAGAAGAAGCGCCGTATCATCGGTAACCTCTTCATTGATGTGTTCTGGGACGCCGTGGGTGATGCCGAGATGCTCGCACAGGGCACCCTGTACCCGGACGTGATTGAGAGCGCCTCCAACGCCAAGAGCAAGGCCTCCGTCATTAAGACCCACCACAACCGCGTGGAGCGTGTGCTCAAGATGCAGGAAGAGGGCAAGGTTATCGAGCCGCTCGCCTTCCTCTTCAAGGACGAAGTGCGTGAGCTTGGTGCCTCCATGGGCATTTCCCACGACATCCTCTGGCGCCACCCCTTCCCCGGCCCCGGCCTTGCCGTGCGCTGCCCCGGTGAAGTGACTAAGGAGCGTCTGGACATCATCCGCGAGTGTGACGCCATCTTCATCGGCACCCTGCGCAAGTGGGATTGGTACGACAAGTGCTGGCAGGCATACGCCGGTCTCATCCCCGTGAAGACCGTGGGCGTGAAGGGCGACGAGCGTTCCTACGAGTTCGCCACGAACCTGCGCGCCATCGTATCCGAGGACGCCATGACGGCCGACTGGGTACAGCTTCCCTACGACCTGCTGCGTGAGGCTTCCAACCGCATCCTGAACGAAGTTAAGGGCATCAACCGCGTCCTCTTCGACATCAGCACCAAGCCCCCGGCATCCATCGAGTGGGAATAATATCCCGGCTCAGCAACCCTTTTCAGAGCGGCGCCACATCGGCAGCCGCTCTTTTTTTGTGCGCTACATAGCTCAAAAAAAGAACCGGCGGCCACACAGTAGCGGCCGCCGGTTGGTTAATGAATATCTGTACAATCTTTACTCGGGCATAAGGCCCTGAGCCTGCAGGAGAGCATCCGGGTTCGGGTCACGGCCCATGAAGTCGCGGTAAACCTCGGAAGCGGGCTTGCTGTCGCCTTGGCGGAGCACGGACTCACGGAAGGAGGCGCCGGTGTCGGTGTTCATCACGCCCTCACGAAGGAAACGAGTAAAGGCATCCGCCGAGAGCACTTCTGCCCACTTGTAGGAGTAATAGCCGCCGGCATAACCACCGCTGATGCAGTGCGTCAGGTGGCGCATCATGGAAGGCGCCGTGATGGAAACAGGTACACTCCACGGGTCCAACAGCTGAGCGGAAGCTGCATCCAACGGGCGGCCGGCGAAGCGGCTCTCGTAGTTCATGTGCATCTCCAAATCCAACTTACCGATGCAGAGCTGGCCCATATTGTCCATGGCAGGCATGAAATAACGGCTGCGCACGAGCTTCTCCACCAGTTCAGCGGGCATGGGCTCACCGGTCTGATAATGCCCGGAGTATGCAGCAATGCCCTCGGGCACCCAGGTCCAGTTCTCGAACATCTGGCTGGGCAGTTCCACGAAGTCCCAAGCCACGCGGGTGCCGCAGTGCTCACGCAGCTCCGTATCGCTCAGCATCACGTGCATCATGTGCCCAAACTCATGGAAGAGCGTCTCCACATCATAATGGCTGAAGAGAGCGGGAGCATCCCCCACAGGAGACGTCAAATTACCCACAAGCGCTGCCAAGTGCGGCGTGTGAGGAGTACCGGGCGCCTCAGAAACCCCGAAACGCATGGGCATGACCCAAGCACCACCCTGCTTGCTGGGGCGGGGATAGAGGTCCATATAGAAAGAGCCCAAGTGGTTTCCTGTGGTGGCATCCGTCACCTTAATGAGCTTCACGCTGGGGTGCCACACCTCCACCATACCCTCAGGGCCGGTCTCACCGGGTTCCAAACAAACGGTGGGAATCTCAGTAAAGTTCACCCCGAGCAGCTTACTGTAAAGGGAGAGCATGCCGCTAATAACACTCTCAGCAGGGTGATACGGGCGGAGCTCCTCAGGATTGAACTGGTACAGCTCACGTGACATCTTGTTCAGATAATAGCGGCGGTTCCAGGGGTCCAGGAACATGACGTTGCGCCCCTCACAGCGGGAGACGTAGTCGAACAGCTGCTGGCACTCCTCGCGGAAGGCGGGCATCACCTTAGCAGCCATGGAATCAATAAAGGCCATGGCGTTATCACCGCCACCCACCATGCGGCGGTGAGTCATCAGATCCGCATAATTACGGAAGCCCAGCAGCTCTGCCAGCTCGCGGCGCAGCTTCATCACCTTTTCCACGATGGGCTCATTATTCCACTCGCCCACGGCACCGAGAGAGCAAAGCCCCTCCCAGCACTTCTTACGCGTGACCTCGCAATTACAATCACGCAGCACGGAGCCATAGCTCTCATAATCCAGCGTGATGCACCAGCCCTGCTCGCCTTCCTCAATCAGGCCACGGCGCACAGCCTCGGCCTGAGCCTTGGCCATCCAATCATCCGCCATGCCATCCAGCATGGAACGCTCCAGCACAAGGAGCTTCCACGCATTCTGGGAATCCAGCACATTCTTCTCAAACTGTAGGGTAAGCTCAGCAAGGGCCTGCTCAATCTCAGCCTTGCGGGCCTTCTGCTCAGGAGACAAATCTGCACCGCTATCTTGGAAGCCCTCCACCGTCTGCTGCACAAGGCGCTGGCGGGCGGGGGAAAGCTCCTTCACCCAAGGCTGCTCAGAGGCGGACTTCAGCACGTGCCAAAGCTGTTCGTTCGCGATGATTTCAGCATCAAAAGCCGTCAGCTCAGGGATAAGCGCCTCCATGGCAGAACGCATTTCCGTGCTGTCCATCACAGAGCTGAGGTGGTTCAGGTAACCATAGGCAATCCCCATTTCATATGAGGCCTCACTGTATGCGAGAAAGGTATTCTCAAAGGTAGCCTCCTCGGGGCGCACAGCGCACACGGCAGCTATACGTTCGCGGGCAATGGCAAGCGCAGCACGCACATCTGCCAAACCGCGCTCAGCAGTCATGCGCGACCATGCGGGATAAGGCTCATCCTGAAAGAAGGGGTGAGCTACTTCCTGCTGAGCCACCTGAGCTGCCGCTACAGCACTTGCCGTTTCCTCTGCCTGCAGCGTGCCGAAGCCACACAGGGCGCACACTGCTGTAATGAGTATCGTTTTCGTTGTCATAAATATATAAAGAGCGCTCCGGGAGCGCCGGGCATCACCAGCCGCCTCCCTTATTGAAGCGGGTAACCTCACGGCGAGCCTCCATCATTTCCACACGCGCCTTAAGATCATAGCGCTGGTCACGGTGCGTCTTACCACGGCCAATACCGATTTCCGCCTTCACCTTACCATTCTTCCAGTACAGGCGCAGCAGCGGGAGAGCAAAGCCCTTCTGAGCCTGCTGAATTTCAAGCTTCAGAATCTCACGCTTGTGCATGAGGAGACGGCGGGGCCTCTTAGCCTCATGCTGGAACCACTTACCGGCCGTCTCCCACGGCTGCACGTCGCAGCCATACAAGAAGAGCTGCCCCTTCTCCACGCGAGCGAAAGCATCAGATATATTCACTCGGCCCTCGCGGATGGATTTCACCTCCGTACCGCGCAGCTCGATGCCACACTCATGCTTGCCGAGAATTTCATAATCTCGGCCTGCTTTCTTATTACCGGCAATCTGTGATGACTGAGGAGCAGGTTTCTTGGCCATGGCGGCTATTATAAAGGGGTTAGGAATTAAGAGCTGAAAAGTAAATAAAAAGTCCGGTAACCGGGTTCAGCACCGGCAACCGGACCTGTGTTGAATAAAGGGCTAGGTTTACAGATCGATGGTAGCGGTGAGGGTGCGATCATCAGAGGCAGGCATATCCTCCATTTCGCTCATATCGATGAAGAGATCATCCTCCAAATCTGCGCCGGAAATGAGAGAACTCTCGTCATCAGCCTCACGCCAGATAATCTTACCCTCAACAATCTCCGTGAGAGCGATGTCTCCACTGCCCATCTCAGGTGTGGTGGGAATATAGGGGTCAGCACCCTGATTCAGTTGCTGTACACGCTGGGATACGATATTGACCAGCAGCTGGTTATCACCTACAATCTGAGCAGCTTTCTCGATGAGTTCAACTTTCATGGATGGAAAAAAGTTCTTTCCCACGGCCTGTGGGGAACCGCATTATACAACGCAGCGCCCTCAAATGCAAGCCTATATTCACGTCAGCGGAGAAAAAATATTCGCGCGCACCTGCGTAAACCGCCGTCATCGTACGTGAAATACTGACGCACAGTCAGCTTTTTTGCTTGTCAAGAGGGGGCATACACAGGTAGAATACATATGAAACACATTTCCCGCCACTTTCCCGCGAGAGCGAGTGGGATTTCCAGCACTGAACGTTATACCCCAAGACACATACGCATATGGCTAATCTGAACAAAGTCATGCTTATCGGCAACCTCACGGCAGATCCGGAGGTACGCCAGACTCCCCGCGGCAACTCCCTCACTGAACTGCGCCTGGCTGTGAACCGCGTATCCAGCGGCCCGAACGAAGGCGAGCGCCGCGAAGAAACCACTTTCCTGGATGTAACATGCTGGGGCCGCACCGGTGAAGTGGCCGCACAGTACCTGAGCAAGGGCCGCCCGGTCTTCATTGAGGGGCGCCTGCAGATGGATACTTGGGAGGACAAGCAGACCGGGCAGCGCCGCAGCCGCATCCGCATCATCGCCGAGAATCTTCAGCTGCTTGGCGGTCGTGACGGCGCCTCGCAGGGCGGCGGCAACTACGGCGGCAACGGTGGCTACCAGCAGCAGAATGGCGGCTACCAGCAGCGCCCGAACAATAACTACGGCGGTAATGGCGGCGGTGGTTACAACAATGGTGGCGGCTACAACAATGGCGGCGGCTACCAGACTGTATGGCGTAACAATGCCTGAGCATGGTATATCGAAGATACTTACCCTTGATGTCAAGGACATCGAGAAGAAGAAAGATGGTGAATGGAATGGCATTTTTGAATAAGCTTTTCGGCAAAAAGAATAATGAAAATAAAGATAATTCTCCCGATTTGGAGGCTTCCCTTCCCGATGAGGTAGCCG
>CALABM010000114.1 GCA_937885815.1 uncultured Verrucomicrobiales bacterium | reverse complement strand
GAGCGGTTGTTGAGCACACGCGGAAGCCCGGTGGGCTCCCGCGCCCCGAGAGGCGAGGACACCTCCGAGCCGGTACCCCGGCTCCAGCCGGGGGCGAGCGGGGCCGTCAGGTCAGCTAATGGCCGCGTCGCCACACCCATCTCTCTACCCAATCGGAGCCTTGTTACAGAGCATAGGGGATTCGAACCCCTGACCTGTTGTGTGCGATGAATAAGTTCCCCGGTTTACCACCGCCCCTCAGGACAAGAGAGGTCAAGGAAGACCTAAGACGGAAGCATGCCTACCTGTCACGGCGTATCGTAGAGAAGCCGGAAGCCCGTTTTCCTAAGCGCGAACGCCTTTTAGGGTCACTAAAGATGCTTCGAATCTGCAATCTGTTGATTCTGTGAGCTTCCGTCTTCGCCAAGGCTACGCCGCGACAGGTAGGCGATTTTTAGTGAGATGTGGGTATATCGGCAAGCAAAGAGGCTTTGAACTGAAAAGCAACACAAAATCAATAGTTTAAGTGCCATTTTTCACCGAGTGCCAACCTGAAATGAAACATCGCTTGCAAGAGGATAAAAAGACTCTTGCAAGCGATGGATAGAGACAATCCCAACGTCGGGAGTTTCCTAGCCTTGCTGGAGGGGTTTTGTGTGTTTGTGTAGGCATACTGATTCGGAACCAGCGACGGCTGCATGTGGTGCGGTGTTCGATTGTCAGTATGCACACTGGTATATTAATATACAGCGCATATATTGTCGACAATTAAGAAATTACGTTAATGTTCCTTCCTTAATATGATATGCAATGTTGTTTTTTTGACAGAAGCTAATTACTTGGTTAGCCATTTCATTATAAAAACTACGATGATTTTGAAAAGACGAGACTTCTTTGCTATAATTTGTTCGTCCAAAAATAATTTTATTCACAAATTTAACGTTTTCTAAAATTGAGCACAAATCCTGCGATTCGATATTAGGGGTCGGATAAGGTTCCATGCTTATCCAAGTATAACACCCCTTTTCATGAAGCTGTTTTAAAGCATCAACTCTTTGTGACAATGGCGCAGAATTGGGTTCCATCTTTACCCTAAAGTTTTCGTTAAGAGACACAAGAGTGATGCCATATTCATTGGATGGAGATAAAGATGAAAGTTGAGCAGGTAATATTCCCTTTGTCAACACAACACACTTTAATCCTGCTTCATTCAACTTTCGTATGACTTGAATACTCATTCTCGAAATCTCGTCATATCCATACATGAATGGATCAGTAGTAAAACACAATTGAACAGATTGTATTTTATTTCTTAATTTTGGAATTTCTTTATCGAGTATTTCCAGCGTGTTTGATACAAGATACGGTTTTAACCACTCTTCATACGATTTTACTATACCAAATCTTCTTTTTAGCAAGAAGGCATAGCATGGATACTTGCAACCATGAGCACAGCCCAAGACATGGTTCATTGTATAATCTCCATACTCGACACCCGTAACATAAAGCATGGATTTGCGAGTAACGTATCCTGCAACTTCTTTCATGATTCGATATATGTAATATACACTTTTTCTTTTGAGGTATCAGACCAAAACGAGGAAACTTTTCCTGTTTTCGTATAACTAGGTTCTCTTTCGATTCTGAGAATGCCTTCATCTACAAGATTTTCCAGATGTTTTCTTATGACTTTAAAATCATTAATTAACCCGCATTCAACGACATAACAAGCGACTAATTCTTTATAGCGGATACGCTTAAAACGAGAAGCAATAGAAACAATCCCTTTTTTTACTTTTTCTGGCTCAACATATTCACCGTCATGTAAGTTTTTTGTGCAACCTGCGAAATCGAATAAATCCTGCGTTGTTTCTTTCTGTATATGAAGCGATAATTCATGTGAACGCTTTTGCATAGCCTCCGACATTAGATAACACCCTTCATGATGATTGCATACATGAAACATTCTATACTTTGGAGGATGTCCAAGTTTAGCTCTTAAGGGAATATCTAACGCATACCTGAAACATTTCATGAGACGTCTTTTATAAAGCAGGGCTATTTGCGATTCCGCAACATGGGCACTAATCTTTCTGTTTTTATATTGTTTAATAACATACTTCCAATAATTACCACCCGCAATCCTTGAAACGTTGGCTTCATTAGGATTGTCGGGAAATGATGTGTCGTTTAGCGACTCTTCAGAAGACGTGACCTCCACCTGCAATGCGCTACAGGCCCACCTAAAAAATCCGTATGAATTAAAATTTACTAACAATTCAACTGATCTAAACCCTAGCTTTGACAATTTTTCATATAAAGAGAAATCTAATTGTTTTACACCAAATGGATCTATGTACAAGAATACGTTATAATTTCTCTTGTTTTCCAAAAGCTTCAATAGTTGTTCCTCATGACAGCCCTGTATGGTTGTAGGGCTAATTCCTCCATTTAATCTAACATATTGATTTACATTGTTGCACAATTCTTCATAATGCAACTTCTCCACAAATATCAACTCTATTAATTTACTAGCCCCCAAGGTTTTCGTTATTTTCAAAACTGAGTTAACTGTATCTAGAGCAATTAAAGGAGAACCATTAGTCGAATCTCCATATTTACCAGCTCCCGCAAAAGAATCAATATATACCAGAGGGTGTCCCGAACTTAGAATTTTTGCAAGATATGGTTTAAGATAACTTCCCAAAAGAGCATCTTTAGTTCTAGACCACTCTTTCTTTTCCTGAAAAAAATCCTTATTATCTTTTGACATGTACGTAATTTTTAATTCTAAATTAACCTTCAAATAACTTCTTTATACAGCTTGGGCTACCTATAATCTCTTTCACATATTCATTTTTTTAGCTCAGCTTGGATAAATCTCTTATTTTACGAGAGAACTCTTTTTTTCTGTCCTCGTCATTTAATTCCTCTCGTCTGAGCTTTGCCATTTCTAAAAATGGAGTTTCCTTGTCTATGCCCAGAAATCGGCGACCAAGCAAAGAAGCTGCAATACCGGTAGTACCGCTACCGCAAAACGGATCAAGAATCCACGCTTGTTCAGGAGTAGAAGCAAGAATGATGCGAGAAAGTAGAGAAAGCGGCTTCTGGGTTGGATGCTTACCACATGATTTTTCCCAACGAGCTATGGCAGGCAAATGCCACACATCAGTCATCTGTTTGTTATCGTTGAGTTTCTTCATGAGTTCGTAATTAAAATAATGCGGCTTTTTGGGATTTTTACGAGCCCAGATTACAAATTCGGAAGAATATGTAAAGAAACGACAAGATATATTAGGCGGTGGATTGGTTTTTACCCATGTGACCACATTAAGGATTTTGAAGCCAAGCATTTTCAAGCAGTTTGCTATACTGAAAATGTTATGGTATGTGCCAGAAATCCATATAGTTCCATTATCACTGAGTTTATCTCGACAGAGCGAAAGCCATTCTCTATTGAATGACTCTATTTGCTCCGGCGTTTCGGCTTTATCCCAACTTCCTTTATCAACGCAGACTACTTCACCGGATTGACAACTAATCCCGCCGTTGCTCAAAAAGTATGGAGGGTCAGCGAATATCATGTCAAAAGTGAAATTGAACTGCTTTAACAGTTCCTTGCAATCGCCCTGTAACAGGGTGAAGTCTCCGTTTGACGATTTGTAGTAGGAAGGTAACATTTAGCCTTGCGCCTTGATTTTATCAATAAATTCGTTGATGGTTGTAAGATTGTAAATGCTGGGAATAGCTGCGAAAGCTTCCTGCAATTTATTTTTTGCACTATGCCAACCTATGCCATCAGTAATCCAGACGAATTCGAGCCCCGGAACACTGTTGACCTTCGGAGCCACATCTGTGTATGAGCGAGCGACTTCATTCAGTTTAGAGCCTCCGCCTGAGTAAAAATTAACCTCAATCAAATATGTTTTGCTCTGCGTGGTAATGGCAAAGTCAAACACTTTTTGATCCACCCCGAGAACAGCTTCCAATTCTGGATAATTGCGAGAGGAAACTTGTTCACTGAATGAAATACCAGCCGCATTAAGGAGTCCTGCTACGCGGCTCTCCATGATAAATCCACTTCTGTTTTTACGCGCGTTGGAGTCCAAACCTGTTTCTACACCAAAGACATAATCCACAAGGTCCTTTATCTTCTTTTGCCTAAATAAATCGGCAAGCCCGGTCTCCTCCAAGAACTGCACAACACCCTGTTCACTGGTAAAAAGAGAGTGAATAGGGTGTGCCTCTTGCGCAGAATTGAGAAAAAGCTTGTTATCTTTCCTTCGTGTCGCGATAAGAATATCCATGACATCAAAGGCTTTCTTATCTCTTTCCCAAATTACTTTTACTGCTTCCGAGATATTGGTTTTTCCTATCAGATAATTCAAAGTGTTAAGGCTGAAGGCTATTTCAGATACATTCCTGTCAATCTTGTCAAAATCAGAATAAAAGTCTAAGCCGGCGTTGGTTTCCTTCAACTCAGCAAGGAAGTTTTGAAATCGGTCATCGTTTTTCATGATAACGAAAGAGATGGGGTTTTAATATTAAAGAAATTGCGCACAAGAATCTCTGTCAGCTTGCCCCGTTTGGTGGGATTTGAATTGATACTACGGCTTGCCCATACACGCTCTACATGATAGTCGGAATAGAGCACATCAAAGAAATTATCTTGCTCATCTTTCGCCAAGCAATCTGAGTTACTAAGCATAAATTGTGCTCCTGCTGCATGAATGCGGTCACAAAATTGTTTGAGCCGAACCTGAGCGTCATCATTAAAATCCTCTTTACTGTAGCTATTGAAGCTTGAAGTATTGCTCAGGGGGCGATATGGCGGGTCAAAATAGAAAAGTGTATTGGGCCGTATTTTTTCAAAAGTTGATTCAAAATCACCGGTTAGAATTTCAACTTTCTGCAAGGCTACACTATCGGCATAAATAACATCGGCATTAAAAATAGAAGGGCTTTCATATTTTCCGAAGGGCACATTAAACCCTCCTTTTTTGTTTACCCTGTACAACCCGTTATAACATGTCCTGTTCAGGAAGAAAAAAAGCGTAGTGTTTTCGACTGGTGCTAGTTGTTTAGAATTGAATCGCTCTCTCATGAGATAGTAAAACTCGCTTCTGCTCGTTTCACTACAGAGACTATCGTATTCGCGCTGAATATCCTGCAAAGACTGTACAAGATTCTGAGGTTCGTCTCGCACTGTCTTATAGCAAGTGGTAAGGTCTGGATTTACATCGTTAATGACAGCATGGGCAATATTGGGGTACGTATTGAGCAAATGGAAAAGCATAGCCCCTCCACCAACAAAAGGTTCAATATAGGTAGCATCCTCCCAACTTTGGAAGTCTTTAGGTAGCAAAGACTCCAGTTGGCTAAGCAACTGGCCTTTCCCTCCTACCCACTTGATAAATGGTTTTGCCTCTGACATAAATCGAATCTGCTTACGCTATTATAGCAAAGATTAACGAATGTTCAAGCTTGGGTTACTTAGATAAGAAGAAAAAGGCGACAGCAAAACGGGGGCTCTTTACAGAGGCTCATACCCCGCTTGCTTGGTTTTCCTCACGCATATTACGTGCTTGGTTTGCTTGTTGGTGTGCGCGGAGTTTATCAGCTGCAATAGCGAGGCGAAAAGATTCGCAGCAAGTATCAGGATTAATGAAAAAGACAGAGTTTTGACGAATGAAAGTAGTGACGATTTTTTCAAAACAGTTCAAAGTATCGTTATAATATGCTTCTTGACGGTCGATAGGATCTTCTTTAGTGGATGAGATTGCTAGATCCTCTAAGAACTTTACAAATGCGGTAGCTGGAATTGAGGGAGCTGTATCTAAGAGGGCTTTCAGAATATCTTGTTTGTCCATGAAGTGTATTTTATCATATAAGGGAATATACTCCTAGTTAAATTAGATGTATTACACATCTCACATAAATGCTGTATTTCATTTCCCATGACCTTTTACAAGCGATGTGACAACATCCTAAATTGGGGGGAAGCTTTCACAAAGCGCTTCTATCCAATACACTAGAATGAGTTTGCTCGCTTTTTCGAGAGTGTGCGTAGGTAAAGCAAAAAACGCGATTTCCGGTCAAAACTTTTCCAAACTGATGGCTCTTTAGCTCCAGGCTTCGTAAAAAAGCGTATCAGGTAACCTGATACGCTTTTTTCTACGCCTAGGCAGGCCAGAATGGCTGCCGCAGGTGTAGGCGCATTGGTATTTCAGACCAATGCGATAGAAGCCTAGCCTCGGCGTCCCTGGGTGGGCGTAGAACGCGCAGCGGACGGAGCCCCCAGAAAGCGAGCGGTAGCGAGACTCGAAGCCGGGCAATACCCGGGCCAAGCCCAAACAATGTGGAATTTGAATTTTCATATCACGATATGCCCACATTCAATTAGCACTCTTAACCGATAGTTCTGAAAGTTGCGATAGCCATAGGCCCGACGTTGAATT
>CALABM010000113.1 GCA_937885815.1 uncultured Verrucomicrobiales bacterium | reverse complement strand
AGTTCCGCAAACACAAAATCCCGTGCGATGCCATTCACCTGGATATCCACCACATGAAGGGGTATCAGGCCTTAACCTGGGACCGCACCTACTTCCCCAATCCTCAGGGGATGATTGAAGGGCTGGAAGCTAAGGGCTTTAAGGTAGTCACCATCATTGACCCCGGCATTAAGGTGAACCCGGATAACTATGTGTGGCGGAGCGGGTTTGAGAAGAACGTCTTCTGCCGCCGTCATGACGGTGCATTGCTTTCCGGCGAAGTGTGGCCGGGCACTTGTACCTTCCCGGATTTTACCTCGCCCGTCACACGTGAATGGTGGGCCAATCTCTTCCGCCGCCAGATTGCGGAGTACGGAGTGCGCGGCATTTGGACGGACATGAATGAGCCGGCCATTTTCCCGGACCGCACATTCCCGCCGGATACCCGCCATAATTACGATGGCTTCTACTGCTCTCACCTGAAGGCTCATAACATCTATGGACAGTGTATGGCGAGAGCTACGCGTCAGGGCATGGAGAAGTTTGCGCCGGAGCGGCGTCCCTTTGTGCTGTCGCGCGCGGGCTTTGCGGGGCTGCAGCGCTGGGCCGCTACGTGGACGGGTGATAATGATGCTGACTGGGAGAACTTGAAGATGGCTAACCTGATGGTGCAGCGCCTCTCTGCCAGTGGTGTCTCCTTCTGCGGTGCGGATACCGGCGGTTTCCTGGGCCATCCCACGCCGGAGCTCTTCTGCCGCTGGATGCAGATGGCCGCCTTCCACGTCTTCTTCCGCAATCATAACAACGGGGAGTACGGCGGGCAGGAGCCCTGGTGCTTTGGCCCCGTGGTGGAGGAGCTGGTGCGCCGCGCCATTGAGAACCGCTACCGCCTGCTGCCTTACATTTATACTCAGTTCTATAAGTACAGCCGTACCGGCTTGCCTATTATCCGTTCGCTGGCTCTTATGTACCCGGAAAACCCGGATACCTATTGGCGCAGCAGCGAGTTTTTCCTGGGGGACGCCCTGTATGTGGTGCCTGTGCATCATCCCGGTGAGACCGGCCGTTTCATGTACCTGCCACCGGGCCGCTGGTATTCGTACTGGACGGATGAAGAGGCCGCGGACAACTCCACGGAGCTGTGGGTGTCCACCCCGCTGGCGTATATCCCCGTGTTCGTAAAGGGCGGCTGCGTGGTGCCGCGTTGGCCGGTGCAGCAGTATGTGGGTGAGCTGGAGAGCCCCACCGTGACGCTGGATTTGTGGTGGGCGCCGGAGGTGACTCAATCCAGCGAGTTGTATGAGGATGAAGGAGATGGCTACGGCTACCGCCGTGGGCGCTACATGCTGCACCGCTTTGAATACCGGGCACAGCTGCGCTCCTTCACCCTGTCACACCTCGTGAATTTGCATGCAGAGCAGCAGCACCGCGCCTTTGAGTTCGCCCTGCATGCGCTGCCGCTCACGGCCTCCCCCGTGTTGGTGGTGGATGGTGCCGAGCTGCCGGGTGAGTTTGATGAGCAGCATGTTTTCCGTGCTTCTTTGCCGCTGAACTTCTCTGAGCTTTCCATCCAATTCTGATAACTCATTATGAAGCGAGATACGCTGGATAAGATTGTGAACCGCCTGGAGCATCTGGACACGGAGGAGCTCCGCCACCTCTTTATGCGCTTGGCCTCTGAAAAGGGGTTGCTTCAGGATGTGTTTGATGCGCTGCGTGATGGCCTGATTCTCTTTGACTCCGAAGGTGCCCCTCGCTTTGCTAATAAGGCAGCCTGTGCTATTTATGGCCGCAGTATTAAGGAGTTGCTGCATGTTCCTTTTGAGCGCTTGGTGGGTGGCACCTGCACATGGCAGGAGGTGTGCGGCAGTGGAATCGCCATTTCGCGTGACCTGCACGTGAATTACCCTGAGGAGCGCCATTACAACTTCCTCATGAGCCCCGTGGCTGATGGCTCGGAATATCTGCTGCTCATTCGTGATGATACGGAGCGCCTCGCCGCCGGTGAGGAAGATGCCGAGGCGGAGCAATTCAATCTCGTTACCTACATGGCCAGCGCCGTGGCTCATGAAATCGGCAACCCTCTGAACTCGTTGGGGCTGAATCTCCAGCTCATGCAGCGCAAGCTCGCTAAGCTGGACGCTGATGCCCGAGAGAAGCTCACGCCCCTGCTGGAGAGTGCGCTGGGTGAGACGCGGCGGCTGGACACGCTGCTGCGCCAGTTCCTGCAGTCCGTGCGTCCGGGGCGTATTCAGCGTGAGACTGTGCAGCTAAATGAGCTCATTGCCCGCGTGCTGGAGGTGCTGGAGCCTGAGATGGCGCCGAGAGGGATTGGCATTCAGCAATCTCTCAGCAAGGATTTGCCCGAGCTGAGCGCGGATGGCGGCCAGCTCTTCCAAGTGCTTTACAATCTTATCCGTAATGCCTTCCAATCCATCTCCGGGGATGGCGGTATTTATATCCAGACGGATTACAATGATACGGATGTACGCGTCCTCATCGGTGATAACGGCAGCGGTATCTCGCATGAAGTAATGGGTACCATGTACGAGCCCTTCCGTACCACTCGTAAGAAGGGGCACGGGCTGGGGCTGCTTATCGTGCGCCACATCGTGAAGGAGCATGGCGGAACTCTCTCCCTTGCTTCCCGGGAAGGAATTGGTACCACTGTTTCCATCACCCTCCCGCGTGCGGACCGAGTGGTGCGCCTGCTGCCTTCCTGAGTTGGGGTGGGTGTTAATTGTGTTGATGTTACTTGTTGAGTAATAGCTGATTTTGTTCTTCTTTGCTGTAGGGTAAATAAGGGTTGCATTTGTTATTTGTTTGTGATATAAGGTGCCGGAGTTTTATGGATAAAACGAAGCAAGCCGCATTTTTCTCAGGTATTCTGCTCATCGTACTGTTTGCCTGCACGGCCACGCATGTGGCAGGATTTGAGTGGGTGAAGGTACTGAGATTGAGTCCTCTGATTGTGGGTATTATTCTGGGTATGGTGTATGCGAATACCCTTAGGAAGCAAGTACCGGCAGAGTGGAACTCTGGTATAGCGTTCTGTACTCGGCAGGTGTTGCGCACGGGTATCGTGTTGTATGGCTTTCAGATTACGGTGAGTGACGTGCTGGCCGTGGGCTTGCCCGCCATTGTGGTGGATGTGGTGGTGGTAAGTTTCACCCTTATTCTGGGTGTGGTGTTGGGACGTTTGCTGAAGATGGATTCTCAAACCGCTCTGCTCACCTCCGTGGGCAGCTCGATATGTGGTGCCGCCGCCGTGCTTGGGGCAGAACCAGTGGTGAAGGGGGAGCCGTACAAGACCGCCGTAGCTGTTTCTACCGTCGTAATTTTTGGTACTGTTGCAATGTTCCTGTATCCTGCGCTGTACAGGGCTGGCGTGTTTGATATGGATGCCGGGCAGATGGGTATCTATACGGGCGGCACCCTTCATGAAGTGGCTCATGTGTACGGCGCCGGTGAGGCTATGGACGCCGCTGGGCTTTTTGCGGAATCCATTAAGTGCCCGGCCGTTATCGTGAAGATGATGCGTGTGATTCTGCTGGCTCCTGTGCTGATGGTGCTCGCTTTCATCCTGTCTCGCAAAAATACGGCTTCGGGAGAGAGGGGCAAAATCAGCATGCCCATTTTTCCTTTCCTTTTTTTGGCAGCCATCGGCGTGAACTCGCTGGGGATTCTGCCGGTATGGGCGGTTGATTCCATTCGCTCTCTTTCCACCTTCATGCTCACGATGGCCATGACCGCGCTGGGTGTGGAAACGAGTTTTGACAAGTTTTGTAAGGCTGGGCCAAAGCCATTCCTGTTGGCTTTGCTGCTGTTCTGCTGGCTGATTTTCGGCGGCTACTGGCTGGTGAAGATTGTGACACAATTTATTCATTTATGATTCTATGCTGACTCTGCGTAATTTTTTCATTTCTCTGGTAGCCATTGGCCTGCTGTGCGTTATCTTCATTCCGGATTGGTTTGAGGACCCGGTTGAACTTGCCATTGGTAAGTGGCAGGGTATGCCCAACAGGATGCGCGCAGAGGTGAATGATACCCGCGTGCGCTGGGAAATGAGCGGTAACGCCGGGAGATTGAGTTACACATGGGTTCAGACGGAGACGGAGCCGTACCGCGTGCAATTCCGGCGCGGGGAGGAGGTGTTTGACGCGGACATCATTTTTGACGGCGCTGATGAGGTGGTGGTCATGCCGCACATCTTTGACCGCCTGCCGCTTATGGCGCGTGAGCACATCGCTCGTACGAACAAGGCCGCAGATCGCCCCGAAAATGAAATCCGCTACGTTTTCCGCCGCGTGAAAAATTAACACGCGTTTTCCGCGCTCTTTCTCTAACGTGGCGTCTTTGTGGCTTGACGAGCGGGGCCTGCTCTGGTAGGATAGAGGTTCATGAAAAAATGCTTCACCTGCCTGCTGCTCCTGACCATGACACTACTGATGTGCTGTGGCTGCAGCCGTGAGGATAAGCACAGCACGGTTATCCGCATGGGCGGGTTTCCCAATGTGACTCATGTGCAGGCGCTTGTGGCGAGAAATATGAGCCGTAACGGCCAAGGCTGGTTTGAACGCTACCTGCCCGGATACACCATTGAATGGTACACATACAATGCCGGCCCCACGGTGATGGAGGCTATTTTCGGGCGTACGGTGGATGTGACTTATGTGGGCCCCAGCCCAGCGCTGAATGCGTATGCGGTGTCGGCCGGACGTGAGGTGCGTTTGCTGGCCGGTGCCGTGAATGGTGGCGCCGCTCTGCTGGTGGCGCCTGAGAGTGGAATCACTAAGCCGGAGGACTTCCGGGGGCGCAGTATTGCCACCCCTCAGTTGGGAAATACGCAGGATGTTTCCTGCCGTGCATGGCTGGCTAGGAATGGCTTACGTTGCACCTTGGAGGGGGCGGGTGATTGCCGAGTGAGCCCCACACCGAACGCCATGCAGCTTCAGCTCATGAAGCAGGGGGATATTGATGCCTCTTGGACGGTGGAGCCTTGGGTTTCCCATCTGGAGCAGGGCGCTGATGCGCGTGTGCTGGTGCAGGAGCCGGATGTCGTGACGACGGTGCTGGTTGCTCGCGTGGGCTGGCTGCGCCACCACCCGAAGGAAGCCGCGATTCTGATTCAGGCGCACCGTGACCTCACGCAATGGATTATCGAGCATCCGGAGGAAGCTCAGGCCCATGTGGTGGCCGAGCTCACTGAGCTGACTCAGGCTCCCTTTGACC
This sequence comes from uncultured Verrucomicrobiales bacterium, assembly GCA_937885815.1. Lineage (GTDB taxonomy): Bacteria > Verrucomicrobiota > Verrucomicrobiia > Verrucomicrobiales > Akkermansiaceae > Akkermansia. The sequence continues at coordinate 9,572 of CALABM010000113.1, read as the reverse complement.
CGGAGCTGGTGCGGAAGTCTTGGGCCCGCCTGACGCTGACCCCTGAGGTGGACCGCGCCGGGCTGGAGCAGTTCGTGAAGGACGCCCAGAACTGCGACCTGCTGGACCGCGTACCCTCGCTGGATGGTATGATGTATACGCCCGAACCCGTACAACCTGAAGGTTTATGAAGAAATTAGAACAAGAAATACACGAGTATCCTACCGCTAAGCTCAGCGTGGAGAACGTGTGCAAGGATTTCAAGACAAAAGCCGGTATGGTGCGTGCGCTTGATAACGTATCGCTTACCATTAATGAAGGCGAGTTCGTCTGCTTCGTGGGCCCCAGCGGTTGTGGTAAGTCCACGCTGCTGAATATCATTGCCGGGCTGGAAAAGCCGGATAGTGGGTTGGCGCTCATAGATGGTGTGCCGATTACCGGGCCGGGACGTGACCGCATGATGATGTTTCAGGAGCACGCTCTTTTCCCGTGGCTGGATGTGATTGGCAACGTGATGTTCGGCCTGAAGCAGAAGCCGAATCTCAATGATAAGGAGCGCTTGGAGGTGGCCAAGTATTATCTTTTCTTGGTGAAGATGGACAAGTTTGCCCACTCCAGCATTCATGAGCTTTCCGGTGGCATGCGCCAGCGTGTGGCCTTGGCGCGTTCGCTGGCGCCGAATCCTAAGATTCTGCTGATGGACGAGCCGTTTTCTGCGCTGGATGCCATGACTCGCGAGCAGTTGTACGGCGATATTCAGGATATCTGGGCCAAGCGTAAGAAAACAATCGTTTTCGTGACGCATAACGTGCGCGAGGCCGTGTGTTTGGGCAGCAGGGTTATCCTGTTCTCCCCGCATCCCGGCCGCGTGAGAGAGACGTTCACCGTGGAGTTGCCTCGCCCCCGAAACATTAACAATCATGACCTTGCAGACCTCTCTCAGCAGATTACGTCTTCGCTTAAGGGGTACCAGAATGCAGCTGAATCTGATTAATCATAGCTTCGCGAATATATGAAACGCGTACTTCATACCGTTATTTTCTTCTTGTTGCTCATTGGTGTATGGGCGGTGCTGACCGGTGATTTGCTGCGCTGGGGTATTGGCCCGGAGGAGCCTCTGTGGTCCCCCTATGTGCTGCCGCCGCCTTCCGTGGTGGGGCAGTACCTGTGGGATAACACGCTGAATGGAAAGATTCCGCTTTCCATGCTTATCACGCTGCGCCGCCTGCTGATTGGCTATGCCATTGGCCTTGTGCTGGGTGTGCCGCTGGGTATGCTGGCTGCTCGCTTCCGCTGGGTAAGTGATACGATTGGTGTGCTGGCATTAGGTCTGCAAGCTTTGCCGAGCGTTTGCTGGGTGCCGCTGGCGTGCATTTGGTTCGGCCAGACGGAGGCTGCTCTGCTCTTTGTCGTCATTATGGGAACGCTGTGGAGCGTGCTGCTCTCCACGCAGAACGGCATGAAGAATGTGCCGCCCATTTATGCCCGTGCTGCGCGCACCATGGGGGCGGGACCGCTGAAAACCTTGGTATTTGTCACCCTTCCGGCGTCCGCACCCTTCGTGGTGAGCGGCATGAAGCAGGGCTGGGCATTTGCTTGGCGCTCCCTGATGGCTGCGGAAATCTATGTGGCTGTGGTGTCCGGTTTCGGTATCGGCCAGTACCTGCACTATGGCCGAGAGCTTCAGCGCATGTATCAGGTTATCGGTATCATGTTCATTATTATCCTTGTGGGGCTGCTGGCTGATAAGATTCTCTTCTCACCCGCAGAGCGCTGGCTGCACCGCAGATGGGGTACGGATAAGGAGTAATTTCAATACGAGGAGGTAGAGCTATGCAAGCGTGGACTGATGAACTCAAGGCCCTGTTGGGGGATTGTGTAAGTACGGAGCAGGAGGTGTTGGCCGCTCATGCCGGGGATAAATGGCATGCGGTATCCATGCCCGAGGCTGTTGTGCTGGCAACGGAAACGTCGCAAGTGGCGGCAGCCATGAAGTTTGCGGCGGAACGTGGCATCCCTGTGACTCCCCGTGGCGCCGGTGTGGGCTATGTGGGCGGCTGTGTGCCGGTGAAAGGCGGGCTTGTGATTTCCGTGGCACCCATGCGCCGGATTATTGAGGTGAATCCTTCTGACGGCGTCGCCGTGGTGCAGGCGGGCGTGCTGACGGCTGACCTTCAGAACGCTTGCGCCGAGCTCGGCTGGTTTTATCCGCCGGATCCCGCCTCTCGCAAGGAATCCAGCATCGGCGGTAATATTGCCACGAATGCCGGTGGCCCCCGATGCCTTAAGTACGGCGTGACACGTGCCTATGTGCTTGGGCTGGAAGTTGTTCTGCCGGATGGCCGTGTGCTCACCTGCGGTGGCCGCACGCATAAGAATAAGCAAGGTTTTGATTTGGTGGGTCTGTTCTGCGGCAGTGAGGGTATGCTGGGTATTGTCACGCAGGCTACACTGCGCATCATTCCCGCTCCTCCCGCGCGTGCGGCTCTTCATGCCGGCTTCCCCCGCTTTGCGCTGGCCGCTGCAGCTGTGCAGAACGTGCTGCAAGGGGGGCATTTGCCGGCAGCTATGGAGATTACGGATGCCTTCACCCTGCGTGCTGCCCGTAATTATCTGGGGCCGGGCGTTTTGCCGGAGGATGCTCAGGGCCACATTATCATTGAGATTGATGGTCAGGCGGATGCCGTGGCCACGGAGCTGCAGGCTATAGCCGATATTCTCCGCGAAACCGGTGCCACGGAGGTGGTGACCGCTACGACGGAGGCTGATGTGGAGGCCATTTGGCAATTGCGGCGTGAGTTCTCGTACAGCCTGAAGGCCACCGGGCTCACCAAGTTGAATGAGGATGTCGTCATCCCTCGCTCACAGCTGGTGAATCTTGTGGAGTTCTGCGCTTCCATGGAGCAAGAGACCGGAATTCCGGTGGCTTGCTTCGGGCATTCCGGTGATGGCAATATCCACACCAACATTATGGTGCTGAAGGATGCTGAAGGGAAAGATATCCGGGAGCCGGCAGATGCGCTGGTCAACCGCCTTTTCGATTGGGTGATGGCGCACGGTGGCAGCATAACCGGCGAGCACGGAATAGGCATCGCCAAGAGCCCTTGGTTCCCGCAAGCTATTGGCGATGTGGCGTTTGATGTTCACCGTATCATCAAATCAGCGCTTGATCCACAGGGAATACTCAACCCCGCCAAGATGGGCTTGTAGCGCGCTGTTTTGATTTAGTGGTGCTGCTGGTGGCGTGTGGTGGCGATGGTGATGGCTGTCATAATCCATGACCACAGAGGGGACATTCATCATTCTCGGACAAGATTGCGGCAACTCCGACCACACTGGCGGCAATCACTGCATTTTCCACTGCGGTAACGGGCAAGTCAACCAGCAGCCAGTTGAAAGGTACGGCTACATACATCCACCCTGCATTGGGTGAGCGGTAGGTGTAGTTAATGGTTCTGTTTCCCGGGGCTTTGACAACAGGAAGAGTGGAACAGCGGGCCTTGATGGCCTCGGCATTCGGCATTTCTACCATAAAGGCTGCGTTCTCAACTCTTCTGCCTCGGCCGGTGAGCCAGTTGGCGTAGTCCTCGGGGATACGGAACATGCCGACGCCTCTTTTTTCAGGAGGCGCGGTATTCTCATTGCTCTGACCGAATATGGAGTACTGAAGCTTTGGCGCGCCGTTGCTTCTGTATCTGGGAAGCTCGATGAAGTATCCCGTGCCGTCTGTGTATACCAGCGGTGCGGGTTGGGTAGACAGGTCGGCGGTTGTGGCGTAGGCCTCGTATTGAGCCCTGTCTAAGAGACGACCGGTAGAATTGAAGTAACAGCTGTTTAACAGACAGACTGCAAGGATGCACAGGAGCGCGGAGAGAACGTGCTTGAACATAGAAAATTAATCGTTGAGATGTGCAGGAAGGCGGAAGAATCGGCAGGCATTTGCTGTGGTGCAGGCTGCGATTTCCTCAGGGCTGACGCCGCGGAGCTCGGCAATTTTATCCACCACAAACTTGGTGCGGCCGGGGATGTTCACCTTGCCACGGTGAGGGGCAGGGGAGAGGAAGGGAGAATCCGTTTCCACCATGAACCTGTCAGCCGGGCACCATGTGGCCACGGCCTGAATATGCTCGGATTTGTTGAACGTCAGGATGCCGGTGAAGGAGATGAGGCCATCCAGCTCGCTGAAAATGCGCTCAGCCTGAGCGCCGTCTCCGATAAAGCAATGGAATACCGGGCGCACTTTCGGGAAGTTGCGGGCGATGGCGAAGGCATCCTCAAAGCTTTCGAGCCCCACTTTGTCGCGGGTGTGCAGGGAGATATTCAGCCCGAGCTCCTGAGCCAGCTGGAAGTGGCGCTCCAGGAAGTCACGCTGGCGGGCACGGTAGCGGTCTTCTGTCCATCCCTCGGGAGCTTCCCAGAAGTAATCGAGGCCGGTTTCACCGATGGCTGCCTGAGGATAGCGGCGGCAAAGGTCCATCATGTGCTCGAGCTGTTCATCCGTAACCGCGTGAACTTCAGAGGGGTGCACGGCCAGGCAGGACGATACGAAGTCCGGCATGCGGGCTGCGAGTTCGAGCTGGGGCTCCCAGTCATCTGCGGAGGTGCCCTGTGTCACACAATGCCCCACTCCCAGCGCGATGGATTCTTCTCGCAGGGCGTCGATATCGCCGTACTTTTCAGAGATAAGGTGGCAGTGTGTGTCAATAATCATAACGCGGCGAGTTGTAACACAGGATGGCGAAAAATGCAAGACAAATGAATTGACGATTCAGGCCGGATACGGCATGATAGAGGCAGTACATGGACAGCACCGCAGAACAGCATATCCTTCATACCTTCGGCGTGCCCGCTCTCAGGGCCGGGCAGAAAGAACTCATCCGAACGGCTCTGGCCGGGAGGAATACGCTGGGCGTGCTTCCTACCGGGCACGGCAAGAGCCTGTGCTATCAGGCCGCGGCCTTGCTGCTTGGGGGGACGTCTGTGGTGGTGAGTCCGCTGATAGCGCTGATGCGTGACCAAGTGCAGTCATTGAGGCGCAGGGGGATAGCAGCCGCTCGGTTTGATTCCACGCTGGAAGAGGCCGAGCGCGAGGCCCTATTGGCTGATGTGGCAGCGGGGAATCTCCGTCTGTTGTTTGTGGCTCCGGAGTCTTTGGAAAGTCCGCCTTTGCTGCAAGCGTTGCAATCTGCTGAGCTTCAGCTTTTCGTGGTGGATGAGGCTCATTGTGTGTCTGAATGGGGGCATAGTTTCCGCCCGGATTATCTGAAGCTGCCCGCTTGGCGTAAGGCGCGCGGCTTCCGCAGCGTCATGGCGCTGACGGCTACGGCCACCCTTCGTGTGCAGGAGGATTTGTGCTGCGCTTTTGATATCTCGCCGCAGGATGTGGTGGCTCATTCCCCTTACCGAGGGAATATCACGCGCCTTGTGCGGGCTTCTGATGCGCCTGAGGATGAGCTTCTTCGCTTTCTTTCATGCCCCCACAATCTTCCCGCTATTGTGTACACCCGCACACGGAAGACCGCTGAGCAGCTTGCGGCTTCTCTACAGGCCGCAGGGCTGAATGCCGCGGGGTATCACGCCGGGCTGACGGCTGAGCTGCGAGAGGCTCTTCAGGATGATTTTCTGGAGAATAGACGTGACGTGTTGGTGGCTACCATTGCTTTCGGCATGGGGGTGGATAAGCCGGATGTGCGTTCTGTGGTGCACTTCAATGTGCCGGGCTCGCCGGAGGCTTATCTGCAGGAGAGTGGCCGTGCCGGAAGAGACGGCAAGCCCTCCACGGCGCTGGTGCTGTTGCACGGCGCAGATGTGCGAGATGCTCGCAACCGTGTGTATGCCGCTGAGCCGGACGCCGAAGGTGTGTTACGTGCCGTGCGTATGCTGATGCCGGCTGGTTCCCGCGCCGTTTCCCTGTGGGAGCTGGGCACGAGCTGTGATGTGCCGGATGATGTGCCCATGCGTGCGCTGGATATCCTGCAATCCTCTGATACTGTGCAGGTGGTGGAGCGTGGTTACAAGTATTACAAAGTCAAACCGCTTTTTCCTATTAATACTATCACGGATGGGCGGGATGCCGCTGAGGTAAACCGCCTGCGCTGGCTGGATAAAAACCGTGATGGTGAGGTGGAGGACGCTGCCGCAGCTTGGGATTGTTCATACGCGGAAGCCATGGCTCAGCTGCGCGAGTGCGAGGAGGCAGGGGAATGGAAGATTACTCTGCGCCAGCAGGCTCTGTACCTGCGTAGTATCGGCACAGCTGACCCCCGCAGCGTGGCTGCAACCCTCAGCAATGCTTATGCACGCCGCGCGGCAGCAGAGCATGACCGCCTAGAAAAGCTGCTTTCTATACTTCAGGGAAGGGAAGGCTGTATCAACGCGGCTCTGGAAGAATACTTTACAGGGAAAACTCGCCCGAACTGCGGCCACTGTGCCGCATGCCTGAACTCCTTGCCTGTGGCGCTACCTCCTGCGCCGCAGAGTCCGCCGCCTCCTGTGGAGGGGCTTCCCGAGTTCGCCCGTGACGCGCAGCGAAAGCGTTTCCTGCTGGGCCTTACCTCGCCCGGCAGCATGGCCCGCCGCCTCTGGGCGCATGAGCTTTATGGCTGTTGTGCCTCAGCTTCATGGGAGGAACTGTAAAGGAAAGCTCTGTATTGTATCAAAAAGTGTCACCGAAAAGAGAATGCTCCATAAAACGGATTAACGCCCACACTGTGTTATTGCTATAAAATACTTGCGCTCATACGGGAAAAATATGAAGAAATGGCTTGTTTGAGTCAGAGGGGGAGCGATAGCTTAAATTGAGACAATCCTTTTCCGGCACCCTTTTCTGTGGTTAAGATTAGTCCCACGCCTTCATCAGCAAATCTGAAACAGACCCAAAAAATCCATGAATACTGCGATATGTTCTTGAATTATGAGAAAATTATGTTAGGATGTTGCGTGGAATTATGAGGAAGCATGTTGTAATATTTTTCGGGGTTGCGCTGTGTGCTGCAGTTGCAGTGTTGCTTGTATTCAAAGCTACAAGCAACAAAGATGAAAGCGTTAACTATACTCCGCTCATAAGTCAAGAAACGATGCGATATGGAGTAAGTCAGTTTCAGCAAGCTATAATAGACTCCAATATTGAGCGCGTTGAGTGGTGCTTGGACAGAGGGGCAAACGTCGAGCACCGAATTCCATCCGCATATTATCTCAGATGCCCACAAATAATGACGCATGATGCATATGAGAATATTGATGGTTATCCTCCCCTACATCTTGCGATTTATATGGGTAATGCCGAAATAGTAAAACTTCTGTTAAAGTATTCTCCCGATTTAGAATCACGCATCACGCCGCATGGTTATACTCCTTTATTGCTGGCCATTTCGTTGAGAAATGAAAAAATACTCTCACTCTTAATAGAAGCGGGAGCTAATGTACATGCAACTACAGGTGGCTTACAATGTTGGGAACAAAGAGATAGAGGCTATAACGCACTTGATATAGCGAAAAAATATCATTCAGATAACTGCATTCGTATTATCGAAGATTATTTTTAATCGTTTGTTTGATATTTTTCCAAATGGAATACTTGCTGGCATTTTTTCTTACGGAGTGTGATTTTTCGGTGATTCTTCCATTCGGTAGCCAGTTTCTTTATCTTGCCTTATGCTTACTCTTCAGGTATAATGGCACCTGATTTTAAGACAACCGTTTAAGCCCCCTTTTTCTTGTGCAAAGCATCGTGTGCGTGTATAATTGCTAAAGAATTGTAGTCCCCTGATGTATAAAGGAAAAACACTCCAGCCCCCTTCCTGCGAATTTTTGGTGCGATTTTCGCTCCGGCACGGCACGCTTCGTTCGGGACGTCATGCCTACGCTACAAAATTGTGCCCAAAAAGGATTGACATCAGAGGGTATAGAATGATATAAGCAAAACATACGCCACCTGCACACAAGAGAGGTGCTTAAATTGGCTTTCTAAGTGGCGATAGGATGGCGCCAGGTTTCACTAGCGACATGAAGACGAATTTTATATTATCGAATACACTTATTGTACTCTTATTAACTAGTTGCTTATCTTTAGATAGTAATAGAATTAAAATAAGAACAGATAGGGAACAAATGGATTTTATTGAATATAGATTTCTCGATAAATTTGATTTTATAGTGTATTGTTCTCCCCTATATTTTTTTCCAGATGAATTAGTTCGACCTTATTACAGCGTTTTAATGAATCGTATAAAAAATAAAGAACTGACTCCAAATTATCAATCGGGGCTTTTTCAGGGCGTAACACCCTTAATGTTAGCTTCTTATTTGAACGATTTGGAGGGGATGGACTTTCTTTTACAAAATGGTGCCGATCCCAACAAAATTGACAATGATGATAAATATTTTGGGGCAAACGATCCGCATTGTGGCCTGACTGCGTTGCACTTTGCTGCTATAAGAAATCATTCTGAAGCTTATAGGAAATTGCTGGAACACGGAGCTTCAGAGAATATTAGAGATAGATATGGATATACTCCTAAGAATGTAAATAATCAAGACACACGATGCTTATATGCTGAGTATAGTTTCGGTGAAAACTTCGAAATAGTCAAAAAGAACGAGAATATGTGAGCTACTATGTAAATCTATTGTAGTGCTTAGCTGAATCATATAGGGGGGGTGCCCCCTATATGATAGATGTATGGATATTAACTGGGATTACTAGTATACGTTATTCTAATAGAAGCCGTTCTTCCTTTTTTTTCTTCTATGCAACATAATAGTTTTGATAATTCCTCTGCCTTCCTGAAAGACCCCGCGAGATTCACATAGTGCATCGTTTGTGGAGAGGGGTGTAATTCTTGTTCATAGTTCGTATACCTGTGCTGATATGGCATTTCCAATATTTCTTCGCCAACAATTAAACACCCTCTAGACGATCCGCATGTGCTCCCTGCGTGGAATCTTATGCCTCCCATATTAGGAACATTGCATACTTCTAATCCTCTTGTATATATTATATCCTTTCTTGCGCTATTCTCCATTTCATAAAATGCATCAGGGATATTTTCATATATAGGTTCTCGTGGCTCCCTTGTTAACCATTTTTGAAAGAAAAGCATGTCATTATAGCTTCTTCGAGCTTGTTCGTATTCTTCTCGCTTTTGCTGATTTGCATAAAGAACAGCTTCTCGTTTATTTCTTTGATTTTCTAAGTAAGTGCTATAAGAATTCATAAGATCATTTAAGGAGGTACTTGTATTAGAATATTCTCCAGAATACGTTCCTTCTGGTATCGGATATTGTTTTGTTTCATATCGGTGCCTCTGGCTCCTTTGCAATCTATATGTGCCTTGCCTTAATTCAATGCCTACTCCCGATATAGATTCGCAACCTGGCACATTTGACTGTGCTATCCAAGTGCTGGTCGTATCCATAGTGTGATATGTTCGCCGAACCGTAATTTCTAAGTCGTACAGTCCTTTCAAGTCATTGTATATATTAGGGTTATTGTTAAAAGCTTTAAATAGATTAAAAGTAAACATTTCATTGTCAAACAGTTTTTAAAAATATTTAAATAGTTGTTTTAACGGTAATACTTGTTGCTACGATTA
>CALABM010000112.1 GCA_937885815.1 uncultured Verrucomicrobiales bacterium | reverse complement strand
TTTGTGAAAGAGTATCCACAATTTGGGAGACTGTCACATCGCTTGTAAGAGGTCATGGAAAATGAAATACAGCATTCGCGGAAATTGGCAAAAAAGAAGAAAATCCCCCTCCACGCTTGAACAGAGGGGCGGGAATTGATATAATGCCTCGTAACAGATACACGCTTAGTTATGACCATCTTCCGTAAAATCCTTGCCACCTCAGCCCTCTGCCTTGCGGTGGGTGTCGGTGCTCTGAATGGCTGTCAGACCGTTGAGCAGAGAATGACAGCTGAGATTTCAGAAGTAGAAAGAGATTTCGATGCAGAAGCTCGTTATGCTGCGTATTTAGAAAAGCACGGAGAAAATGCTCGAAAGTTACGAGAGGCCGCAGCTTCATGTTCTTCAATGCGTTTTCGGATTCATGGCGGCGGTGGCGTATACCAGAAGGTAGATGAATACTTGCCGTTGACGGCAGAAGAAGTACCGGCTGTGCGCGAAATTTTAGCACAGATAGAGGAAACCCCGGCGCGTGACTTCAGTAGCTGGTTAAAGATTCAGCATGAAAATACGGTTTGCCCGGTGTGCGCACCGCCTCCTTATTTCATCGAGTTTCAGTTTGTTTCGTCTTCCGGTGAGGTATTGCATTATTTTGAAGGCTATGATGCCCCCATCGGGGATAAAGCGAAAGCCGAGGAGTACCGCACCTCTCTTTCAAGACCCTATTATATGTTGCCCACAGATAGTCTTCGCCGTTGGGAAGAACTGAAATTCATCAAAAGAGTCAGGGCTCGCGAGGCTGAATTGTATGCAACATTTGATAACTCTCACTCCGAATCTTACTAAGCAAGCATAACTAAAGGAGATAGAGAATAATGAAGCGATTTTTCCGCGGAATCCTTGCCACCACATCCCTGTGCCTTGAGGCGGGGAGATAAGGCAAAACACCACCCGCAAGACTAGGACGTCCCCAAGGCTGGGCAAGAATGAGCCCCGGCACTCGTCCTACCCTTGCGGGTGTCTTTTTGTCCTCTTCGGCTGTCATTCCGCTGGTGGAGATTGCTTCGTCACCGGAGGCGGCTGCATGTGGTAAACCTCCATCCGGTGCTCGATGGTCTGCAAGCGGACAGACATCTCGGACAGCACGCGGATGGTCTTTTCCTGCGCTTCGGCTTGCTCAGCGATGAAGGAACGCAGGTCGCAATATAACACGATGGCGGCAGCAATCCCGATGACCGCAAGCACGGCCCGGGGTTGCTCCACGACATAGCGGCACATATAGGCCAGCCAAGGTTCATTTGGTCTCTTTTCGCACATAGTCAATCGGGGGTATGGGTTAGCTCAACAATGCCAGCAGCTCATCCTTGCGGGCGAGCAACTGAGCCAGCCCGGCACGCTCGGAAGCGGAAAGGTGGAGCTCTGTATCGCTCACATGCGAAGCCGGGGCAAAACGCGGAAGCGGGGAATCATACGAGAACACCACTTGGGGCAAATAAGACTGGGGAGAAGTCATCACCATGCAGCAGCTATCAGAGCAAGGAGACACGCGAGCCCCGAAGCACAAATCACCGGAGAGCCACTCAGCATCCCGGGACGGCAGCAGACAGAGGCGGAGAGTACGCCCGGAAAGCGGAACAGAATCAAAAGCCCAATGGATATTCTGCCCTACCGCTTGGACGGCGGTATTAGTAGACACACCAAGAAGAACCGGCTCCCCGGCGTCATTGAGCTCCCAGATACCGAGATAGCAAGCGGACGTGCTCATTTTGTTGGCTGCGCCGCCACGGCACTGGAGCGCGAGCGAGGTCAACTTGCCCGTAGGAACATGCCCTGCAAAAATCTCGCACCAATAGAACTCTGCATTATCGGTACCCGCAGCCGTGGAAGCATGCATCGTCTCATACGCCTGCGTAGTGACCTCCGCCACCGCCTGATTCACGATAGCCTCCACATCAGCATCCTTGCCGGGTTCGCCTTGCTCCCCCTTGGAGCCACGCTCGCCCTTCAGGGAGGCAAGCCATGCGGATTCCGTACCTACAAATCCATTGGCCACGGCAACATCGTAAGCAGACAGGCCGGAAACATCCACGGCAAGACCACCGGAAGAAGACTTGCCCACCGGACGGACATTCTTCCCGGAAACCGGCTCATCCGTTCCCAGCATCACGAAGCCAGCGGCATCAGCGGTAGCTTGCTTGCTATTCACCCAGGACTTAGTGGCCACGAGGTCCGGAGCCGGGTATTCCCCGGTAGCGGCCTCCGGTGCATCCGTGGCAAGGCGGATAATATCGTTGATGATAGTCGTCTGTAGCGTGTCGGAAAGACGGGTTTCGCCGTTCTCCATCCAAGCGAACTCGGTCATGGCCGCAAGCGTGGCCGGGGAGCTTTCCTTACCCTCGCCCACATCGAGCGCGTCATTGAGCGCAAGCGAGGATGCCACCAGACTCAAATCAAAGCGGGTACCCAGTTCCGTCTGAGACCCGGCAGCCGCTTCCGCGAGAATGAGTAGATCTCCCTCGTAGTGGCCCTTGGCCTTGATGCCCATGCGGAGGCCTGTAGCATTCTGAGCCCCCAGCACAGTGACAGTCAACGGCACCACGGCCCCGCGCTTCACCTTGAACCCGCTCAGCGGGGAGCCGGTTGCCTTGGCCTGAATCAATGCCGGGCTTTTTTCTGAATTGATGAAAATATCCATATCTGGAGCGGGATGTCAAAATAGCAGAAGGATGTGCACATCGTGCTTCCGGTAATACTCCGCCTCATACTGCCAATCGTGCTTGTACCACTTGTACGAGCCGTTGTCCCCGTCCGGCTTGAAATTGACCAGCTGCACCTCGGCATCCGGGAAATCATCCCGCAGCAGATGGTAAGCAATCCAGCCCGTGGTCGGGGAAGCGTTGTTCGTGGCCCGCTTGTACTCCGGGAACCATGCGCGTTCCTTCTCCAGTGCCTTGTCACTGAGCAGCAGCACATCCTCATACAGCGAAAAAATCTCCTTTTCCCTGCCGTAAGGGATGAACCAATTCTTATCCCGGGCATTCCTGCGGACGATGAGCATGCGGCGGTTCGGCAGGTGCTTGAGCTTGTCGAAAGGCTTGGCCCGGTTCAGGAAAACCAGCACATCCTCCGGCCTGATTCCCAGCGAGCTGAAATCCCCCTGCGAAGCATTGGCAAAAAGCCAGAAGCGCGGCGCGGGGGCCGCAAGCAAGCGGGTTTGCTGGGTAGGTCTGGGAAAACGTACATCCAGCTCCGCCCTATGGTGCAGGAAATACTCCGGGAATCGGTGAGCCGGTTCCGGATTGTTGCCACCATTGAACCGGTGCTGCGTGAATATAGGGTCAAAGAAGATGCCATACGCTCGGAGGTCGCAGTGATTGCGGATGCGGGAGAAAGACATGTCCGTTACGCCAAAAGAGGCGATTGCTTGGACGAAAGGAATCATGGCAGACCGGAATACCACAAAGGCATGGCTCCCCTTGTTTTCGGCGCAATTGGGGACAAGCGGCGTGTACGGCCTCATGCACTTATCCAGCAAGCAGGTATGCCTCCCACGGAACCGGCTCACGCCATTGGCATCCCCCAGACACAGCAAGCCACAATCTGCCGGGAGCGGATGCTCAGCCAGCAGCTTGTCGAGCGTTTCCTGTGGAGCCGCACAGGGATAGGCATCGTCCTCGTAGATAATCAGGTACGGCAAGCCGTCCCGCTCAGCCTCCAGAATCAACCGGATGAAAGTCAGGGCCAAGCTCGAATAGGCCTTGGGCTCCTTCGGCCTCGTAGGCTTCTCCGGAATGATGGGATGCGTCACCGGGGGCATGGTGAGCCCGCGCTCGCGGAAAATGCGGCGCATAAAGCATTGCCGCCATGGAGACATGGAAATGCAGCGGGTGTTCTTGTTGAGGTCAATTTTCATATCAGGCATAGGAAAGAGAGATAACGATGGTATTGCCACGGAGCCCCACGCTCATACTGGTACTGACCGTGCGGCGGTCGGTGCGGTCTAGGTCGTACCAGTATTGCGAAGGGCTGTAGTAGGCATCCCTGTTGGTATGGGAACACGGGATATTCTGCAGCAGCTCGGCAAACTTCTTGCGAAGGAGTTGCCGGGCCGCATTGCAGATGGCGTTCGTGTCAATGTTGGAGCAGTTGCAAGCCATAGGAAAGATATTGCTTAGTAGTGGATATTCGAGCTGGCACTTGCGCCGTTAGCCGTCACCGAGCCGGTGGTATCGGCTACGAGCGTTCCGTATTCCGTGGTTGCCACTACTGCCCCGTTGACGGACACCTCATAGTTGATACTGTTGGCGATGGCCTGAGCCTCAGCAGTCACGGCGGCCTGAATCTGGGCCAGCAGGTCCCCACATTTGCAGGTACATTCGGGCGTAGCTTTGGCCTCCAAGTCGGCTATGCGGGCCTCCAGAGCATCAATCTTCGCTTGCATGTCTGCCAGCTTGGTGGCGCAGTCGCACCCACAGCAGGCACTCTCCCCGGATGAACCGGAGGAAGAACCGCCACCGGGAACGGAACCGCCCGGAACTGAGCCACCGGGTACCGAGCCACCGCCGGAAGAGGAAGAACCGCCACCGGACGAACCGGAGGACGCGGAGCCACCGCCCGAGGACGATGACGAAGAGCCTGCTACCGAACTACTGCCAGCCGTGGAATCTGACGCCCCGGTACTGCCGGAGGCCTCCGAAGCCGAAGCGGAAGCACTGGCAGAACCGGAACCCGAAGCCGACCCGGATGCACTGCCGGAACCCGAAGCACTGGCAGAGCCGGACTCCGTAACAGTAACGGAACCGGTAGCGGACTCCGTGTCCCCATCTGAGCCGGAAGCAGAAGCAGACGCGGAATCGCTCCCACTGGCAGAGGCAGACATGGACTGCGAGCCTGAGCCTTCTTGGAAAATCGGTATCGTGATGTAGATAACGCCCCCCACAATCTGATTGTGGTAGGCCGCTGCACCGGAACCGGAAGCAGAGCCGGAACCGGCATCAACAGGCGCGGGCGTATCAGGAAGGCGCGAACCATCCTCCCCCAGAAACGTGACCGAGCCGTCATCATTCAGGACAGCCGGAGCATATTTCACCACAAGCCCGGAGATGACACCTGTAACCTCCTTGATGGTATCAGCATACGGAATCCGGATAATCCCCGCCTCTATCAGCGGCTCCAGAATCTCACGGTCGAACACAATATCCTCCACGCCGCCTATCGTGATAGTGGGGACATCTGATGAACCCGAAGCGGAGCCACCGGAGCCAGAAGGCCACACAGAATTGGCCCGGCAGAGCGTGATTTTCAGATTCTTGCCGTCCGCAAGCTCCAGCCCTTCGCCACAAATGAGCTTTTTGAATATGAACAAATGCTCATCCCTTTTGCGAAAAAGAGAAGCGGGCTTGCTTTCGTACTCCTCGCTTTCCGGGGCCGTGTAATACTTTTCCTCTTCCTCCCCTGAGCCATTGCCGGAACCTGAGCCGGAACCGCCATCCTCAGTGACGAGCTTTTCCACCTGTACCGTCTGCAAATCCAGAGTACCTGTATGTGCCTGGTAGATATGGGCTCGGTTCACCTCGTTAATTCTGCGGAGCTGATAGGTACCAATGAACACCGAGAGCGTACCCTCGCCAGTCGCGTTCTCCTCCGTCTTGCCCCATGGGACAAAATCCTTCTGCTCAGATGAGATGTCCGCGCTGATGATTTCGCCCTTGTAATTCTGCTTGATAACACAAAACACCTTTTCCAGCTTTTCAGAGAAGGCCCCGATATCGACCCAGCCCTCCGTGTAGTCGTAGATGGTGGCATTCTCGGGAACCGGGCGCGTCTTGCCCATGTAGTCAATGATTGCCCCGGCTTTTATCTGAGCAATCTTGGGCCAATTCCCGGATTCGTCCACCTCGCACAGATGCTTGGGCTTGAGGCGGAGCTGGAAGGGAAAGACTTTGAACTCCTGTAGATCTGAGCCGCCGGTACCCCGGTACTTAGTATCTCGCAGCTCGGAGCCGGAATACTCGATGCTGGAGGTAGACGTGCCATTGCCGACCATATTGGCAGCCTTGCCCAGCTCCTTGAGGCAGTCCACCACCTGATTGAGCCACCGGGCTGATAGGGTCTCCCCTACGCGTACTTTTTCGGGAAGTTTCATATCTTACGCGCCATACAGGTCCTTGTCCCAGCCGCCTAGGCCGGAGAGTAGCCAAGTGTTCTCGATGGTGTAGGTCTTGCCGTCATCGTTCATGGAGCAATTGGAAGACACCTGCAGCCATGTGCGGTTCGGGAACTTGGGAGCCTTGGGCGGGTCGTTGATGGTACCCACGGAGCTGATGTCTGACTTATCCGTGCGGGAGGTCTGACGGACTGTGTAAGTAGCCATAATGTCCTTGTAGGCCGTCACGCCCTTATTGATGAGGTCGAAGGCCTTGCTGCCGGTGTTGAGCAGCTTTCCGAGCTGCTTCATGACCGGGAGCCCATCGCTATCGAGTTTCGGCTTGCCGGAATTGTCCACCTCCGGAACCAGCTCCCACAGGCGTGCGCCATCCATAAAGGCCTTCAGATATTCCAGCTGCCCGCCGGAGATACTGGCCATCTTGGGGTGAGTAAGAATCGGCTGGTCAACCACAGTCACATCAAAGGAGGTCGTAAAAGACACTGTGCGGGCAGGAGAAGAACCCTCTTCGCCTTCGCCTCCCTCGCCGGAGCCTTCCCCCTCTTCTGAGTCGTTTTCGCCTCCCTCGCCGGAGCCTTCTTCCTCTTCGTCCTCCACTTTGGGCTTGGTGTAGGTGAGCTTAACGCTGGCCACCCCGGCCACTCCGGGAGTGATAACCGCCTTGCTCAGAGCCACGGAAGAAAGGACATCTATGCCGGAATCCATCTCCGGGACCGAGTGCAAGGCATCGCCCTCCGGGATTTCGTAGGTAAGCTCTACCGTGTCCCCGGTTTCGCGGTCGCGGCTGAGTTCAATCGTTAAAGCAGTAATGGTGTAGCCCGTATGACCGAACCACACCATTCTGTCACCACCGGAGCCGAATCCTGTTCGTAATGTTGCCATATAAACAGAGCCCGGTGTCAAAATATCATCGACTTATCACTGCCTCCACATTGCCCGATACCTGAATCGTGGGGCCGCGTCTGGTATTGTTGCCGATACCCTCCAGCAAGCGGGTTTGCTTCTTGGTCTCCGAGACAAGCGGGCCACCGATGACCACGGAACGCCCGCCGCCACCCACTCCGGCCATGGAATCTGTAATGCGCGTTCCCTGCTGACGGCTCCGGCCCTGTTGCTTCTGCTCCTGTTGCTTCTGCTTTTCCTGCGCTTCTTCGAGCTGCTTCTCCAGAGCCACCATACGCTTAGCGCGGGCTTCGGCATCCTCCAAGCCCTGACGCTGGTACTCAGCCGTCAGCTGGGTAATGCGCTGCTGTTGCTTCAGGACCTGCAATCTCCGTTCATCTCCGGCAATCTCCGCTTGGAGCATACGCACGGCCATATCATAGTCGCGGGCGGCATTCTGCCGGGCCTGTTCCTGTTTGGCGGCTTCCTCAGCCCGGCGGCGTTCTGTTTCGGCGGTGCGTTCCGCTTCTTCGCGGCTCCTACGCTGGAGCTCCGTTATCTTGTTGTAGGTTCCCGCCAGCATCTCATAGCGGGCCACATCCTGCTCCGTGACAACAGGCTTGCGCATGATGTCCTCCATCTCCTTCCGCAAGCTCTCAATCGTGTGGCGGGTCTGCCCATAGGCCGTGGCATCCGCAAGGCGGAGCTGAATCTGCACCTCGGGAGCCAGCCCGGAGAGGTACTGCTCGCGCTCGTTTTCGCGTTGGCGGCGGTACAGGTCGTTGAGCTTTTCGCGGGCAGCTGCCAGCTTGCGCTCCAGCTCTGCGGCCTCCTCCTGTTGGCGGCGCATGGCTTCGGCGGCGCGTTCTGCTGCAATGGCCTCCTCAATCTGAATGGGCAGCGTCTCCTCGTAGTGTCGTCTTTTCTGACGCAGACGGGCTATCTGCTGGTCAAGTAGAGCGATAACTTCCTCGTCCTCATCCTTGGCCACGGCCATATCGCGCTGGTCTCGCAAATCGTCCAAGCGTTCATCCAGTTGCTCCATGAAAGAATCATATTGCTCATGGGTTTTGACCTTGCCCGCTTGCTTGTTTAAGCTGTTGAGAGATTTCTCGAACTGCCGGGTAGATTCGGCGGCGCGTTCGGCGGCCTCACTGTTGCCAGCGAACCAGGAGTACAAGGCCCCCAGAGCCTCACCAATGCCCACGATAATCAACCCGATGCCGGTACTGACTATGGCCGCCTTAACGGCAACCATCGCGGCGCGGGTAACAGTGGCCATGGTAGACCAAGTGACCGACCACGTAAGCTTGAGCCCGGTGAGAGTAGCCGTCATGGCCGACTTCAGACCGGAAAGCGCGGTCCGGAATCCAGTCACGAAGGAGGAGAACGAAAGCCCCTTGATAGTGTTGCCCAGAGAGGTCAACTGAGCCCGGAAGGACACAGTGCTGGTGACGGCTGTCTTGGTGTTGCCCACATACATGAGCATGGCAGCCGCCGCCGCTGCAATGACTGTTTCCGCACCTCCAAGCACAGATACCAGCTCCCCGATGCCGGAGACTATGGGAGAAATGACGGCCACGGCTCCCTCAAAGGCTCCGGCCAACATCTGCGCGAATTGCTGCACGCTTGGAGTGATAGAATCCAAGTAGGCTGTCAATTCACCCAGCACCGGAAGAATTGCGGCATTGATAGGAGTACCCATCTCCACAGCCAGCGCAGAAAAGCCGTCTGTGAGGGTACTCAGAGCACCGGAAAAGGTCTGGGACTGCAGCTTGGTCATGTTCTCCAGCAGGCCCCCGGGCCCGGTTAGCCTGTCGAGAACGGCATCGAGGTCGTCCTGATTGAACTCACGCTTGGAGATGCCCTTCATGACATCAGCAAAGGAGATTCCCTTCATCTCTGCAAGCATCTTGCGGATGGGTACGCCCTGCATTTCGAGGGATTCTGCTACCTCATTACTCAAACCGGAGTTCTGTACCTTCGCATACAGGAAGGCTAAATCCTTGAGCGGCTTGCCTGAAACCGAAGCCACATCACCCAGCTTGCGGATAACCTCGATACTCTTATCCGCAGCCGTGCCCATAGAGAGCAAGGTCTTGCCCGCATCTGAAATATCGCTGAACTCGAAGGGAGTCTCAGCGGCATAGACTCGGAGCTTATCCACATATTCGGAGGCAGCTGCGGCATCGCCCATCATTACGCGGAAAGCCAGAGCAGTCTGCTCCATGTTGGCAGCAGCCGAAGAAATGGAACCCAGAGCGGAAAATGCGCTTTTTACCGCATTGATTCCTCCCTGTATAGCCGTGAAAGCCATGGCACATCGCCCGGCTAGTGTACTTACGGCCTCCTTGGTCTTGCCTAGCTCCTGCTTGATTTCATTGAGAGCTTTCTGCAATGATGTAGCATCGCCGGAAAAAGTGAACGAAACGTCAGCCATGTCTGGTCAGGTGTTTGAGTCGGTTGTAGAGGCTCCGGGCCTCCGCTTCTTCTTCCTCGGAGACACTGCGCCACTCAGTAGCTACGCCCTCGCTTATCCATGCAGCATGTAGGTATTGCAAGGTCTTGCGCAGTGGCATCCAGAGGATGTATTCTTCAGTCCACCCCGTCGCTCGTGCCAGTGTGAATATCACTGTAGCATTCAGCGCGGGGCTTGCTCGTTTGGGGAGTCGGTCGCATCCGGTTGCGGGATGGCGGAAGCGGCCTGTACGGATGCCTGGTCTGCTGTCAGGGAGGCCGTGATGGTGCGCAGTTCCGCCGGGCTGATGTTCATAGCGAACAAAGCGGCCTTGCGGTTCACCTGTGAAGGCGCGTTGTAGAC
Organism: uncultured Verrucomicrobiales bacterium; assembly: GCA_937885815.1. Classification (GTDB taxonomy): domain Bacteria; phylum Verrucomicrobiota; class Verrucomicrobiia; order Verrucomicrobiales; family Akkermansiaceae; genus Akkermansia. The sequence goes on along the minus strand of CALABM010000112.1, from coordinate 5,047 downwards.
CGTCTCGACCACCTCATCCAAGGGAGCCGCATGTACCCAGATGAATTCGGTCAGGGTGCGGGTATCAATGGTGCTCATGTTGGCCTCGCCGGAGGCAAGCGGGTTGCCCAGCTGGCGGAGGATTTCGAGCGACCCGAGGGAAATCGGGCGCAGGGTGAGACCGGACTCCAAGCGGGCCGAAGGCTGCACCATGGAGCGATTGTTGCTATCTTCGCGGGTGGAAATGGATATTGTTGCCATATAAAGGAGCAACATGTCAAAATAGCTCAGTTTGGAACACTTGAAAGAGACTCCCTTATCTGGTAGAATCTCCCCGCTTTTCCGCCGACATGCCGCATGGCGGGTGTCTACGTGCACCGTCAGCGGGAAGTAAGCCAGTCCTTACCGCTGATGGTAACGTAGCCGCAAGGATACGGAACAGCAGCTAACCATGGCTGGTGGAAAATGCAACTCATGAACTATCGAATCATGATAGAGCTGATAATGCTCATTTTACAGGTAATACTGTTTGTGATGAACTTCATCCGATGAGCATGTAAGGCTCCGCACGGTGGGCTGCCACCTACCGTGCGCTTTCCTTTCAAAAAGGGGGTGTTAAAAATAGAAAAGGGTTGACAAATTCCTTTTGTATGGTATGATGACCTCATCAGAAACGATAGTTCTGATGTTACATTTTCCAAAGACCTCCCGAGTGGCAGCTCTGGGAGGTCTTCTTTTTTCACATGCGGGTGAATTTATTGATAAGGAGGCCCAACTGGGATTCGGGGGTGCCTTCGGGGATGACAAGTGTCTTGTTGCCACGCTTTACCAGCTCCACCTTGGGAGCCTGCCCGATGTGGTGGTGGATGAGAGTACAGAGGTTGCGCATGGCGGCGGCCATGTAGGCGAGCGGGTGCTCGTTGTCGGTGCGGGTAATCCACCCATTATCCTGCCAGCGGGCAATCATTTCGCTGGCCTTGAACTTGCCATCCAGAGAGGACTCGTCAAAGAGCCAGTTGACCACCGGCTCGGAATCTCCGGACACAGCAAAAGCCGGACGCTCGGAGAACGGAATCCCCAAGGCCGTCAGACAGGCTGCCAGCATCAGGGACTCCAGTTCTCCATCGCGGGAGCGGATGAAGTTCAGGGCGTCAGATGTAGATTTCTTCTGCATCAGAAGTCGTATATGGTGGAAGAAACTTCGAAGGAAGCGAGGTCTTCATTCTTAAGCCCGATTTTGATACCGGTCACCACATTGGTGCCGGTCGAGACCGTAGATAGCCCGTGGTCCGGTGCTGCATTCGCAAGCACGAGAGTCTGAGCCACCTTGATATCCGTGGGATTATCGCGGGGAATGTAGCCCTTCATGGAGACATCGGTCTGGTCATCGTAGAAGATGATACCGACCTTCTTACCGCGATAGTCACGCTGTACTTTTGAATCCGGCTTGTAATCGATATCCTGGGACTCAAGCAAGATGCCTTGCTGGTCCTCATCGAAACCGAAAACGCCGACAGTGCCTATGATAGTTGCCATATTAGTGTGGGGGTGTCAAAATTGGAGTACCACCCGGAAGGTGGCGGATTGGATAAAATTATTGTCGAGAGTCTGGGGCTCTTCGATGGTGCGCAGGCTGATGGAATAGAGCTGGAAATCAGCGGCGGAATCATCGAGTTGCTGCCGGGTTTTCCGGGCTTGCAGCGTGCGGCAAATCACCGAAAACATCTCCCGGCTGGAGAGGTCGCTCACATCTTCGCCGGAGGTATGCAGCTCCACGGCAAGATTGCATTCCCAAGTGTGATTCCCGGGAATACGCTCCGCCTCAGCCGTACAGGTCAGCAGCACATAGGGGAGCACCAGCTCGCCATTGGTGACAGGTGTATGAACAAAAATCCCTTGCAGGGCTTCCGACAGAAAGGCCCGCAGGGATTCCGTGAATGAGTGGGGAGAAATCATACTGAGCGGATGAGTTTGCGCTTCATGGCCCGGAGCGTGCCATCCATGCCCCGGTTCACAGTCTGGAGAACATAGTTGCTACGGATGCGCAGCAGCTCATCGCCATAGGGCACCGAGTTGGTGACGGTAATCGTCACACGGTCGCCGCTTTTGCGTATGATGCAGGAACCTTCGCCGGAGTGGCGGCGTACCCATGCGGGGATTTTAGCGTTCAACTGCTCAGCTGCCGCCTTCCATCCGGCGGCCTCGCGTCCGAGTTGCTTTTTCTTGGCTGCCAGCAGTTTTTTCATTTCAGCCTTACTGACCCAGGCACCACGTACAAAACGCTTCTTTTCATAGTTGGCCATCAGCTTGGCCGTCCACTCTGCCTTGGCCTGTGAAGCGGACTGCCTCAGTATCATGGGCGGCGTGTTACCCACTGCGGCCTTGGTGAAGCGTGAAGCTACAGCGCGAGTGGCCTCATCGAGCCCCTTCTGGGAAAGGATAGCGAACTTGGCTATCTTGCGCTGCAATTCTGTATCGTTGATGGAGACATGTACACTCATGGCTGTAGGAGGTCAAGGGAGACAATCGGGAGACCGGGGCGGCGGCTGATGTTCTCCACGCGGTAGGTCAGCCCATCCACCTGAACAGTGCTCCCGGGGTTGATGTCCGCCGGAAGTTCGGAAGCCAGACAGCGGGCCTCCAGTGAAAGCTCCCCGGAGAATCCGCCCGGCTCCAGAGTATGACCGCGCCCGGCTTGCGAAAGCAGGACGCGGACCTGCACCCCGTGCGCGGTGAGGAATTGGGGGACTTCCTCCCAGATTGAGAGGAAATCCCCCGTCATTTCGCGGCTCAGGCTCATGCGGAGACGATGCGCTGAAGGCCAGCCGGGCGTACCACCTTGAAGCCGTAGAGGGCCTCCAGAGTGATATACACCTTGTTGCTCTTGGTGTCCGTATAGCGGAGGTAGCCAAAAGTCAGACCGGTCACGGGGTCCGTCACGGCACCGGCCTCGTCATAGTTGGCAATCGGAGTCAGGTAGCGCATGGCGATTGCCAGAGAGGACGGGTGAGCCGCGAAGCCGACCAGATTCTCGCCGTTATCAGGCACGCAGCCGGTCTCGTACACATTGAAGCCAGCAATGCGGTTCACCTTGGCCTCGACTACACCCTGCTGGGCCAGCGGAGAGATAAAGGACTTGGCCACGATGTCATCGGCAAGCAGAGAGGAGAAGTAGCTATTATCCAGCACCAGAGCGCGGGAATCCTGCGGCATCTTGGCAGCGGCGCAGGCCTCACGAATCTTGATGATAGTCTTATAGCCGAAATCCTCTGCAGCGATGGCAGGAATGGCGGGAGTACCGAAGTTGGCTGCCGTGATAGAGGTGAAGATGTCGCTCATCACGTCAATGGCGAGCTGCTGGGCGGCGGTCGTTACCAACTTCTCCAGCAGAGGAATCGAGGTGGTGGCGGCCTCCTTGGCGGTGAGGTGTACCGTCTTGTACTTGTGGCGGTCGAGCGTCACAGCTACAGAGCTTGCCTCGGAATCGGCGTTGGCCGTGTAGTCCCCGGCGTAGTCGCTGGAAGCGGAAGGCGCACCGATGACAGGTACCTTCACGGTATCGAGCTTGTCGGCGGCATCCGGTGAGAAGTTGGTGGAGAATGCGGACAGGGGAAGCAGAGTCTCCATCCACGGGAGAAGCGCATTCTGGGAGATGCGCACGTCTTTGAGGTCGGTGATAGTGTTAGCCATATCAGTAAAAAGCGGGTTAGATGTTGGAGTAAAGCTCTGCACGCTCAGCATCCGAAAGCGAGCGGAGGAATTGAGTCTGGCCCTGCGGGGTGGTGATTGCCTTGAAGCGTTCCGCCACGGGTAGCACGGAGGCATCGCCCTTGGGGGTCACGCTTGCAGCCTGTCCGGCCTTGGTGCCGTAGAACTCAGCGGCGCGTTCCTCAGCGGTGCGGGCTTCCGCCTGCAGCTGGGAGATCTGTCCGCGAGCTTCCCGGAGTTCCACCTCCTGAGCGGCCAGCTTTTCCTTGGCCGTGGTGAGGTTGTCGGTGAGCTCAGCATTGACCGCCTCAGCGGTTGCTAGGTCGTTTTTGGCCGTTTCGAGCTCGGTCTGAACTTCGGCAAGCTGTGCCGTGAGCTCGGAGACCTTCGCCGTAGCGGCATCCAGTTGTTCGTCAATAGTGGTCATATATGGTGATGGTGTTGTCAAAATGAGCCCTTACAGTGGCGGGCTCGGAGTTTGTTCTGCACGGCTTCCAGCGTGGAGATGGTCGCATCCACGAGTCCGAGCGTGCGGGCCTGTGCTCCCGGGAAGGTCTGGCCCTCCATGTGTTCCGGGGCGATATTGCGGCGGCGAGTTGCAGCGGCCTTGAACTCGGTCCATGTGTCATTGACCTGCTGCTGCAGGAGGGCTCGCTGCTCATCCGTGAGGCTGGTACCGGTGAGGCCGGTTCCCTTGTACTTGCCTGCGGTGATAACCTCCTTGCGGAGTCCGAGCTTGGCATAGGCCTCGCTGCAATCCAGCAAGGGGAGAAGAACACCGATACTCCCCACCCTAGCGGACGGAGCTGCATAGATGCCGTCACACTGGGAGGCAACCCAGTAGGCGGCGGAGCATGCTTGCCCGGAGGTGAAGGCGTAGACATATTTCTTCTTGCTGAGCTCGCGGACGGCTTCGGCTAATTCGGGCGTTCCGTTGACAGTTCCGCCGGGGGAATCCACATCCAGCAGTACAACAAGTACAGCCGGGTCTTCTTGGAGCGTTTTGAGTACCTTTGCGGCCTTTTGCGCCTCGGTGTGCTCGATGCCGAACATGTTCAGCACGGCCCGGGTTGCTTCCGGGAGTCTGCGGAAGATGGGGCCATGGATGGGTACCGTGGCAAGGCCTCCGTCCAGAGTAAAGCCCGGATGCTCCGGAACCGGTTTCCCGGTGGGAGGCGTGGCCGGAGTCGGGAGGGCTGCGAGTTGCAGATAGCTTTCGGCTTCCATGAGCCAGAGGCGTTCCGTAGTAAAGAGATTGTTCATGTTGACGTGACAGGGGGTGTGGTGGTTTCTTGTTTGAAGCTGGCAAAAAGGAGTTGCGGCGGGAGCCCGTACCGCTGAGCGGTTTCTTCGATGAGCT
>CALABM010000111.1 GCA_937885815.1 uncultured Verrucomicrobiales bacterium | reverse complement strand
GGTTGATGACGATATGCCCTTGGCCATGGCCAAAGCCGGCATCCACGGCATCCTGAATGGCCTGAACTACATCATCCAGCGTAATATCGCCGCCGTTGATAACGAGGTTGCCGATAATTTCCTCCAAATCGCTGATGTCGTCATCATCCGTCACGCCGTGGTTCCAATCATGATTAGCGGTGTAGTACAACGTGCCGTTCTCCCAGCGCAGCTGCTCAGAGGTCACCCCATTGAGCGTCCAGCCGGAGATGTCGTAATTCACGCCCTCGGTGCGGGTGAGCAGCTTGTAATCACCCGTCAGCAAGTATTCCGTACCGGTCAGGTCGAAAGAGATGTTGCCCATGCTCAGGTTGCCCGTCGTGGTCAGCACTGCTGCGCTATCTGCTTGGGACATATCCAGCGCCAGATGCATCGTGCCGCCATCCTGAATGGCAAGGGTAGAGGCGGTGATGATGTTTTCCCCCACGGCACTCAGAGTACTACCGGATTTGATAGTAATATCGTACCCGGCATGGCTCAGCTCGCCATCCTTCAGCAGAAGTGTGGCATTTGCTCCCTCCGTTACAGTGATGCCATTACCCTTGTAGATAGCACCATCCTCTATTCTCAGGCGGCCACCGTAGAGGTTTGTCATGGTATATACCTCGCTCGTGCGGCTGGCGAGGATTTCCTCTGCCGTGCCGGCACTGCCTTTCACGGCAAGTAAATCTGCCTCCGTGGTAGCACCGGTGAAAATAATATCTCCGGCTTGTTTGAGTACATTCCCTTCGCTATCAGTGTAGTCGACATTAAGGCACATCGATGAGTTCGTGTCTGCATATACCGAATCACGGAACTCAATGGATTTGCCGGCTGAGGCCGATAAGGATACATCCCCCTGTGAATAAAATGCACGAAGACGATATTGCCCATTTATAGAGTCGGCATTTCTGGTGAAAATAACAGAACCATTATTCTGCAATATTAGGCGACCCGAGTAAATAGCCCCACCTTTTGCATCAATTTCAGATTTTACAATATTGTCTGAAAATAAAACAGAACCGTTATCGCTAATTTCCAGAGCTCCATATATAGCACTACCATAGGCCCTATATCCCTCTACTTTGTTTTCACTAATCTTAATCGATTCGTTATTTTTTAATACTGTGTCATATACATTTATAGCCGCGGCATAGGCGGAAGCTCCGCTTCTATTCCCAGTTGTTGCTTCATTACCACAAAAAACAATCTTGCCATTATTCGCCATAATGAGAGTATCACCTCTTATGGCGGCGCCGGATGAATAGCGGTTACCGGAATGCACCCTGTTATTTACAAAAGAAATGTCTCCATTTTCGCTGAAGGTTATAACATTAAAGTTACTGCCATGTATAGCAGCTCCACTGACATCACCTTTTTCATTACATGCATAATTGCTTTCGAAGGAAATTACGCTGTTGTTTGTAAAATTAGCATTGTCGACACTTATTGCACTTCCATAACATATTCCATAGTTAGATGAGGCATAATTTCCCCTGAATGACAACAATTTGTTCCCATTTAGAGTAATTTGATGGGCGCAAATGGCGCCGCCTTGTGCGGTGACGGTTGATGTGTCGTCTCCGTCTTTAGTTGATATGGCTTGGTTGTTAATAAACTCAACTATTCCATTTTCTTCTATTTGAAAATGGTTTGCGTATCCGTACAACGCTCCTCCATACCTCGCTGTATTCTCCGAAAAACTGACGAAGGCGTTTTGTTTAATTATTGAAAATTCACCACCGCCAGATTGATTTACGTAAACAGCCCCACCCATATCAGCAGTATTATTGTTAAATACTACAGTTTCGTTCCCCTCGATATTGAAATTATTGCTTGAATATATTGCGCCTCCAGTCGATGAGGCCCAATGTTGGTTGGCAACATCTCCTGTGCGGATACAGGCCGAGACTTCATTTCCACTAAATGTCACGGATCGATTATTTTTGAAAGACAGTTCACCGAACGTAGAGTCAATAGCTCCTCCAGAGGCTGACGCAAAATCGTCTTCCGCATGAGCAATGACAGTATTATTACAAAACACTAAATCACCATTATTGCAGAAATACGCATAATCTGCTGATACTGGACCTGAAGCATGCGTTTGGCCAGTTTCGTTATATATGAACTTAGTTATACCGCTGCATGTGATATAGGAAACATTGCAAACGGTTGATTCCCAAAGAGAACAATAGGAGCCAGAGTTTGTAGTGCGTGAATCGGTTATTTCTATCTTTTTAATGCCATTGATTTCACCCTCTCGGATTCCTATGCCTGTACATGAGATGGAAAATAGCGCTGATTTATTTTCGCCGGAAGCCTCTGAAAGGCTGGTTAATAAGAAGTTCTCGCTGTATATATAGTGATCGGAGTCCCCGGAAGCATCTAAATCGTTCTGTAATACGTAAGCTACAGGTTCATCGTAATTCTTTATATCTAAATAATCAGAGATATAAATTATCGAATAGCTCTCCGGTATGGGTGCATAAGCAATCGATCCTGAATCTGCAGCTAGAGATTCAGAAACAACAAATGTAGTGCCATGTAGCAAGGCAAACCATGTAAGATAAATGCGCGGTTTCATTCTGAAAATAATACTTGCAACTTAACGATACACCCTTAATTATATCGCGTCAAGAGTAAAAGCGGCACTGCGTCAGAAAAGTAGCGGAATGACGAACTGAGCTCTAAAGCCTTTCAAACGCTTAGCAAAAAAACTTTCGAGGAATGCGTAACAGGTGCTAAACTTTTTCCGATTCCGGTTGACATCGGGCCGCATAGAAGGAATGAACTCGATGATTTCATGCGTTCAACTCAAAACGCGCGGTCTTCCCTCCGTTGATTATCTTCGCCTCAAACTCAGACAGCTAACATCCCCGTCATTCACGCTACTTTTCTGACGCAGTGCCAAAATAATGTGCAGGTAAATATTTGAATATGTATCTCGCATATACGTTATAGCTACACTACGACTATATCATTCACTATAGATGACAGCAAGCTAAATCGAATGCTCATATCTATGTGTGAACTGTTGATACTTTATCTCCGCATTATGCCACCCCTCAATTGATAAATTCTGGTAGTATATGTGCGAGGAGTGATATAATCTCCTCG
>CALABM010000110.1 GCA_937885815.1 uncultured Verrucomicrobiales bacterium | reverse complement strand
TGGCGCGAGCCTCGGGCTCATAGTCCGGAGCGATAATCACATCCGTGAAGATGGCACCCACGATGCGGGCAAGAGCCTCAGTCATCGGGCGGTTCATCACGATAACACCACCGAAGGGAGCCTGAGTGTCCGTCTGGTAGGCGCGCTTCCAAGCTTCCACGAGGTCCTCGTCATCCTGACCCACGCCGCAGGGGTTCGTGTGCTTGAGGATGCCGACGGTGGGGCGGCGGAAGTTCATGATGAGGGAAGCGGCAGCGTCCAGGTCCAGAATGTTGGTGTAGGACAGCTCCTTACCCTGAAGCTGGGTGAAGATGGAATCAAAGTCACCGTACAGCACGCTGCTCTGGTGGGGATTGTCACCATAACGCAGGGCCTGATTGAAGGGGAGGGAAAGCGTGAGGTTGTTCTTGGTGCACTCCTCAGCGCGGTGACCCAGATAGTTGGAGATGGCGGTATCGTAAGCGGAGGTGCGCATGAACACCTTCACAGCGAGCTTCTCACGGGTCTTCAGGGTGGTGTTACCCTGGTGGTTCTCCATTTCCTCCAGAATGGTGTCGTAGTCGGAGGGATCGCTCACCACGGTTACGGAAGCGTAGTTCTTAGCAGCGGAGCGCAGCATGGAGGGGCCGCCGATGTCAATCTTCTCGATGGCCTCTGCGAGGGTCACGCCTTCCTTGGCGATAGTTTCCTCAAAGGGATAAAGGTTTACGCACACCAAATCAATGGTGGGGATGTTGTTGTCCACAGCCTGCTGCTGGTGCTCAGCGAGGTCGCGGCGCTGCAGAAGGCCGCCGTGTACCTTGGGGTGAAGAGTCTTCACACGGCCGTCAAAGAGCTCGGGTGCACCTGTGTAATCAGAGATTTCCGTCACCGGCAGTCCCAGTTCCTGGAGGTACTTGCAGGTGCCTCCGGTGGAGATGAGCTGTACATTCTGGGCCACCAGGCCCTTGGCAAACTTATCAAGCCCGGTCTTGTCAGAGACAGACAGCAGGGCGCGCTGAATTTTCATCGTTTCCATGCTAATGTGATTCGATTTGTTTACATTGCCCGCCGGCGGCGGTACCACAGGTTACACTCATTTTTGCCGTTTGGCAAGCCCAAAATCCGAAAATCAGCAATTATCACAGAAAATCAGCCCGCTCAAGGTTTTACCTTTGAGCGGGCTGTAAAGCTGTGTTGGCTTGCTTATATCAGCGCAGGAAAATGGGCAGGGGATTGCCCGTGGTCTGCCAGCTGTACAGGGCCATGCCGGCATAGAAAGCGCCGATGAGCACCAAGGCCACATAGAAGCCGTTGATTTTCTCCATCTGCTTGTTGTACTGCACGGCGGCAGTTGCTGCGGAGGCTCGGCTGCCGGCGCGCTTTTTGCCGTTGAGGGCCGGAGCTCCTTTTCGGGGAGCAGTGCGCTTACCGCTGGAGGCCTTTTTCTTGATGGTCTTCTTCTGCGGAGCTGCGGCAGGAGCGGCCTCGGGGGCTGCTTCACCTTCAGGGACGGCGGGAGCTGCAGCTGCCTCAGCGGGAGCGGCTTCTGCACCTTCATCCGGTACGAAAGTAATAGTGGCGGCGCCAATCTGGTACACCACGCCGCTGGTCATGTACTCATTTTCCAAGGGCGCTCCGTCAGCAAAGGTGCCGGCACCGGAGCCGAGGTCGGATATGGCATAACCATCCTCAAAGAGAGTGATACAGCAGTGCTCTTCAGCAAGGCCTTCTACATCAGGCAAGTCGATGCTGCAATCCTCAGAGGTGCCAATGATGACTTCTACGCCTATCTCATCGGGCAGGTCATAGGATGCGGTAATGTCAGAGTATGTTACATTAATTGAAGCCATGTCTGAGGATTAGTATGCCAGATATTGCGCGAAAATCAATCATAAAGTACAAAAAACGTCAAAAAACGTATTTGTCAGGGGGAGGCGGCGGGCTTAGCTCTGCTTAATCCATTCGCTGAACTTTTCCGCCCAAGCGCGGGATATGCCGGGGAGCTCGGCTATTTCTTCTGGGCTGCGGGTGCGGAGGTTTGGCACGGTGTGGAAACGGGCAAGCAGCAGTTCCTTGCGCTTGGGCGTCATGCCGGGGTAGGCATCCAAGCGGCTCTCGCGCACGCGGCGCCTCACCAGCAGCTCGTTGTAATTATTTGCAAAGCGGTGGGCTTCATCTCTCAGGCGCTGCAGGAGTCTCAGGGCGCCGCTTTCTCTGCTGAGGGCCAGCGGCTCGCTGTTGTGGGGGAAGTATATTTCCTCATCTCGTTTGGCCAAGCCTATCACCGGCATATCGGCCAGCCCCACCTCCGTGAGCACCTGCATGGCTGTGGCCAGCTGCCCTTTGCCGCCGTCCACCACCACGAGATCCGGCACGGTGATAGGAGTTTTCCCTTCTGCACTCAGCTTTTTCAGCCAAGCGTAGGTGCCCATGTCTGCCGGTTTATCAAAGAGGGCGCTGCTTTCGTTCACTATTCGGGAATAACGCCTCCGCACCACTTCCAGCATACTGGCAAAATCATTTTGGCCGTCCACCCCGCGGATGCGGTAACGGCGGTAGGCGCGGTTGTCCGGGCGGCCATTAGTGAAGCGCACCATGGAGGCCACGATGTGGTTGTCTGACAGGTTGGAGATATCAAAGCACTCCATCACAGCGGGAGGCTCCTGCATGCCCAGTGCTTCCGCCAGCTCCGCGAGGTCCTTATCCGGATTCACGGTGCCGGGCAAATCCGCCATGCCGCGGGCAAAGCGGCGCGCGGGCTCCAGCGTTTTGATGATATTCTCGCGCACGTCTCTCAGGCGCGCGGCCTTTTCGAAATCCAGAGCCTCTGCGGCTTCCATCATTTCCTGCGTGAGGGCGTCCAAGTGCTCGCGGCGTCCGCGGCCCTCCAGCAGCCCGAGTGCTGTCTCAAACTGCGCGCGATACTCCTCCGGGGATATGCGGCCTATGCAGGGCGCTGAGCAGCAGCGTATCACATCATCATGGCAGTGGCGGTACTGTTCCTCCCCGGGGTGGCGGCGGGTGCAAGTGCGCAGGCGGAAGCGGTGGTTCAGCCACTCCACGGTCTCTTTCAGCGCGGTGGAGTGAACGAAGGGGCCTATGTAGCGTGCGCCGTCATCTTTTTTCAGGCGCACCAGTGAGAAGCGCGGCAGTTCTTCCTGCCTGCTGGCACGCAGCAGAAGGTAGCGCTTGTCATCCCTCAGCTGCACGTTGTAGTGCGGGCGGTATTCCTTAATCAGCTTTTGCTCCAGAATGAGCGCTTCCTGATCATTGCGTACTTCGTAATAATCAAAATCCTCAATGGCCGCGATGAGGGCACGCGTTTTGCTGTTTTCCAGCGTGGCGCGGGAAGGGGAGAAGTAGTTCGCGAGGCGGCGGTGCAGGTCCTTGGCCTTTCCCACATAAATGATGCCGCCACCGCTGCCCTTCATGAGGTATACCCCCGGGCGGTGTGGTGTGCCGCGCCACTTTTCCCTGCAATTTACCCCGGCCATATCCCCCTCTGAGGTTTAGCTTTCTTCGGCCGGCAGCATGAACAGCAGGCGCTCCATGCCATGCTGCGTGACTTCATTCCACAGGGCTTTTTCCAGCGAGGAGACGCGCGCCGCCCGCTCTTCATCACTCATCAGGCTCACGGCTTCATCTCCGAAATTTTCCACCAGACTCTGCTCCGCGCATCGGCTCACCAGTTCAGCCCAGAACGCCTGATCCCGGTAATCCTCCAGCACATCAGAGAAGAAGGCGTGATCTATGTAAGAGCGTTTGAAGAACCAATAGCCACAGTCAGGATTCAGCTCCATATGTCTACCAATGGAGGGAACTCCGCGAGCCGCCTTCAGCAGTGCCACGCAAAGCCGCTGCCATGCCTCCGCGCGGCTGTCACGGCTCTCCGGCATCGTCTGCCCCAGCATGGAAAGCACCATGGCGCACATCTCCGCCAAGTGGTGCATCTCCGTCTCGCTCAGCTCCAAATCCAGTTTGGACATATAAAACTCTCCTCTCTCTGCTTATCCGCTTTCCGGTATCAGATGAGCCCCAGCTGCATGCGGGCCTCTTCCGTCATCATGTCCTGATTCCACGGCGGATCCCACACGAACTCAATGTTCACCTCGCCCACGCCTTCCAGCGCGGAGATGCCGGCCTCTGCTTCAGCCATGAGGTGAGGCCCCATGCTGCAGCCCGGTGCGGTGAGCGTCATGCGCACATGCACGTAAGCACCGGCCTCTTTCTGGGGGATTACTTCCACCTCATAAATAAGACCGAGGTTGACGATGTCCACAGGAATTTCAGGGTCATACACGCCGCCGAGCACCTTCCACACTTTCTCTTCCAGCGTCAGATTGCTCAAATCTTCCTGGGCCACCTCCGCTTGTTCCGGTGCAATGATGCCTGCGCGTGCTGCCTCATGCCGGGATATGCGCACCAGCCCGATATCCGTCGCGGCTGTGATGGAATTACCCAGCATCTGGGTGATATAGATACGGGACCCCTCCGGCAGAATCACTGCATTACCCGCCGGTACCTGTACACCGGCTGTCTCCGCCTCTGTGATGACTTCCTGATTAAACATGGTCGTGTGCGCCATTATCTCAGATTTCTTTCCTGATGCAAGACTAATCTATGCCATTGCAAAATTGAGTAAGTTATAAAACCAAATGCATTTGTTCTGTGATTTGCCTTGACTCTGAAGTCTTGACAAGCTAGAATGAAAGACCGTATATTTTCTCGCCATGAAACTGCATCTTCCCGTTTCTCTCCGCAAGTCACTTTTGTCATTGTATGCTATAGCGTTGACTACGACAGTACCAATGCTTGATGCTGCGATTATGAATAGTGATGTGTCTCTGATTACGTACGCCGATTATGGTCAAAACCTTGGGCGATATAAAACAGATGCCACGGCCAACGCTTTGTTGAGCTACATCCGCGAGCAAGATGGCGGTGTGGTGCTGACTTATATCGGCGGGCAGAATGATTACCTGTTGCCGCATGAGATGCCTAACTTCACCGGCACGACGAACGATGGTGCCTTCATGTCGCTGGGTTACAATGCAACGGTATCTGTGCAGCACAACGGTGTAACAAGTGGCGGCTTTACCGGTGGCTACTTGGCATCCAATCAGCAGGTCCTGTACCAAGGTATTGAGTACCGTATAGACAACAGCGAAACCTTCCTGCATTCCCCGGACGGTGGTTACGATAACCGAGGTAATGGGGGCTTTGACCACAAGGTAACACGCATGAGCAAGGTTATCACCGATGTGGAGACTGCTACCTTGTTCTCCGGCTCATCGGCAGAGATGCGTGAATACGCCATGGGACAGTTGGTCTACCATGCAGGCGCCGGCGCCATGAAGATGTATGATACAACAACCGGCACCATAAGCAGTTTGGCCGGAGCCTATGGTTACATTATCAGCGGTATCGATACGGTTGACCAAGCTGCCACCGGTGGTAAGGATGGCGAGGGTGATATCATTCACACCACTTTCGAGAGGGAGGGCTACTACTCCATTTCATCCTCACAGCCCATGCCATTTGCAGGCCAGAGCGGTGACTCCGGCAGTCCTATTTTCATCTACAACGAGAATACGCAGCAGTATGAGTACGTGGGCGCCGTGGCTTACATCGGCGGCTATGGTACCTCCACTTGGGGTGCTGTGAGCTATGTTGATCAGGTGCTTAACAGCTACGACAAGGTGGTGAGCAGCGCTTCCACGCTTCACATCGGCGCGGTGAACAAGGCCGGTGATGTCGTAAGTGCTGATAATGTGGCATACAACTACGGGATGAATCGCCCTGTTAGCACGACCCCGTATTCCGGCACGGTGACGGACGCCAACGGCAACGTTCTGCAGAGCTTTGTTGGTGTGAAGAGTGGTATCAACACTTGGAAGGATCTTTCCGGCGTCATTGACAGTGATACTTGGTATAACTATAACAACGATTATCTGAATGCTGCACCCTACATTGAGGGGACACATGCTACAGCCGGTAAGGAACTGACCTATGCCGATTTGTACATGACTGATAATCTGGTATTCAAGGCAGCGGCTGCTTCCACGGACGTTGTACTGGATGCCACGGTGGATCTCGGCATAGGCTATGCTCAGTTCAGCCTGGGTGAAGGGATGGAGACTGCACGCTTCAACATTTCATCCGGCGGCGATGGTAGCTATCAGTTCAACCATGCCGGTTATGTGATAGATGCCGGTGTAGAGGTACACACCACACTTACCGGATCTGCAAATCATGTGTACGAATGGCGCAAAATCGGTGACGGTGATTTGTATGTAGAGGGTACAGGTAACAACAAGGTACTGCTCAATCTGGGTGGTGCCGGCACTACCTATCTTAACCGGGATAATGGTTATGCCGCCTACAATGTGCTGGCAAATACCGGCACGACCGTAGTCATCAGCAACATTAATCAGATTGCTCGCGACTTCACGTTCGGCCACCAGGGTGGTGTGCTTGATATGAATGGCAACAGCATGACTTGGAACAACGGCAACACGGACGTCTCTGCCGATGGGTTCACCATTCATGCACTGGATGAAAGCGCCATCGTGGCCAACATGAAATCCGGTAGCACCACCACCCTCACTTGGACCCAGAGCGGTGAGCAGACTTTCCTCGGTTCATTCCGTGACAACGGAAAGGACAGCGTGCTGCAGTTTGTATATGACGGCGGTGCTGGTTCCAAGCTTACACTTAACAGCATCTTTACCAGCCTGAGCACTGAGGGCAGCGGAATGACTGTTAACAGCGGTACCCTGAGTCTTGTTGGCACAAATACCGTCCACGGCAAAGGCTCTGCCACCGGTACGAATGCAAATCGCTATTTCAACGAAATGGATTGGCACTATGCCGATGCCACTTCAGATGTAACCGTTAAGAATGGCGCTACATTTGAGCTGGGAAGCCACGCCCGACTCACCGGTGATATAACGGTGGAAGCCGGTGGTGCATTTGTGATGCGCGAAAGCGTGCAGCACGAGCAGGAATACATTGAGGGTGGCCAGCGCTTAGAAAGCACAGCTGCCATAGCTGATTTCCATGGGCACAAGGGCAATGTGGCTCTGGCTGCCGGGGCAGACATGCGGGTGGAGTACAGTGAAGGCGTGACCGCTAACGCTACGTATGCCGGCAACATCACTGGGCAGGGTAATGTCAGCGTCGATTTGAAGAACTCAGAGGTTTCTCTGACGTTGAGTGGCAACAACTCTTTCTCCGGTACCAAGACTTTGCATAACGGCGGCCTTATCGCCGAAACCGCTTCCTCTCTCGGTGATACGACAACTAACAAATGGCTGGTGGAGGAGAATGCATGGATTGCCTCGCACGCCGAGAGCGGAGCTGATTTGTTGGAACGTGTCGATTCCGCTTCTACAGGTACCATGGCTCTTTCTCAAAACACACAAAACCAGCTCAATCTTATCGATCACGAGGGGCTGTATATTGGTGCTGAACTCGGCAAGGTTGTTGAGTACGGTGTGGCCGGGACGACTGAGGGGTTGGCCGCGGTGGATGGCGCATGGCGTCTTGGCGGCGGTGGTGGTGACCTCATCGTCAACTTCCTGTTGACCGGTGATAACGACCTGATATTGGGCGCCGGCGAGCTGTCATCCGGCTCGGTGCACCTGAGCAATAGCGGGAATAATTTCACGGGCAGCATCATTTTCAATAGTTCCGGCATTCGCTTCTCTTTTGATGAGGGCGCACTTGGCGGGTCTATGGTGGGCTTGACTTATGGCAACGGTCTGTTACTTTCTACAGGTAACTCCCTTAGCAATATCAAGACGGATTCTACCGGTATCGCACTGGTGGATGATATGTCCAACGGTGCAATTGACATGACATCTCACGCGGCGTTGGCTCTTGGTGCCTCCCAAGATGCAGTATACAGCGGAGACATCGTCGTGGGCGCTAATCAGGCCTACAGATTTGCCGCTATGAACGGCGCCACCCTCGTCCTGAACAGTACCTTAGCTGACGGGCATGATGTCATTGTTGACGGGCAGGGGCTTTCCGGCGGTACAGTCGTGCTCGGCGATGCCGCTGCCGTGGATGGTACTGTTACTGTGATGGGGCACAAAGATGGGCTACAGGGGGATATCACGCTGGGCTTTGCTGCGGATAACGCACTGAGCAGCGCCGCTGCTGTGAATGTGCAAGCAGGCGGTATTGTGAATGTTGGTAATACGACACAGACGCTTAATAACCTGCAGCTGGCAACGGGTGGTCTTCTTACCGGTGATAACAACGGCAAGCTGGTGCTGAATGCTACCTCAACCAGCACGTTGAATGGTGCTATCCGACTGGCTCAAATGGAGAAGACGGGTGCTGCCGAAGTTGTGCTGAACTCCACAGATAGCAGCTGGAATCAATTCACAGTGAAAGAAGGCACCGTCCGACTGGGCGTTGATAATGCTCTCTCTCAGCAAGGGGTGACTCGAGTAGAATCCGGTGCTACGCTGAATCTGGGCGCGAGGGATAATACCTCCAATGCCGGCACTGTGGTGCGCACGACCGGCGGTAATATCGTGCTGGCAAATGGTGCCACACTTCTCACAGGCTCAGAGTCTACAGATAATAGGACTGCTCTCACCGGTTCCCTTTCGGTGGAAGCCGGAGCTCGTGCAACGGTTGCAGGTTATCACCTCGAACTGGTTGGAAAAGAGCACAATACCAACGGCGGTACTATTGATTTCGCAGCGGGTACACTTCACCTGAATCAGAAGACGGAGCAGCACGTAGGCGGCACAGTCAACATTGCTCAAAATGCTTCATTCAGTAGCGGCGGGGCTGCTGAGGATATGGTTAAGCGCTTTGACCATGTTAATGTTGGCTCCGGCAAGTCTCTTGCAATCGAAGACCTCACATGGAACACCATCTGGCAGTTTGATAAATTGAGTGGTGAGGGTACTGTAACGTGGAATTCAGATACCAATCACAGCACAACTGCTCGCGTCATTATTGGTGGTGACGGAGAGTTTTCGGGTAATATTAACTTCAACCGTTCTTATGACAACGGATCGCGTCGTTACCAAGCCTATCTGGAGGTGAACGGCGAGAATGCCATTAGCGGTGCCACTCTGAACCTGAACGGTGGGCATAACGTCACGAATCCGGCCAACGCCATGGCTACATTTGCCGTGAACGCAAGCAATGTCAACATCGGTGGTCTGAACGGCAATGCTTACAGCCACGTGATGGCCGGCGCTGCTGTGACAAACTCCGCTCAAAACTCTGCACCGAGCTCTACTCGCAATGCAACATTGACCTTCACCGGCAGCGGCAACTATACCTACAGCGGCACCATGGGCACGGCTGCGGATACCGCAACCAATTCACTGAGCGTAGTGATGAACGGTACAGGTAGCCAGAAGCTTAACGGCTCTACCGTGGTTGTTGATACCGCAACTGCTCTCAGGGGCTCCCTGAGCATAGAATCCGCCGGGGCCAAGGTGCTGAGCGGAGTTGGTGTGGCTCAAGGTGCCAGCTTGAAGATTAACGACAGCTTCTCGCTTGATTCCGGCAAGACCTTCAGTGTCTTGCATACGGAGGGTACCTCTTCTGCTGCTACATTTAATTCAGCGCTGGTGCTTAACGGTGGTACCTTCAGTTTTGATAGCCGCGCGCTCGGTTCCTCTCCCGCGCTGAATCTGGCCGGCGGACTGACTATCAGCAGCGGCCTGAGTACTCAGGAGATTCAGTTCACACATTCCTACGCGCTGGCTACGGGAACTACCTATACGCTCGCAAATGGTGACTGGTCTTCCCTCGCCGGTAAGACAGTAGCCACCGGTGCAGAATATTTGACTGCCACCTTCTCCAACAATTCAAACTCACTTCAGGTAAGCTTCAGCGCCAAGGAGGGGTATATCGTTTGGAATGGTACCGGGGATTATGGTTCAAACATGTGGCAAGCCGGTAAGTTCGGCGCGCAGAATGCCACAGCCGGAACGGATTACAGAGTAGCTGTGTTTGACGACACTGCTGCCGGAAAGACTGTTTATGTATGGGATCAGGTATCGGTCGATAAAGCCATTTTCAATGCTACGCAGAATTATAACGTCAGCAATTGGCAGGGCTTGGCAACTGTGGGTTCATTAGTGCACGATGGCACAGGCACAACCACGATTGACAGCTCCATGAAGGTAACCGGCAGCACCGTTATCAACAACGGCACGCTGGTCGTCACCTCGGACGGGACGCTGGCCGGTTCTGTTACCGGTGATGGCACGCTGGTGGTTGACTGGGGGAACGGTAACAGCGCCGCACCTGCCATTTCCGGGCTGAACTCCCTGCATATCAAATCCGGTACATGGGGTAACGAAGTAGCCCAGGCCGCCGGGGCAGCCAATATCATTGTTGAATCCGCCGGCTGCTATTCACAGGGCGCAGCTAGCTACAACGGTAACATTGTGGCACGCGGCGGCTCCATTAATGTCTGTGGTTCCACACTTAACGGCACGCTTTCCTTGGAAGCCGATTCCAAGCTGTCTGCGTTTGCCGGCAGTACATCCACATTGAATTCAGCTATTGAGCAGAATGGCTATACCCTGACTCAAGTTGGCACCGGCACGGTAGTCGTAGGTGCCGATTCTGCGGCAAATATTGAGAAGTATGTGGTAAGCTCCGGTACTCTTGCCTTTACAGGAACCCATTCCGCCGGTGAGCTGACGGTTGCCACCGGGGCAACACTTCGCACCAACTACGCCACCAGTCTCACGGTGGAGAGAATTAACCTGTCCGGCACTCTGGAAATGTACAATGGTGGCGGTAATGGTACTACCATAACTGCTAACATCAAAACAACAGACGGAGCTGTCATTAAGGGCGGTGATAATGGCGATGGTGCCGTGCTGCAAGGCACTATTTCCGGTAGCGGTACGCTGAACTTGAACCAAGTGGACAATATCTATACCATTAAGTCCAACATCAGCGATGGCGATTCTGCCCTTAGCCTCTATATTAATACCTCCAATGGTGTCAATCTGGCCGGCAATAACACATTCACCGGTGGTATCACGCTGAAAGAGGGCCTCCTGCGCGTAACAAGTGAGACCGGTCTGAGCTCGGGGGCTGTGCAAATCGGCGCTCGCGGAGCTATGGATTTTGCCAAGCTGCAACTGCGCAACTATGGTCTGGAGGCTCTGGCTCACATTAGCAGCCTGACTCTGGCGAACAATGGTGTTCTTGACCTCACCGGCGCAGATTTCGCCATGCAGGGTGGTGTGAATTTGGGCTGTGAGCTCACTCTGGGCCCCGTCAGTCAGATCCAGCTCGGCAATATTGAGCAGACCGGCAAATACCGTATCTTCAACTTGGTAGATGGCGCCACCCTCGATTGGACCAATATGGCCGAGAATATCTACATCGGCGATCAACAAGTTTTCTGGATGGACAATGCTAAGCTGAGCATTTCTGATGGCTCCGCTTGGTTGTCCTTCATCGTTGACGGTCGCTTCGTCTGGAACGGTGGTGAATCCGGCGTATGGGATACAACCTCCACTAACTGGAACGATACGGAAGATTGCCTCGGCGATAATATCACCTTCAGCAACGGCGACAGTGTGGCCTTTGCGGCAGATGCATCGCTGACTGTTGCAGAGGGTATCCGCGTGGGCACGCTTACTGTGGATGGTGGCGTAACGCTCACCACGGCAGGCGGGCTTTCTGTTGGAACTCTGGATTTGGGGCAGGGCGCGTCCTGGCACTTGGCTGGTGGCACCCAGTCTTTGACTGAAGCGCAGCTTAAGAGCATCACCCAGGGTTCTCTCGTGGTAGAAGAGGGCGCTACACTTACCATGACCGGCAAGGAAACCAACCAAAATTACACCTCCACCGCTATGGACAACGTAAGCGGCGCTGGTAATGTGGTGCTGCATCTTGCCAAGGACAATGGCGTAGGCTTCAATTTGAATGGTATTGAGGGTGACATTATCGTGGCGGAAGGTCGCCTGCAGGTGAATACCTCTACCTTCAATGAAGACGCGACTATTCGACTCGCTAAGAGCACGAACTCAGCAAATACGAACGGCGAACTGGTATTTAACGGCACAGGCACCATTCTGAAGAATGATGTGGTACTGGAGACATCCACAACGTTCCACGTCAACAACGGCAAAAACGGCACCATTACCGGCGTCATCAGCGGTGAAGGCGGCCTGACAAAGGCCGGAGCCGGTGTCTTGACGCTTACTGCTCAGAATACCTACACCGGTGCAACCACCATTAGCGGCGGCAAGATTATTCTCTCTACCGGGGGTAATTATGAGTTGTATAACTCCATTTCCGGTGGTACGCTGGAAATCGCAAGCGGCACCACACTGGTTAACAACGGCAAGGTTGTCAGCTCGGCGCTGCAGCTGCAAAATCAGGCAGCCGTCACCATGACGGGCAGCAATACTCTGACTTCCGGCACAGTAACTGTGGCTGATAATGCAACCGCTTCTCTGTCCGCGGAATCTGCTACCATCAATGGTGGCATGCTGGTGGTGAAGGACGGGGCAACACTGAATCTGCAGGGTGGAGCCTATACCTTTAACAATGGTAATGTGCTGTCAGCATCCGATGCCGGCACGATTAACTTCACCGCTGAATCCATGTCTCTGAACGGCGCTGTAACCACCACGTTCAATGGTCGCTTCAATGTCCTTAATGACGTGACATTTAATATGAATCGTGGTAATAGCGGTGACTGGGCTACCACCGGTGCTAATATTGGCGGCACCATGAACATCGGAGCTGGTCATACGCTGACGATAACGGGTAACTCACGCTTGCAGATTAACGACGGTGCTACCTTGCTGCTGCAAGATGGCGCAACTGTCAACCGCGCAGACAACGGTGCCTTCTATATCAAGGGCTCTTTGGCTACGGCTGCCGGCGCTGAGGCCGAGTTGAGGTCGGTGGATGATGTTCACCACAACTACATCAATGCCAGCAAGGGATTGCATGATACCGGCGCCTCCGTCGATGTTGCAGCTGGCAGTAAGCTGACCGTGGATGTTAACAACTTCACCACCTACGGAAATGCTGAGCTTAATGTAGCTCAGGACGGCCAGCTGGATATGAGCGGCACAAATAACGTCAATCTGTCCTCCGGCTCTTCCGTGAATCTGGCCAAGGGTGCTTCCATTTCCCTTGCCGGTATGGAGTTCTCCAACCGTGGCGCAGCAGATAATGCTACGCTGGACAACACGTCCTCCTCCTCCCAAGACTACGGTGCCGGTAATGCCAACTACACGTTGACCAATGGTCACGCCAAACATACCGGAGCTGGGGATACGACACTTACCAACAAGCTTGACAATTCCTCCGTGGAAAATGCAGGTAGCGGCAAGCTGACGGTGAATAATGCAGACAATTCCCTCTCGGATATCTTCGCCAGCGCTGGCGATCTCACCGTGCTGCAGGCTGTCGCCAGTCTTGATATCGATGAGCTGGTGGTTGGTGAGAATCTCACAGTTTCTGCTTACACCGGCACCGCTCAGGAAGAGGCCTTCGAATCTCACATCATCGTGAATAAGTCCGCCACCTTCGCCTCCGGTGCTAAGGTGAATGCTAATCTGACCCTCGCTTCCGGAGCCGAGCTGCAGGTAGCAGTTGGCGGTGTTGCCATGGGCAGCACACTCACCATTCACCAAGGTGCGACCTTGGATATCTCATCTCAGGAGCTGGCCATTATGCTTTCAACTGGCCAGAGTTGTGTGCTGTTCTCCGGTATAGATATGCTTACGCTGGAGAGCTCTGATGCGGTATACGAACTGCCTTCCGGCACAACCGGCACGTACCTCGCTTCCACCTACTTCACCAACCTGAGCGATGACTACCTGCTGACCTATACGGCAGGCAGTGATGGCCAGAAGGGTGGCATCTTGGAGCTTTCTATGAATGTTCCTGAGCCGACAACAGTCACACTCAGTCTGTTGGCTCTGGCCGGCCTTGCTGCCCGCCGCCGCCGCAAATAAGCTGAGAAACAAGTAAAATTAGATATGTGCGGGGGCTTTCCGCCCCCGCACTTGCTATTTCTGGCACCTGTGCTTTCTCGGCGTGTGATTGCTTCCGGAACTGATGTTCCAGCCGCAACTATTTATTCTATCCTCGTATTCGTTTCCGTTACGGGAATCCGATTTGTTTGCAAAAATAAAAATCCCGCAAGTTGCTTAACTTGCGGGATTTTCAACGGACAGGGAGGGATTCGAACCCTCGGTACGCTTTTGACGTACACACGATTTCCAATCGTGCTCTTTCGACCACTCAGACACCTGCCCAGTCGAACTTCTGTTCTTGCTCCCCGGAAGGGGTGCGGGGAAACTATACGCTAATTTGGCGGACTTTGCAAGCTTAAAATTGCAAAAAATCGTTTTTTTTTGCAATTTTAGGGGGAATTACCATCCTCGGGCGGCAATGAGCTCGGCATAGCGCACGCCGGAGCCACCGAAAATATCCAGAGCGCTGCCGACTGTGGCATCGATGCTGCCGCCGGAAAGGGAATCAATGAGGTCAAAATCCGCCATGGTGGCGATACCGCCGGCGTAGGTCATGGGGCAGCCACGCCAAGAGGCGAGGAGCTCCACGAGCTCGCGGTCTATGCCACGGCAGCAGCCTTCCACATCCGCGGCGTGAATGAGGAACTCATCACAGCAATCCGCGAGGGCAGAGAGGGTGGCGGGGGTGACAGCCAGTTCCGTGAGGGTTTGCCAGCGGTTCATGGCGACCACCCAGCCATCACGCGTGCGGCGGCAGCTGAGATCCAGTACGAGGTGTTCCTTGCCCACTCGCTCCACGAGCTCGCGCAGGACGCTGCGGCGGAAGCGCCCCTCGCGGTCGAAGAGGACGCTGGTGACAATGACGTGGGAGGCGCCGAAGGCGAGCCATTCCTCTGCGTTGTCCGGGGTGATGCCACCGCCAATCTGCAGGCCGCCGGGGTAGGCCGTGAGGGCGGCACGGGCTGCAGCATCGTTTCCGGGACCGAGTTTGATGACGTGGCCGCCGCAAAGGCCGTCCTTCTTGTAAAGTGCGGCGAACCATTCCGCCGGGTGCTCTGCCACGAAGTTTGTGTGCAGGCCGGCGCCATCATCCGTGAGGGTACCGCCAACGATTTGTTTTACACAACCGTTGTGAAGGTCTATGCAGGGGCGGAAGTGGGTCATGCGCGTTCGTATTTATCAACAACGTCCTGGAGGAATCCGTGGGAGACGAGTTGCAGCGCCTCCTCGCGCGAAATGCCACGGCTGAGCAGGTAGAAGAGCTGTTCTTCATCCATGGGGGCACTGGCGCTGCCGTGGGAGCAGCGTACCTTGTCAGCCAGGATTTCGAGGCCGGGCAGGGAGTGCACGGTGGCCTTTTCGCTCAGCATCATGTTGCGGTTGGTCTGGTAGGCATCCGTATTGTGAGCGCCGGGGGCCACGTAGATATTGCCTGCGAAGATGGCGGTTGCATCATCATCCACCACGTTCTTATAGAGGAGATTGCTGCTGGAACCACCTGCATGGTGAATCTGCCGCGTGTGTTGGTCCAGCACCTGATTGAGGACGATGCTGTTGGCTGAGAAGAGCTGAATATCGGCACCGGGGGTGTAGATTTCTGCCGTGGTCTCCTCGCGAGCCCAATCACAGCCGAAGAAGTGGGAGAAGTGGGCTACCTTGCCGCCCATGTTCTGAATGTTACTGATAATCATGCAGCGGGCACAGCCGTAGGGCTGCACTTCTGACTTGAGCTCTGCGCCCTCTGCCACTTGGATGTTGCGCGTGGCAAAGATGGTGCCCGTTTCGCTGCCGTAGTATTGCTCAATGACGTGAGCTTTCACTCCGGGCGCTACCATGATGAACGTGGCGGGCGTGTAGAGGGAATCCGTCTTGTAGCTGATGTAAATGGGCTCCTTGGTGTCTTCTTCGATATAGAGGGCGTAACCATCACCGAAGCGCTTGAGGTGCATGCCGAGCAGGGCATCCGAGCCGATGGTGGGCATGAGCTGTTCCGTTTGGCGAAGGTCTGCCTCATCTTCGCGGACGCTCACAGCGGCCTCGCCGGCATTCTTTACCTCAGCTTCGCCCTGCGAGGGAGTGTCGCTCTGCAGCAGCTCTGCCAGAGCTGTGGCGTGCTTGTGCGGGCGCCCGAAGCGCCAGTCTTCATTGAGGCGGTTTGGCAGCACGGCGTTGTTGAAGCGCTCGTTGCTGGCTTTGAGGGCCTGCTCCAGCTTAGCCTCAGCGAGGGCGAAGGCTTCTTCCATGCTCATATTTTGCGGGAAATCCATAATGTGATGCGGTGCAGGGGGTTAGCCGATGGAATCTTCCATCTCCAAATCAATGAGGCGGCGCAGCTCCACGGAGTATTCCATGGGGAACTCTTTAACGAGATCGTTGATAAAGCCATTGACAGCCAGGCTCATAGCCTGAGCACGGGTGAGTCCACGCTGCTGCATGTAGAAGAGCATTTCCTCATCCACCTGTGATACGGAGGCCTCATGCTGCACGGCGCTGGCATTGCCGTTCACGGTGACGGCGGGGTAAGTATCCGTACGGCTGGTGGGGTTGATAAGCAAGGCATCACATTCTGTGTTGTTCTTGCAGCCCTTCATGCCTTTGAGCACGTTCACCTCACCGCGGTAGCTGGCGCGACCTTCGCCGATGGAGATGGACTTTGCCACGATGTTTGACGTGGTTTCCGGTGCGGCGTGAATCATGCGGGCGCCGGTGTCCTGCAGCTGGCCGCTGTGGGCGAGCGAGATGCTCACCACCTCGCCGCGGGCGCGGCGGCCCTGCAGTACGACGGCGGGGGACTTCATGGTGAGGCCGGAGCCGATGTTGCAGTCAATCCAGCGGATTTCGGCATCCTCCATGGCAAGACCTCGCTGAATCACGAGGTTGTATACGTTTGTGGCCCAGTTCTGAACGGTCACGTACTGAATCTTGGCGCCTTTGAGTGCCACCAGCTCCACCACGCCGGAGTGCAGGGTGGCGCTGTCGTACTTGGGAGCCGTGCAGCCCTCCATATACATGAGCTCAGCGCCTTCATCCGCAATGATGAGGGTTCGCTCAAACTGCCCCATGCTCTCGGAGTTAATGCGGAAGTATGCCTGCAGCGGCTGGGCTACCTTTACGCCTTTAGGCACGTAGATGAAAGAGCCGCCGGAGAAGGCCGCGTGATTGAGCGCGGAGAACTTGTTGTCCCCCACAGGGATAACCTTGCCGAACCAGGGGCGGAAGATGTGCTCGTATTCTTTCAGGCCCTCCGTGGAGTTCACGAAGATAACGCCCTGCTTGCTGAGCTCCTCGCGCATGTTATTGTACGCGGTCTCGGAGTCGTACTGAGCATCCACACCGGCGAGGAAGGCGCGCTCCTGCTCCGGCACACCGAGGCGTTCAAAGGTGCGCTTCACGTCATCCGGCACTTCCTCCCAATCCTTGTACGGCATGGTGCCGTGGGAGAGGTAGTAGCGGATTTTGTCGAAATCCAAATCCTTGATGCCTTCCGGAGCCCAGTGGGTGGGCATGGGCATTTCATTGAACTTCTTGAGCGCGTCCTTGCGGAACTGGCGCACCCAGTCGGGCTCGCCCTTAGCGTCGCAGATGTAATCAATGGTGGCTTCCGTAAGACCGAAGCCGGCATCATACTTATGATTCTCCGGGAAGGAGAACTCACCGCGGGTGTCTATCTGAAAGGGTGTCTCGTCCATCACTCCTCAGCTTTCAGGAAGTCAAAGCCGTTCTGCTCGATGTGCTCCACTATCTCGTACCCGGCGGTGCGGACAATGCGCCCCTTGTAGAGCACGTGCACCACGTCCGGCTTGATGTAGTCCAGCAGGCGCTTGTAGTGGGTAATCACGAGGAAACTGCGGAAGGGGGCACGCATGGCATTCACGCCATCAGAGACGATGCGCAGGGCGTCCACGTCCAGACCGCTGTCCGTCTCATCCAGAATGGCATAGCTGGGCTCCAGCATCATCATCTGCAGGATGTCATTGCGCTTCTTCTCACCACCGGAGAAGCCTTCATTCACAGCACGGGCGGTGAACTTTGTGTCCATGCCAAGGGTTGCCATCTTGGCACGCATGGTTTTGTAAAAGCTTACGGCGTCCAGCTCCTCACCTTTGGGAAGGCGGGCCTGCAGGGCGGCGCGCATAAAGTTGGCGTTAGTGACACCCGGCACCTCCACCGGATACTGGAAGGCGAGGAAGAGACCGGCGCGGCTGCGCTCATCCACGCTCATGGCGAAGAGGTCCTGGCCATCCAGCTCAGCTGTTCCGGAGAGGACCTCATAATCCGGGTGGCCGCAGAGCACCTTGGAGAGCGTGCTCTTGCCGGAGCCGTTCGGGCCCATGATGGCGTGAACTTGGCCTTTGGGAATCTCGAGGTTTATACCATTCAATATCTGCGCACCATCCTTTACTCGCGCACTCAGGTCTTTAATAATCAGACTCATTTTTCTTTATCAGACATGCAATTCTCCGGAATCTCACCTCTCAGGTAAGCTTCCATGCTCTTAACGCGAACGCCTTCCGGCAGTTCAAAAACATCTTCAGGTGTCAGCCCTTCTTTCAGCTGAACGTCAATCACACGATTGCTGGCATCATCCATCACGTGCACATGCGGCTCCACGTTCGGGCAGAAGCGGCAGGGGCCATTGTCAAAATGCAGCTGGTTTATCAGGCGCTGGGCGGCCAGGGATTCGATGCAGTTGTACACGGTCGCCAACGATATGCCCGGCAGTATCTCTTTCGCCCGTTCGTATATCTGGGCAGCTGTCGGGTGGTCATACGACTGCAGCAGTACTTCAATCACAGCTCGGCGCTGGCGCGTCATCCGTACGCCGGCCTTCCGCACCATGATGGCCGGTGTGGCCGTGCGTCTCGTAATTTTCTTGCCGGTGGGGTCTGTTAACATACTGTTTGCGCAAGGGGCTTTTTCTTGCTCGGACATTATAGCGATTCTAAGCTCGGATGGCAAGGCTAAATCGTGTCTAAAGTAGGCGTGATGTCAGCCAAATCTATTTTTTGGCTTGCAGAAAGAGGCTGAGTGTGGCAAAGTTAAGGGGTACGGTGTAGAAAACACTCACTTTTCATTATGTCCGAATGCTCATATAAGGAGATAGAGGGTGGCGTGACAGCTGCCAAAGGTTATGTGGCCAACGCACTCAGCTGCGGCATTAAGAAGCCGACAGCTACGCGTCTGGACCTTGCGCTTGTATACTCGACGGAGCCCACAACATCTGCCGGAACCTTCACGACCAACCGCGTGCGTGCCGCTTGTGTGCGCGTGAGTCAGAACCACCTGCGCCGCGGGAATGTGCGCGCTATTGTGGCGAACAGCGGTAACGCGAATGCTTGCACCGGTGCTGCCGGCGTGGCTGTGGCTCGCAAGGAGTGCACGATTGTGGCTAAGGAACTGGGGCTGAAGCCCTCTGAGGTGGCTGTGTGTTCCACGGGTGTTATCGGTCTGCCCATGCCCATGGTGCGTATTGAGCCGCGCCTTCCTGAGCTCTGCCATGACCTCTCCGCTGAAAAGGGGCACGATGTGGCCTCCGCCATCATCACCAGTGACACCCGTGAGAAGGAGGTGGCTGTGGAGGTGAATATCGGCGGGAAGATTGTTCGCATCGGTTCCTGCTGCAAGGGCGCCGGTATGATTGCTCCCTGCATGGCTACGATGATTTGCCTTATCTGCACGGATGCTGCCGTAAGCCGTGAGAATCTGGATGCTATCGTGCACAAGGGCGTATCCGAATCCTTCAACCGCATCACCATTGATGGTGACATGAGCACGAATGACACCTGCCTTGTGCTGGCAAACGGTGCTTCCGGCGTGGAACTTGCCCCCGGTGTGGAAGGGTGGGATACCTTCGTGGAAGCTCTTCAGTACGTCATGATGGAGCAGGCCAAGCGCATCGTTCAGGATGGCGAGCGCGTGACCAAGTACGTGACGGTGCGTGTGACGGGCGCTCCCTCTCAGGCTGAGGCTCGCCGCGTGGCTGAGGGTGTGGCCAAGTCCTCTCTGGTGAAGAGCTCCTGGAATGGTGGTGACCCGAACTGGGGCCGCATTATTCACGCTGTGGGCTATAGCGGTACCCGCGTGAAGGAGGAGAAGATTGATATCGACATCGCTGGCCTGCCTGCCTGCCGTGGCGGTGAGCAGACCGATACTCCCAGTGATGACCTGCGTGAGCGCGTTCAGGCCCGTGAGTTTGAAGTGCTCATCAACCTGAATCTCGGCAGTGAGGAATATGTGGTATACACCACGGACCTTTCTCCTGAATACGTGGATTTTAACCGCTCTGAGTATGCCTATTGGAATCAGGCTAAACAGGACGGCTTGACCCGATAAAATCCTTTGTTTTTTTGCGGCTGCCTGCACGGGCAGCCGCTTTTTTTTCATTCTGTCCCGCCGTGTTGCTAAAATTACCTTGCAACGAAGGGTGAGGTGTGCTATAAATACAGCAGAAAGTAATGTCCAGAACCGCCGTTATTAGTGATATTCATGCAAACTATCATGCGCTTTGCGCAGTGATGGAGGATGCTTTTGATAGGGAGCGCTGCACGGAAGTGGTATGCGTGGGGGATATCGTGGGTTACAACGCCTATCCCTGTGAGTGTCTGGACTATATTCGTTCGCTCGATTGTCCCGTGGTGAAGGGTAATCATGATGAAGAGGTAGTGTCCCCTTCCTATGCTAAAATGAATGAGATGGCCCGCGAGGCCATGCTGTGGACGCAGAGCCAGCTGAGTGCGGATCAGCTGCAGTGGCTTGCTCGCCTGCAGTACCAGCGCATCGTGCGTCCCGCCGGAGGTGGTCAGGGCTCATTCACCATCGTGCATTCCACGTTGGACCAGCCTAAGGTATGGAGTTACATTGTGAACGCTAATGATGCCGCGGGTAGCTTCAGCCGTCAGTTTTCTCAGTTCTGTTTCAATGGGCACACTCATGTGCCGAAGGTGTACATGTGGAACGGACGCAGCGCCGGTGAGGATTATGACGCTCAGCATGAACTCATTATGAAGGGGTATGCGGAGATTCTTCCAGTGGCTGGCTATAAGTACTGCATTAATGTAGGCTCTGTGGGGCAGCCGCGAGATGATGATCCCCGCGCCTGTTATGCGGTGTATGATTCTGATGCAAATATGGTCATCATCAAGCGAGTGGAGTATGATGTGAAGTCTGCTAGCGAGGCTGTGCTGGCTGTAGGCTTGCCCCAGACTCTGGCTGACCGCTTGCTGGTGGGCCGATAAAACGTAAACGAAACGATTTTCATGGTGAAAGAAGCGATGCAGAGAATGATGCCAGCGCTGGTGCTGTTTGTACTGGGCGCGGTATTGGCGTTGTGGCTGGTACCGATTGAGCTGGAGCAGATGCAGTGGGAAGTGCCCGGCATGCCTGATTCCTACCCGGTGGAGCAGATGTGCCGTCCTGTATTTCTTGGGTTGCTTTGCTTCCTGCCGTTTTTCGGGGCTGTGGGATATGCGTTTATGGGGACGATGGACCGCTATATGAGCCGCAACTTCATCAGCTATTTCCTGATGTGCACGCTCATTCTGCTGCTCATCTATATTCTGGCAGATTTTACGGATAACATGGAGCGTTTCCGCAGCCGTTTTGACGACCCCGTCATTCAGGCTCTACGTTTCTATGGTTCCCAGCTGCCCATGTTCCTGTACCAGATTCTGCCTTACACGCTGATGATGGGTACGATGTGGTGCCTCAGCAAGCTTTCCGGTACTTGTGAGATAACTGGTATGATGCAATCAGGCCGTTCTCTGCTGCGCCTTTGTATGCCTGTGTTCTTCTTCGCCGTGATTGTTTCCATGGTGTACGGTATCTTCGGTTTCCACTGGGCTCCGAACGGCTCCATGTACCGCCAGATGATTCTTAAGCAGGCGAAGCGTGAAGATGGCTCCGCTCCCGCGCTGATTTACAGAAGTGAGGCCCAAGCCCGTATATGGCGTGTGGCTCGTCCGCCCATGATTTCGAATGCCGGCGACCCTTTGCGCGGGGTGGTTATCGAACAGTTTGGTGAAGATTCTCATCTGACTAGGCAGTACATGGCGAAGTCCGCTACATGGAACAAGCTTGATGCCACTTGGACCCTCACGGATGTGTATGTTCGAGATATTGCTCCAGCCTATGAGCGTCCGGCGGATGATACTCACCATGAGTCGCTTGTATGCGATTTTGCTGAGAAGCCGTATCAGATTCTCAGCCCCGGTGCCGGTGGACGTCTGGACGCCATGGGGTCGTCCATGCTGTATGAGTACATCAAATCCGGAGCTGGTTCTCGCGAGGACCGTGCGAAGAAGCGTACGGAGTGGCATGTGCGTATAGCTCGGATTTTCAGCTGCTTGGTGCTTGTGCTGCTGGCTATTCCCAGTTCTGTGACATTCCAGCGCCGAGGCACGATGAAGGGTATCGGTATCGCCGTGGTTCTTGCTGCCTTCATGCTGTTCCTGTATCAGGTGTTCCCGTCGCTGGGTGAGGCCGGGATTATTCAGGCTTGGATAAGTGCATGGATTCCGAATGTGCTTTACACCATCATCTCTATCTATATCTTCCGCAAGAATCTGGCTCACCGCACGTTTAAGGAGTGGTTGACGGCTAGAATGAGGGGTGAGTCATGAAGAGACCGCGCGGTATTATTTTTGATTTTGACGGGGTATTGGTAGATAC
This sequence comes from uncultured Verrucomicrobiales bacterium, assembly GCA_937885815.1. Taxonomy (GTDB): domain Bacteria; phylum Verrucomicrobiota; class Verrucomicrobiia; order Verrucomicrobiales; family Akkermansiaceae; genus Akkermansia. The sequence continues at coordinate 5,943 of CALABM010000110.1, read as the reverse complement.
CGAGTGGGCTATCTACCAGTCTTGGGTTCAGCTGTATGCTCGTGAAGGGCAGAAGATTTCCATAGCAACCTATTCTCCTTGTCTGGGGGCCGGGTATTCTCATTGGAACCCGGCTGAGCACTTGGAGAAACTCACCGGGAAAAAGTATGATTGGGATGTGGAGACTCCCGCTCGTCAGGCGGTGCTGGAGGCGGATTTGGCCCGCAGCGGCCTGATGGATGGAGCCGCCGAGCTCTTGGACTGGTGCGACGAGCAGGGGATTAAGCTCACCGTGGCGAGTTCTTCTTCCCGCCGCTGGGTGCAGGGCTGGCTGGAGCGCCTCGGAATTTATCACCGCTTTGCAGGTGTGTTCACCCGTACGGATGGCTACGCCGTGAAGCCTAATCCCGCGCTCTTTTTAGCGGCGCAGGAATGCCTCGGGCTGCCGAAAGAGGAGTGTCTCATCGTGGAAGATTCTGAAAATGGCACTATTTCGGCACAGAACGCCGCCATTCCTTGTGTCGCCATTCCGAACCGCATGACGGAGAGTTCCGATTTCTCTCGCGCTCAGTACCGCCTGCCCTCTCTTCGGGCTTTGTTGAGTGAGCTGCAGAAGGCCTGAGCTGTGGCCGTTCTTGCTCTTCTGAATCCGGGTGATTCAGAGAGAGTTGTTTTTCAGGCGGCACTTCATGAAGTACGCTCCGGCGCCAATAAGAAAGAGGCCGAGCAGCGCGAAAATGCCTGTGCAGAAGTATTGCATGAAGGGTACTCCTTTGCTGAGGACTGACTTTGAAGGGTTATCCCGGTTCAGGTATACCGGCACGGTGCCGCTATCGCAGGCACGCTCGTACATGCCATGGGTGAAGTTAAAGCCGGTGTTGGTGACGTAATATGCTTCGCCTAGGAACTCGATATCCACTTTTGCATCATAGTGTCCGCCTTTTCCTCCGCTGATGCCGCGGTGGGGGCTCGGATTAAGATAGATGACTCTGCCGGTTATGCTGGGAGTATCCTCTGCCGCATGAATGTAATAGAGATTCAACGCGCTCCCACGCACCGGGATGAGGAGAATCACGAGCGCTATAGCCCACAGAAACCAAGCAAACCAGCCTTTTTGGCGGTTTGCTTCGCGCTCGGCGTATTGATTGTTTTCTAGCCAGTCGAGTTTTGCCATAGGATATTTGGAAAAAATGCCCCCGGTGCAGTGAAGCCGCCGGGGGCATGCAGTGAAGTTTATTCAGCAGAATCAGCCTCCTGAGAGTCTTCCTCTTCGGGTTCATCACCCAAATCGAGGCTGAGGTGCTCGGTCAGGAAGGTCTTCATATAGTCTGCCGTGAGCAGCTCAGCTGTGACGATGGGGGCTTCATCCGGGAGATACAGTGCATTTACTGGCACGGAGGAGCGGTTCAGGCGGCGCATCTCTTCATCAATGAGAGGGCTGGGGCGGGTTTTGTCGGCTCGCATCAGAACGACTTCTTCCGTCTCAAACAGAGCGCAGACTTCCGGGGAATAAGCTACCTTTTTGTTAGCTTGACAGGTGGCACACCATTTGGCAGTGAAATCAACATAAACAGGGTGGCCATCTTCAAGAGCCTTTTGCATGAGCTCAGGGCTCCAGTTGTTCCAAGTGGGGTGCTCACCGGTGGCTACCACGTAGCCTTCAGCTGCGGCTGTTGGGGTGGTGGCTGCTGTCTGAGTCTGAGGGCGCGGCATGGCTCCCCAGATACCCACGGCAGCCAGTAGGATGGCAACCAGCAGGCCAATCCAGCGAGATGTTGCGCTGCGGTACATCGGGCACCAGCGGCCATACACCCAGAAGGCGGTGCAGAACACTACCAGCGACATGAAAATCCACGGGCGATCTACGCTGTATTCCTCAGGAAGGAAGGCCAGATACACGTCCAGGAACCATGCGGCTGCAGCAAAGAGCAGGAAGGAAAGGCCCTGCTTGAGGGATTCCATCCAAGCGCCGGGACGAGGAAGCTTATTGACAAGACCCGGGAAGGCACCCATGACGATGTACGGGAAGGCCAGACCAAGAGCCATGAAGGTAAGGGCGAGAATCATCCAGATGCCGGGCAGGGACATAGCTGCGGGCATGGCGGCGCCAAGGAAGGGACCACTGCAAGGAGTAGCCACGATGGTGACGAGAAGCCCCTGGAAGAAAGAACCCCACAGGCCCTTCTTGTTCTGAAGGTTTTGGCCGGTGCTAGTGGCACCCACGCCAATTTCAAAGAGGCCGAACATGCTCAGGCCCAGTACCAGCAGCAGCAGGAGAATGCCGAATACAATCCACTCATTCTGCATCCATGCAGCCCAGCTGCGGGTGGAAGAGCCAGCATCATTCCACAGCGTGGTCAGCCATTCTGTCCACGGGGTGTTGCTGAGAACTTCAAGGTTGGAAACAACGATGAGTGCAGCGGCCAGTACCCAGAAGGATACAAGAATGCCCACCACGAAGATGAGGGAGTGCAGGAATATCTTGCGGCGGTCACCTCCTCCCAGCTCCACGAAGCTCATAATCTTCAGGCCGATGACGGGGAAGACGCAGGGCATCAGGTTCAGGATAAGGCCGCCCAGGAAGAGTGCGCCGAAGATGCCGGCAAGGCCTTCAGGCAGAGCTCCGGCAGCGGGAGCAGCGGGGCTTGCTTCTGTGGCCTCTGCTGGGGCAGCCTCGGGAGATTGAGCCGGGGTTGGCTCTGCTACGGCAGGGGCAAAGGAGAAGTTCACGGCTGTCTGTTTGCCGTCAAAGGTGAGGATGCCGCTGATGGCGGGCAGCTCCTGACCCACCAAGGCTTCATCCTTTACGGGGTACATGGAGTCAGAGTTGTCGTTGCGAGAAAGGGTGAGCGTGTAGCCACCTTCCGTGGGAGCGAGCACTTGTTCTGCCGTGGGATTGATGCTGTTGTCATCCGAGAAGAAGTAGGCCTGCTTTACCTCACCGCCTGCGGTGAAGGTGAGCACCACGGACTCCGGCGTCTGAGTGGCGGTGACTGTGGTATCAGCATTGCCCAGTACTTCCACCTGAGTCTCTTCCGCAGCCCATTCGGGGTTAGCTGCGCCATCACCCGCGCTCAGCAGGACGGTAGCCTCCTTGGTTTCCGGAGCGTTACAGCCGGTGTCACTGCAGGTCTGAGCGGTGCTGCTGGCTGTGAATGCAGCGCTCTGCGGGGCGTTTTCCTGAGGGGTGATTTTCCATACAATCACGGGCGTGTTGTAGGTATAGGCCACTCCGAGCATTCCTTCATGGCGATCAGGAGCCTGCCAGTACGGGCCTTCCACCGTGAAGCCTTCCGGCGCGGCGAGGGTGGCTGTCATGGGCTCACCGATGGTGGCCGGATTTCTGAAATAGGCATGCCACGGCTGGGAGATATCTGCCTTGAGGGCGATGTAGAATGTTTCGCCGGGCTTGTAGCTGCCGACGCTGGCTTTCGCTGTGACGCTGAAGTTAGGCCCTTGCTGCTCGGCCCCTCCGAACGGCCCGAAGGGAAGGTCGCTGAACTGTGCCTGTGCGGTACCGGTCAGCAGTGCCGCCGCCATGGTCAGATATCTTACGATTTTCATGCCGTGAGTTTAGCATGAAAGGGGGCATTCCGCAAGCCAAAATGCGGGATTCTGTTTATATAGAGGCCGGATAGGAGTCAATTCCTGAGGGAAGCCACTCTTGCGGGGGATTTTGTCCCTGCTGAATCATTGTTCTGATAGCAGAAGATGAGGCGGGGTGCTGCCCGGCAATGAAGATGGCATTAACACCTTCGCGGGGCTGGGGGGCGTTTCCTCTGTGGTAGACAATAAAGGTAAGGTGCTGGCAGAGGTAATCATAGCGGGCCCAGCGGTGGAGCTGTTCCCACTGGTCCGTTCCCATGAGCCAGAAAAGGTTGTCTCCGGGGTAAAGGGAAAGGCATGCTTCCACCACGCGCCAGCTCCAGCTGGGCGGGGTCATGGTTAAATCCAGCTCACTCACTTCAGCCTCCGGCATGGCTGCAGTGGCGGCGCGGAGGAGTTCCAGACGCTGCGCATCGCTGAAATAATGCTGACGGCCTGTCTTGAACGGAGAACAGGCCGCCGGAAGAAAAAGAATGCGTTGCAGGTCAGCTGCTTTGATGGCAGCTTGGGCAATGGCCAAGTGGCCACTGTGCACAGGGTCAAAGGACCCGCCGAAAAGGCAGATATTCATTACAGCCCTTCAGTATCGTGGTAGGGAAGGAAGCAGCCGATGGGCAGCTTCACGTAGCGCGTCTCGGGACGCAGACGGCGGTAATGATTGATGAAGGAGGTCAGATTACCGTAGTTGCGGGCCGTCTTGGGAATGCCTTGCTGGCCGCAGTTCACGAGAATGTTGAAGTGCAGCTCGGCGTGGAGGTGGGCAGGGAACATGCCGCGGTTCGTGCCGATGGTACCTACCTGATCACCGCGGCGCACAAGCTGACCCAAGCGCACATCGATGCGGTCCAGGTGAGCATAGAGCGTTTGGCAGCAGAGTACTCTGCCACTGCGAGGCTCACGGAAGGCGTGGCGCACAATTACCACCTTGCCCCAGCGGCCGCGGGCATCCGCAGCGTAGGTCACAAGGCCGTGGCCAATGGTGTACACGGGGTCACCCAAATCGGTATTGCCGCCACCATTGCCGTTCCAGTCCTCGCCCAGATGGCGCGGCGTCTGCAGACGAAGGCCGCGCGCTTTGTAATAGCCATCACCATTAGGCTTACCCACGGGGTAGTCAAAGCCGTCAGCCAGAGGCACAAGAGCCCATCTGCCATCAGCTGTTTTTTCTGCCATGGTTACGGCGCAGGATGTGCCGGCTACCATATAAAAAACAGCCACTGCTACAAGCAAAATCTGGTGGTATAAGCGTACCATGTGCGCATGATATCATATAGCATCACTCCATGGCAAGCCCCAAAAATGCCATAGAGTGACATAAGAGAAGGGAAAAATAGCCGTGTGTGGTCTTTTTTGGGGGAAGAATTGTTGAGTTTACTCTACCTTCCTCGGCAGAGGAGTCCGGCGATTGAGCTTCTCTCTATATTCTGGGAGTGTGGGAGCCTGTCAGGACTGCTTATGGTTCAGTAGTTCGGCAGCTTTAGTGGCACAGAATGCTACGCAGCGCTCACAGGGGCGTGCATCGTAATAGGCTTGGGTACGCTCATTGGGGCGGGCTCCTTCTTTTGTGCCTTCATCCAGATGCAGCAGCTCGCGGCAGGTCAACGTGCCGAACTCCGCAGTAAAGGCCGCTGCCAGTTCACGCACCAGAGAGAATATCTTTTCCTTCTCTTCCGGCACTCCGGAGAGGTTCCCTTGGCAGTGGCCTGCCACCATGGTAAGCCCGCTGAATGCGCCGCACATACCGCGCATACGGCCCACACCGGCGCCGAACCCAGCTGAAAAGCGCAGCGCTTGTTCTTCCGTCAGGCCGGTTTCCGAAGCGAACGTGGTGAAAACGGATTGTGCGCAGTTATATCCCTGGTGAAAATAGGCGAGTGCTTTTTCTTCTGCCTGCTGTGCGGTCATGCGGACAGCATACGCCTGATTGGGCTCCGGGTCAATCTTAAAAAATGACTCCTGATTCAGCGTCTGTATAAGTGGGAGTGGTTATTGCTGTGCTTTGAGTAATTTTTCAATTTCAGTACGCATGTGCTCGTAGTGCTCTGAGTCATCAGGTTTGCATACGCAGCCTTGGGCATATATAGCAAGCGTGCCGAGCTCGTTGCCGTTGTCGTCCATGAAAATGTAATGGTCTTCTGTGCAGAAGGTACCTACTACATCAAAATTGTGGAAGATAAGTCTCAGCCATTCCGGCGCCGTGGCCCACCGTTCAAATAAGCGGCGCATATCATCTGTTACAGGTACTGCAGGCTGTTTCTCTTCGGTGGTTTCTGTGCACCAGTGGTCATCATTGGCGGCACGAATGCGCTTTACTTGTACCTGTGTGGCTTACAGCATGGCTTGCCGAATACTTGCTTG
>CALABM010000109.1 GCA_937885815.1 uncultured Verrucomicrobiales bacterium | reverse complement strand
CAAAAAAATTGCGGAAAGTGCAGATTTCCTAATAAATAGACGCTCGCGGCGGGCATGTTGTTGCGCGTTTCCTGCATTTTTGTTGCCGATGGCGTGAAAACGCATTTATTTTACAAAATGCATCTCCCGGATGACGCCGAGTGGGAGTCTGGTACAGAGCAGAAGGAGTTTCAGCCGGTTGGGGGTGGTCAGTGCTGCTGACAGTTCAGCAAAGGCCTGCGGGCAGTAAGCCGGGTGTTCCTGGAGCAGCCGGGCAAGCTGGCTGATTGCCTGGGAATATTCTTCCCGGTGAATGTGGCGGATGATACTGTCTATTTTTTCAGCATCGGGGGCGCTGTTGATGTAGGCATGCCTGCGGATGAGCAGTTCACGAAAGCGATTCATCTCTTCTTCGCTGAGCTCTTCGGCCTTGTTTCGGTAGGCGTGGAGCTGCTGCACCATTTCGTGCGGCATGTCTTGGGTACGGTAGCTTATGGAGCCATAGACCCCGTCACCATCCCAATGGCTGTTTACATTGCACCAGCGCCGCTGATTCATAATGGGCTCCCAATAAGTCAATAGGGTACGGATGAGCTCCGCTTCCCGGGCCGAGTCCCCTTTTCGGCTCTCCGTTTCCAATTCGATGAGCAATTTATCAAACATACCCAGCTCGGCATATCTCTGCCAGAGCTGCGCAACATCGCCCTGCTCTTGGGCTGGGAGCGGGGGGCAGCACAGCAGCATGGCTACAATGGTAAAAAGTTTACATAATGGGGGCATGGACATAACTAAGCGTGTATCTGTTACGGGGCATTATATCAATTCCCGCCCCTCTGTTCAAGCGTGGATGGCATTTTGTTGCGAGTTTCCTGCAATTTTGCTGCCGATGGCGCGAAAACCCACACGAAGCGCACCCCCGAAAGTTCGTTTCCTTTGTCAGTTAGAAGTCAGGAAGAAGTATATCACCAGAACTATGCATATCAGGGAAGGTATGATAGCCTTGCCGACAAACAAGATGGAATAGCTCAGAAAGCCCACGATGAGGGTGCCAGCCAACCACAAGGGTACGTTGCCATAGCTTTCGTGGCAGCAGATAGCGGAGTTCAACGCCATCATGGGTAGAATCTGTAGCAAGAGAGCAATGAAGGCCAGCCATTCCTGCTGTCGAGAAAACAGGAAGCAGCCCATCCAGAGCAATATGCTACCGCCGGTGGTATATGCAAAAAAAGGAATTATGGCAGCCACGCTATCCGGATTACAGGATTCTGAAGTATTGGCCATGAGCATCCGGATGGCCAACGCAGCAAAAACTATTGCCAGCAATATGTTAACTGAAAAAAAGATTTTCTTTTGAATTGGGGGCATGGTCATAACTTTAAGCGTGTATCTGTTACGTGTATTATATCAACTCTCGCCCCTCTGTTCAAGCGTGGATGGCATTTTGTTGCGCGTTTCCTGCATTTTTGTTGCCGATGGCGCAAAAACAGGGCTGCAAGGTGGTGTTTTGTGCGGAAAATCTTTACCTATTGGCTCCGTCAGCAATGACAGCCCGTACCTTCTTGAGTACTGATTCCGGTAATTCCTTCGGAACACTTTCCGAGTATGGTTGAGGCTCATCGTAAGTATAGCCAAACATGGCAGGGAAAGCGGTTCCGTTATAGGTGCATCTGTCTATTTCAATAAGCCATGCGGGAGCTTGGCTTTCCAAGTCAAAGCCTCGGGATAATAATAGATTTATCGTATTGCTTCCATTGGTCGCTTTTACGAAAGCAAGCTCCCCTTCAAATATCCTGATTTGGAAACTCCAGTTCCCGGCAAACTTGTCACGATGAAGATGTAACAGCGCGCCAAATAAGGGAGGCGAGTCCAGCAGGCGTTTGTACGAATCTTCTGTAAAGGGGCGAGATACGTCTAGATATCCTTCCTGTGCATACACAACAGCAGAGCATGACATGAGAACAAAATGGTGATTGCTCAGGATTTCCCCGCGAGAAATGGCAGAAAATAGGTCGCTCAGTTGATTCTTGAGCGAATCAGTGTCCTTGATGGACATCGGAGGGAGTTCTTCCGCTTTCGCTATATGCGGAGTCATACATGACAACGTAAGAAGCGAAGCAATTGCAAAACATACAAAAGGTCTCAGATTCATAGTATTTGGAAGATGGTTATTTGCTACGGTGTCATGTTACCAGAATCCGGAAAGCTCGGCAAGCTGTTAGTGCGGAGCCGGGAGATAATTCCATGCAACTAAGCGCAAAAACGGGCTGCAAGGGGAGGATTCGCTCGAAGTGGAGCCCTTGGTCTGCCGGGTGCGGGTCATGTGGTGCAAGTCGTTTGGCCAAAAACAAAGAAATAAGAATCGTAACAGTATAATTTAAAAATGATTCTTTTTTATGTTTTCTTTGTATGTATTGTTAACAATACTATGTAATTATTTTTTCAAGTAAAGAAAACATTTCGAAACCAAATAAATAAATGAGAAGAAAATAAACGCGTAAAACCAAAAGCCATAAATACCGAACGCATACATCATTTGTGTACGTAGCAACTCTTCCGCGACCTCAAATCCTCTCAACCAACACGTTAAGACTGGAACGTAGAAATCTATGACGGAAAGAATGAAAGTAATTTTTACGCAAGCAACTAAAGTCTTCATAAGATTCTTACATATACCACATTGTAAAAAAAAATCAACTCTATTTTTCAGGGCTAACGCATTTCGGTGCAAACGCATTTCGAGGTCGATGTCGTGTTTTCTTATTGCCTCAACACATTTCGGGGGTAAACCCAGCCTTTCTCGTTCGTCAGCACCTATTTAGCGCCTATTTAGTAAGAGAAGCCTAATTTTTTCAATTTCCTTTGACACCCATATATGGTATAGTGCACTGGTTTATTCTTAGTTAAGTGCTTACTTTATATTATATGAAAATTAATTTGCTCCCCCCTGCTGTTTCGAAGAAGTTTGTTGCTGTATAGAATTTGGTAAATCATATACAATACTGATAATGGGAGATAATGCACAGGTTGCAACCACAGATAGCGCAACATCTGAACAGTATAGTATGCAAGACAATGGATACAGACAATAGCCGGCTGTTGAATACTGGTGTTGAGGTTCAATATTACCACTAAGTTCTCTATCTCCCAAATAGGCAACAGGAGTAGAATTGGTGAAATAATTGCTTGTAAGGACTGAGTGTTTTGGATCTATACGTATTGTATGGCCGGAAATATCAGGAATTCCTTTAAGCGGGTAAAAAAAGAAGACATCTTCTCTGTTGCTCGGAAGGGTGATGGGAGATTTCGGAAAACATTGCCAATTGGAACCTTCTGTAGACGGCTGGGGAGAGCTTATGCAAACCTTGCTAGTTTCACAATCTACGCGATAGAAGGGAAGTCTTATATAGTATCTATTATCAAGTTTGTGTATTGGTAGATTTCTATCACTACTGTTAACCACGAGGTATTCCTGATGACCTATTGTTCTTATTGGTGAAGATAAGTCAATCCAAACGACTCTACATGACGACATTAAGATTGATACTATAAAAAGAAGTATTAAAGTTTTCATATGTGTATCTGCAAGTAGTTTTTTATGAGCAGGCTCCCCACTTTCTGTTTTTTGTCCGAAGTACACGGATGCTTTGTAGCAAAATGCAGAAAGATTTTCAAGTTTAAAATTTTGGGTACTCCGTCAAAACATTTGAAACCTTTTTTTGAGTAGCCTCAAACCCAAAGTGAGTATTAAAGTTGGAATTCGACGCCCAACTAATACGCATCTACAAAGGTGCGCGATTCTTCTTCTCCGCGCCCTCGCTGAGTTCGAGTCGCAGCTGCGTCTGCTCACAAAATCTGCTCACAAAAATCTCTAAAAAAGATTGACTTACGCATGATAAACAGTTAAAATCACGATGGAAAGGTTGTAAAAAATCAAAGTTGGCATGCTACAATTTCGATCATATGAAATTAATTCCTATATTGAGCTGTAATTTGTTTTTACTTTTTAATTCATGTTGCTATACTCGCATTGGTGATATTATAGATACAGTTGGCACTCTCGTACCCAAGCATGAACAAACAAGAGCTCTATCGGAATGTAAGTTTTATCTGTACGAAGGGAAAATTTATATGGAAGTGCCTTTTCGTTGGCAAGGTGCATATACACCGGACTTCGTATGGTGTATGTCAATGATTGATGGGCCTCGATCTTTTTCTGGAAAATTCGGATATACCGCCCCCACTATAAATACTCCTTTCGAGTTTAATGAAATGGCTTTAATTTCAATGGAGAATCCTACATGGAACAGAGTCATACTAGGAGAAGATATAGATATCACTAAAGCTCAGCCTTTGGAATTAACGTTGGAAGAACTCCAGAAGTTGTATGGTTGTACCATTCAAGAACGAAATGGTGGAGTTTATGTCAACATTCCTCATTCCGCGCTAGATGTTCATGATATTGATGAGTTAGAATATTATGAACATACATGGCATTATTATGCTATGCGTCCCATCTCGTATGTTGGACATGTTCTTGATGTTCCTTTTTCAATTAGTGCAACAATATTGGGGCCTGTAATTGCTGCTTTTAGAAAATCGTTAACAACCTCAGAAGAATAAAAAAGGAGATAAGCGTACTATTGTGTGGGACGACACATCTATAAAAGAGTCACGGCTAAGCGACTATTCAGATAGTCAACGAACAAAAAGCCACCTTGCGGGGTAGGACGGCCTCCGGGGTGCTGCCGTTTTCCCGGCGAGGGGGCGTCCTAGCCTTGCCGGGCTCGTTGGTGGCCTTTTTTGACAAGCCCGCAAGCCTAGGATTCACCTTCGCTGGAGCCCTTGGTCTGCCGGGTTGAGGAGAGGCACGAATCGTTAAAAAGCTTACCGATTTCCGGGCTGGAAAAGGGGCAAATGTATAGTCTTTTTATGGGTCAGGTTCATAACGCATTCATTATCAACACCACTTTTATTTGAGAGTGGCAAACCATATACTTTTATCCAATCCACTCATCATTAAACCTTTGTGATAAATTAGGGGTTTATTGTATGCCGCGACCCCAGTCCTTTAGAGTCCCCGGGGAGTACGAGAGGGCAAAATCAGGGCGTTTTGAACCTTTTAATATACATTCTTTTTAACAATTAAGGACTCCGCAATTCTTTAAATATCAGTACATAAACAGAAAAAGGCTGCATTCCCTCAATTTCAGGAATGCAGCCTTTAGCAATAGCCTTTGAGAAGGGTACGGCACTTTGTAACTGAATGATATTACGCTAGTTACAAAGAGGGTTTAATTTTACCACCCTAACGCGCAGAAATCGAAAGTCCTTTCTTTTTACGTATTCGTATCTTGCTGATATTTAATAGATTGTGAAAACAATCGCTTATTTTACTACCAAGTTAGCTAAATTTTTCAGCTCTAAACCATTCATTTTCAATCGAGAGAAAAGCAGCTCCGACCACCCTCCTCTACCCTGAAAACGGCTAAAATCGAGCAAAAACCCAAGTCCTTTTCCAAGTCCTGCGAACTCTTCCCTCAATTTCGCCATCCCGTCTTGCAACCAAGCCCCGGTTCATGTATAATTAAACACCAACAAGCATGACTCCGGCAGAAACAGAAAAGGCTCTCCGCGACCTGTTCAAGAAGCTCCGCTCCCCGGCGCGAGCCATCTGCCATTTCCCGAAGCCTCCTCAGCGCCACGAGGTCTGCGGCTTTTCGATTTACTACAAGGGGGCGCTCGTAAGAGAATATTATGGCAAGGCTCTGCTCAAGGAGTTCAAGAAAACTTGCCGAGAAAAAGACCTGTGGCAACAAAATGGCTGATTTGCTTCGAGTGAGCAAACCAGCCTCAAAGGTTTCAAGTGAGAGCCTAAGATTACTTGGCCTTAACAGGGCATTGTTCGTAATGCTTGATGGTCTGATAGCGGGTGTTCAATATCACATCAGGCATAGGAGCTGATTCTACTAGGTCGCAGAACTCGCTCTCAAATTTTTCGTAGGCTTTCATCTCATCATGCACGATTTGAGCATGATTAAGGACTTCCTCGGAAATACGAGGATTTTTCTTGTTCGCCAGAAGGTCATCCGCAACACCGCTCATAATTTCAACAGTGGTGATACGGATAACGTATTTCTTTACCCATTCGCGAATACGCTCCTCAGGCATTTCATCCACCATTTTACCGAGACGCTCTGCTACATCCTCCTTCGTCTTTTCACAGGCGGTAACGAAGTCTTCAGCCAAGTTGTAGGCTGTAAGGTCTGTATTGAACATTGATGTTTTTGTGTTTGTATCGCTCATAGTTTATGTGTTGGGGTAAAAGTTATTCAGCAGACTCGTCCTCGTCATCAAAGTCCTCAAAGTCTACCTCTTCGTCCTCATCTTCACGATTGGAAATCCAGCCTATTTCAAAGCTGATACACCAAGGTGCGGAGGAGTTGATATCAGCTAGTTCGCAGTCATAGTTCTCAAGGGCTTTCTTTCGTTGAAGGATATCCCTGACAAGTTCACGTGTCTCTTTGGTTGAGCCGCAAGGATGGTCCTTAATATCCTCTGCAATCGAACCGAGAATATCGAGTCGAGTGGTGAGATAAAGGTAATTTCGCACCCAATCACGCAGTTCTTGCTCAGATACTTTGGCAAGGACTTCATCAATCTTGGCGGGCAGCTCAACGTCCAGCTTTTCGTCTGCCGCTTTGAAATTGGTGGATACGTCGATATCCTTGAAGTCCGTCACAATGTGGAGTCGATGCTTGGGTAGTTCTTCAGACATGGTGGTGTTTTAGTGTGTTAGGTTTATCTGTTATGTTCGGTTTCATTCATGTTACCTATTTCTCATTGCCTTGGCAAGCGGATTGTCTGTACATCCAAACGAATTTTGCTGCGTCCGCTGGGAACATCCGACCGATTGCAGGAAGCTGCAGCCGCTGCTCCTAGTATAGCCTTAAATATCGTTTACTTCGTCCCTGACGCCCGCAAGACAGGTGGGCGATACGAAGAGGCTACGGGGCGCATAAAGAAGCTCGTACCGCATGAGAGCTTGATTATCATGGAGGATGGTCGGAAGATTCCGATTGAGGACATTGTGGATATCGTTCTGATGACTGAATGCTCTTAAAAATATAGCCCTAACAGCTTGCGTGAGCCATTTGTTTTTGGTAGAATATAGTGCATGGCAGTTACACTCAGTCAGAACGAAATAAGTGCTCGCGCAGCTAAGTTTGCTGGCGATTGGAAAGACACCGAACGAGAGGAGGCAGAGGCTCAGTCCTTCCTGATTGATTTCTTCCACGTTCTGGGAGTGAGCCGTAAGCGTGTGGCCATTTTCGAGCATAAAGTGAAGTGTGCGGATGGTGGCAGCGGTTACATCGACCTTTTCTGGAAAGGGCATATCCTGATTGAGATGAAGTCTCGCGGCAAGGACTTGGCCAAGGCTTACGAACAAGCCAAGCGCTATGCCGAGTCACTTGCTCACCACGAGTTCCCGAAAGCCATTCTGGTGTGTGACTTTGAGAACTGGCACTTCTACGATCTCAGTAAGGACGGACAGCTTACCACCTTCTCCTTGTCAGAACTGCCCCAGTACATCCACATGTTCCACTATCTTGCAGGGTACGAGCAGCGCGAGTATCAGGAAGAAGACCCGGTAAACGTCCAAGCTGCTGAACTGCTGGGCAAGCTGCATGACCGCCTCAAGGCTATCGGCTACATAGGGCATCCGCTGGAGGTGTATCTGGTGCGTCTTCTTTTCTGCCTGTTTGCTGATGATACCGGAATCTTCCGCAAAGACACGTTCCGCACCTTTATTCAGGATTGCTCATTTGAGGATGGTCGAGACCTCGCTGCCCGCTTGGCGGAACTCTTCCAAGTTCTCAACACCCCCGAGAAGATGCGTCTCTGTACCCGCGATGCCATCATTAAGGAGTTCCCGTATGTGAATGGAGGCTTGTTCGCAGAGTTCCTGCCGATGCCTGCATTCGATACTGAAATGCGCCAGGTGTTGCTCGATTGCTGTGCGCTGGACTGGAGTCGCATCTCTCCTGCCATTTTCGGCTCCATGTTCCAAAGTGTGATGAATACGGAGGAACGCCGAGCCCTGGGCGCACACTATACAAGCGAGCGCAATATCCTCAAGGTAATCAATCCGCTGTTCATGGATAGCCTGCGAGAGGAGTTCGAGAGCATTCAGCATGATAAGTCGAACAGAAAAGGCTCGCGCTTGCATGCATTCCACAAGAAACTCACCGAGCTTAACTTCCTTGACCCGGCATGCGGTTGCGGCAACTTCCTCGTTGTAGCGTACCGGGAGCTGCGCCGCTTGGAGCTTTCCGTGATTGCAGAACGTGAGAAGCTGGAAGCCTCTGGTACAGGGTGGATGCTCTCGGCCAATGACGTATGCCTCGTGAACGTCAACCAGTTCTACGGCATCGAGATTGAGGAGTTCCCCTCCCAGATTGCTCAGGTGGCCATGTGGCTCATGGACCACCAGATGAATATCGAGGTCGGCAACTATTTCGGCGAGGCCTTTGCCCGTATTCCGCTTACTGCTTCAGCTACTATCGTTTGCGGAAACGCTTTACAGCTCGATTGGGAAACCGTGGTACCGAAGGAGAAGCTCAGCTACATTATGGGGAATCCCCCTTTTGTAGGGAAAAGTTATCAAAGTAAGGAACAAAAGAGCGACATGGCGCTTGTTTTTTCCGAGGTAAAGAATTATGGTAATCTGGATTTCGTCGCTTCATGGTTTAAGAAGTCGGCTGATTATATACAAGGCACTAAAATAGAATGTTGCTTTGTTGCGACAAACTCTCTTTGCCAAGGAATAGCAGTACCTCCATTATGGAACTACCTGTATAAGCAAGGCGTAACTATTAATTTTGCGTATCAAACATTTAAATGGAATAGTGAGTCCCGAGGTAAAGCTGCGGTTCATTGTGTAATAGTAGGTTTTGGGCTGTTTAAACGAGGTAAAAAATTACTATTCAAAGAAGATGAATGCTCTGTCGTAGAAAACATAAATCCTTATCTTATAGCATATAAAGACATTATCATAGATGCCCGTTCTCAGGCATTGTGCGATGTCCCGCCTATTTCGGTGGGCTCATTTGCTGTAGATGGAGGAAATTTAATAATGAACGAAGAAGAATCGCAAAGCTTAATAAAGCAAGATGAGACTTTATCCAATTTTATTCGACGATATTATAGTCCAGAAGATTTCATTCAGGGTAAGCCTCGATATTGCTTTTGGTTGAAAGATATACCTCTGTCTATTTTAAGGAGCTCCGCTATCTTGCGAGATAGATTAAAGGCCGTACAGGCATTTCGAAGCGCAAGTAAGAAAATTCCTACGCAAAAGAAAGCCGCAACACCTTGGTTGTTTGGAGAAGAACGCCAGCCTGATAGTGATTATATTTTAATCCCTAGAACTTCTTCTGAAAGTAGAGCATATATCCCTATGGGATTCATGCCATCCGATGTTATAGCAGGAGATACTATCATTTTACCCAATGCAACATTGTATCACTTTGGCATTTTGACCTCATCCATGCACATGGCTTGGATGAAAACAGTATGCGGCAGAATGAAGAGTGATTATAGATACTCAGGGAATATGGCATACAATAATTTCCCTTGGCCTGACGCCTCCGATGCCCAAATAAATAAAATCATGGAACTTGCTCAGGGAGTACTGGATGCACGCGCCCTGTATCCTAATAGTTCTTTGGCAGATATGTATGACCCTTTGACTATGCCTCCTGAGCTACAGACGGCTCACCGAAAGCTGGATGCAGCTGTAGAAAAGGCCTACGGTCGCAAGTTCGTGGATGATGCTGAGCGCGTGGCGTTCTTGTTCGAGAAGTACAGCGAGCTTTCAAAATAAGGGATATTGCACTAAGCAAGAAATTAGCAAAAATTTATAACCAAGGGAACGAAAATGAAAGGTTCAGAATGCGAGTTTGTTCGATACATAGGGAACTCTAACTCCCGCTTTATCATACCTGTATACCAAAGAAATTACGACTGGAAGGAAGAGAACTGTAGGCAACTCTATGCCGACTTGGTGAAAATAGCGAAGACCGGCAGAAAGAGCCACTTCTTCGGGAGTATTGTATCCGCCAATGTGCCTGACGGACGATACGTGTCTTTCATCGTGATTGACGGCCAGCAACGCCTTACTACTGTATCGCTGATACTGCTTGCCATGTACAACCTCATAGACAAAGGAATACTTACACCGAAAGACCCCAATCTGAAGCAATGTATCTGGGAGGACTTCCTCGTAAACAAGTGGCAGCCTGAAGAGACGCGCATCAAGTTAAAACATGTCAAGGATGACCAGCTGGCCTTTTCTAAATTGTTCTCATCTTCTGACGAACACATAAAGGAATCCAATCTGACCCTCAACTACAATTTCTTCTACGAGAAGCTCCAAAAGCAGGAAGTGACTCCTGATGAATTGTTTGATGCCATTTACAAGCTGTATATTATCAACATCCAGCTTGAAGCAGATGACGACCCTCAGCTGATTTTTGAGAGTCTTAACTCTACCGGCTTAGACTTGAGTGAGGGCGATAAAATCCGAAACTTCATACTCATGGGCTTACCTATCGAGCAACAGAATGAGTACTACGAGAAGTATTGGAATAAAATTGAAGCATATACGAAGCAGGACGTCAGTGCATTTGTTCGAGATTACCTCAGCGTAAAGCAGCAGGAGATACCCCAGCAAAAGAAAATCTACGCTATATTCAAAGAGTATGTTGAAAGCAGGAAGCTCAGCATCGAGGAGATTCTTTCCGACATGCTGGATTATGCAAAAAGATATGCTTACTTACTTGGCGCAAAGACAGGTAATGCAGCCCTTGATGCGTGCATATACAGACTTAACAGATTGGAGACAACTGTAACAAGACCTTTCTTCCTCGAAGTTTTACGCCTTTACAATGAGGAAAAACTTACCATCAGTCAAGTGACAGAGGTCTTCCTTGTCGCTGAAAATTATTTATTCCGCAGAAGCATGTGCGAGCTGCCGACCAATGCTCTTAACAAGATATTCTTGCTGCTTCATAGAGAGATTGTTCGCTATGACGGAACAGATGAGAATTACGTAGAGAAATACAAGTATGCGCTCTTATCCAAGAAAGAGAAAGCACGCTTCCCTGATAATGATGAGTTCGTAACTGCTTTTGCGAATCGAGCTGTATACCTCATGAACAGCAAGAATAAGATATACATCTTGGAACGTCTTGAGAACTTTGGGACAGCTGAGGACAAGGATGTATACCGCCATTGTGATGAGGGAACGTATAGCATCGAGCACATCATGCCCCAGCATCTCACACCAACGTGGCATAATGAGTTGGGGCAAGACTATGCCCAGATACATGATGAATGGTTGCACCGAATCGCCAATTTGACGCTTACCGCATACAACTCCAAATACCGAAATGCCTCGTTCTATGAAAAGAAGCACATGGAGCACGGCTTTATCGACAGCGGCATCCGCATGAATACATGGATTGCCTGTAAGGATAAATGGACGTTGACGGAACTCGAAGAACGCAGTCAATACTTGGCCAACAGGGCTCTCACTATATGGCCTGATCCCCACACATCGTTTATGCCGAAAGAGAAGCAAATGGATTCATTTGACCTCTCTGACGATAACGAGTTGATGATAGGCCGTTCTATTGCCAGATTCGCGTACAAGTCAACAGAACAGCCTGTCACAAGCTGGGTAGATATGTACCAAAAGGTATTAGAGATGCTGCATTCTGAGGATAGTTCCATCCTCACTAGAATGGCTAACTCTGATGGTTGCGGTCTGGAATCGCATCTCAGACCTACCGGGGCAGGCTTCACCAAGAGCGTAGAAATAGCCAATGGAATACACGTCTTTACAGACAACGATACGCCCAGTAAGCTTTTCGTGTTGAGAAAAGTTTTCCAAGCCTACGAAATAGACTTCTCTGAATTGGTATTCTATTTGCGTGACGAGAATGAAGAAAACAAGGTGGAAGCCGGTACTCGTTATGAGCGGAGAAAGCGTTACTGGACTTTCGCCTTGGATTTCATACACGAGGTTCATGGCAAAGGCGCTTTCAGCAATGTAAACCCCTCTAAGCAAAACTGGATAAGTGGCTTTATCGGCGTGCAAGGCGTAAGCATAAGCTGCGTGGCAAATAGAGATGGAGCTCGTATCGAACTTTACATTGCGAAGAACAATGTAGAAGAGAACAAACGAATCTTTGACTCACTCTTTGCGCATAAAGCTGAAATAGAGACCAAGATGGGAGCCTCGCTTACATGGCTTCGTGGCGACAGCATTAAGTCCTCCAAGATTGAGTATCAGCTTGAAAAAGTAAGCATTGAGAACGAGACTGATTGGCTACAGATGGCCAAGTTCCATGCAGAATGGAGTAAGAAGTTCTACGATGTCTTGGTTCCATACATTACCGGGCAGTTCTCAAATCTATGGTAGGATGACCATTTGGGATAAATATAAGGCCATTAACGAATCTCTAAAAAAGGAGTTCCTATGCGTACCTCCTTATCGCTCTGTCACTCCTCAATATGTATGTGACTGTTACGACAAACTACAAAAAGAAGGGGATTGTTCAGGAAATATCGTATTGAGTATCAATCTTCCCTGGGAAAGAGCTTTTCAGATGGAATATCGCTATAAGAAATGCGATATTTTTAAGGATTTCATCCCAGCCATAGAAATGGCTTTGTACGATTATGCAATAGGTAATTGGGTCTGTGCTTACCTTACACTCCTACCAATGGTGGAGGCTCTTATCAGGAAGTTAACCGAAGGCAAAATAGTAACGAACAAGAAGCGAATTTATATGTCCGATTACATCCAATGTTTTCTGGATGAATACGAAAATGCCGCTAAGTCATACTACAACGATACAAGAGCGCCAATAAAAGAGGCATATTTAGAGTATTTGGGGTATATCCTGAAGGAAACGCTTTTTGACAATTTTGACTCATATTATACCAAAAATTATGAATTCGTTTTCAACAGGAACCTTACCCTGCATAAGATGGAAGGTCTTGAGGACGAATCCAAGGTAAGCAGAAATATTACCCGTATATTTTTATTGCTTGATATCTTCGCGGAAGCATGGATGTTACAAGATGTTCGGCTATACAATAGCAATACCCTCGAAATAGACCCCAATTCGGATTTAGATTTCCTGGTCCGTTACAAGTTCTATGTCTACCTGTACACGAAAGCCGTTGGCCCATGCGATATTCACTATGTTCATAACGCGCTTCGTGGGTCATGCGGTTGGAAATGTTCCGATGAGGAAAAGAAGAGCTTAATTAGTCAACTGGAGATGCAGACTGAGCTTTACCAGAAAATGCCTCTGTAGGGAAGTAGGGGCTGTGGGATTAGCTCAGATGAAGTAGCCCTCTTCATCCAGTTCTTCTTCGTCCATAGCCTCGCGCTCGACCAAGTATGCGCAGAACTCTGCGTAGTCAATGTTTCACTTTTTCTGCCCTCCCCTTGCTATCTGGCATAAGGCAAAGCGCAAGAAGAATCATTCATCTTCTTGCGCTTTGATTAAGAGAGAGAGAGACAGGACTGCCCCGCTTCGTTTATGATTTCAACTTATCGAGCTTCTTCTGGTCCAGCTTTTCCCAAGGCAGGTCGGCTTTGCCAAAGTGGCCGTAATTCGTAGTAGCCGAGAATATCGGATTCTTGAGCCCCAGGGCTTCGATAATATCAGAGGGCTTGAATGAGAACGCTTCCTTTACTCGCCTTGCCAATTCATCAGAGGTCAGGAAGCTGCAATCACTCAGCACCTCCACGGAAACTGGCTCAGCTTTACCTATCGCATAGCTCACCTGAACCTCGCAATGCTTGGCCAGCCCAGAAGCCACGATGTGCTTGGCAACCCATCTGCACATGTAAGCTGCGCTGCGGTCAACCTTGCTGGCGTCTTTTCCCGAGAATGCGCCCCCACCATGCCGCCCTACGCCGCCGTAGGTGTCGGCGATAATCTTACGGCCTGTCAGACCGCAATCGGCCTGCGGGCCACCTGTAACGAAGCGTCCGGTGGGGTTGATATGGAATTGAGTTGCGGGTGATACAAGTGATGCCGGGAGGCTGGATTTGATGACTTCGAGACATAGCTTCTCAATCTCTTCCCTAGTTGCGTCTGGGGAATGCTGGGTGCTGAGCACGACCGCGCTTATATGGCAAGGCTTGCCCGCATAACCATTTTCGTAACTATATTCAACTGTCACTTGACATTTCGCATCCGGTCGAAGCCAAACAACCGCCCTACTCTTCCTGACCTCCTCCAGTTTTCTCATGATGCGGTGGGCGAACATAATAGGGGCTGGCATCAGCTCCGGCGTTTCGTTGCAGGCGTAGCCGAACATCATGCCTTGGTCACCAGCTCCTTGCTCTTTCCCCTCTCCCTTGTTTTCATCAACGCCGAGCGCGATATCAGGGCTTTGCTCGCAGATTAGGTTCGTCACGTTGAGGGATTCGGAATTGAATACTGGGTCATCCTGAGCTGTGCGGTAGCCAATGCTGCGAACAGTATCGCGGACAATCCGCTCGTAGTCCAGCTTTGCCTTGGTGGTAATTTCCCCGGCAAGGATAACCTGATTACCCTTTACCAGAGTCTCGCAGCCAACACGGCTTTCAGGATCCTGCGCTAAGCAAGCATCAAGGATAGCATCAGAGATAGCGTCTGCAACTTTGTCCGGGTGGCCGCAGCCCATAGACTCGGACGTGATGGATTTGAAGAAAGACCGAACGGAAGTATTGGAATGAAAGTGAGTGTCCATACTTGGGGACACTTGTCAAAAGGCAAAGAAAAAGCCGCCTTGTGGGCGGCTGGGCCTTTAGTCGTTGGCTTCTCGTGTGAAGTGGAAGCACAGCCCCGTGATTTCGCCGTAGCGGCGTTCAAGGAACTTCGCCACGCCCCAGGGGATGAGGTCTTCGTTAATTTTGACTTCTATCGTTTTATGCTCACCTGTGTTTTTGATGGTGAAGCTTGCTTCGATGTATACGTTCATGCCTGATGGTATTTGTTCGGGTTCATATTTGGGATAGGCTCGTCCGCAGTATAGGAGACTGTTGATGTCTACCATGTTTACCGGGGGTAATGGCAGACCTGTGTCGAGGGCTCGGATAAGTACGCGATTATTGCCGTAGTCTTGCAGAACCACATACTTCTGCTCTCCAGGCTCCCCTACTTCAAGCCATTCCGGCTTTATGCGGACTATGTCTCCTCTTTCGATTGATGTACTGCTCATGGTTGTAAAAGGTTAATGCTCGTTCTTAGTGGGTTCCCAGCCCTCGATTTTGATGTTGGTCACGATGCCGTAATTTTCATACAGGCTGATGATTTCGCGGTCGGCCATCCCCTGCAAGAACTCGTGGTAGCCTTTGTCGGATTCTTCCCCGGCTTCCAGCTCCTTGCGGTAGCTGTCGGCGTATGCCTTGTTTTCCTCGTAGGTGTTCAGGGTATCGGCGATTTCCTCCAGCTCGTATTCATCGTAGTTGGCGGGGTTGATGCCGTAGGCTTCCAGCTTGTCTGTGTACTCGTTATTCATTGCTACTTAGTGCTTTTATCTATTATTACAGTATAGCACATCAGGCACAAGAGTCCAGAACTTTTTACATTTTTCTTTTCTTTTTCTTCTTAATACTCAATGCTTTGCATCTTGTCTTTCTTCATCAATGCGCCTGTCGATAAACTCCTCGTTGGCTTTCTTCACAAACGTACAAGAGGCACACTTGTTCTCGGCCTCCAGCCTGAGCTTGCGCTCTTGGTCATATAGATGCTCGTAGCGTTCTGCTCGCTTCACCTCACGCCAAAGAAAGATGCCCATGATTGCGCCGACTGATGCACCATTCTGGATGCACTCAAGTATAGGGTTAAGCTCTGTAGCCGTAGCAATGGAAACCACGGCAAGAGCATTTGCGATAACGATACCGCCTGTTACTGCTGAATTGGTCATAAGAATAGAATCGAATATGGATGAAAGGGTTAGGAGTTAAGAAGAGCCAGCAAAGCGTCTTTCCTTGCGAGGAGCTGCGCGAGCCCGGTGTGTTCCTCCGGGGTTAAATGGAGAGTGATGTCTGTAGAGTGAGCAGCCGGAGTATAGCGTGGAATCAACAGCGTCATTTTGTAGACTGGTTGCCATTCAGTAGCGGCGTTCATTCCATAGTTGCCGGATGAACCAAGCATGCCGACCCCGTCTGCTGAAGATTTACGTACCACATGAAAGCAACCGCTGAAATCCGTAGAAAAGCTGAGCGAATCCTTTGTTCCTTCCTTGTTGAAGAGGAACTTGTATTCTGCCCCGGCTTCTACGTCAAAGGGTTCAAAGTCCCATGTAAGCATCTTGCCCACACCATGCACCTGAGAATTGAGAGACAAGGCAATAAGCTGGCCGTCTTTCCACACCTTGCACCATACAGGCTCTGTCCCTACCTGTGCAGAATTGGATGAATCTCGGCATGGAACTGATAAGCTTCGCATGAGCCCGGAGCCTTTCATGATAACGCCGAAGCCGAAGGCATCGTAATTATCCTCATCGCCGGAATCCGGGACAAGGTAGCTTTTCTCATATAGCACATCAATGCCAAGCGTGCTGAGCCACTCCTCTTCCGTACCCTCGTAGCCATTGTTCACCGCTACCTCGTAGGCAGACGCTCCGGCCTCGCCTTGCACACCTTGTTCTCCTTGGATGCCGGGCTCGCCCTTTTCCCCTTTAGATCCACGCTCGCCCTTTAGGGAAGCAAGCCATGCTTCCTCAGTACCAACGAAGCCCTGAGCCTTGGCAATCTCGTAAGCGGAGAGCCCGGAGACATCCACCGCCAAGCCTCCTGCATCCGTCTTGCCTACAGGGCGAACATTCTTGCCGGAAATCGGCGCATCCGTCCCCAGCTTCACGAAGCCGGAAGCATCAGCCGTTGCTTGCTTGTTGTTCACCCACGATTTAGTGGCCACAAGGTCAGGAGCCGGATATTCACCAGCCGCAGCCTCGGGGGCTTCCGTGGCTAAGCGGATAATGTCATTGAGGAGCGTAGTATTGATGGTATCGGAAATGCGTTCTGCACCATCGTCTTGCCAAGCAAACTCGGCTACTGCGGAAAGAGAGGCCGCTGCGACCGCATTCCCAGAGCCCACATCAAGGGCTTCATTCAGAGCCACGCTTGCCACAGTAAGGCTCAGGTCGAACTTCATCCCCTCGTCAGTAGCTTGCCCGGTAGAGGCTTCCGCATACGCGAGGAGTGAACCCTCGTAATCGCCCTTGGCCTTGATGCCGAAACGTAGATTGCTTGCAGCTTTGCTGCCAATGATAACCACGGAAAAATTGAGATTGGCTCCGCGCTTGAGCCGAAGCGAAGTGATAGGCGTACCGCTGATTCTGGCCTGAACCGCAGCCGGAGACTTGTCGGGATTGATGTAGATGTCCATGCATCATAGCAGCGTGTCAAAAAGCAAAATCAAAAATAAATGGGGGAGCTGCATAGTAGCGGCTCCCCTGGGGCAAAACTCTGTGGCTACGGATTCTTAATTTTTCTTGTGTCGGCGATTCACGTAGTTCAATGCAAGGTTAAGCGTTTTCTCGTCAACAGGCATCTCGTGGTACAGCGCAAGCCCGGCAAGTTTGCTGAACTCCAGACTCAGACGCTCGTTTTGCGGGGCGAGCTTGGAGATATTGCGGATGTACTCATCCTGCGCTTTCTCGAACTTCGCCTTGTTGCGCTCGTTCTCGATAGCGTCTTGGTACTTATCCAGCACTTCCATCGTCTTGTCGAGGGAGGCGCGGAACTCTGCACCCTTAGCTTCGAGTGCCTTGCGGATTTCTTCTTTGCTTGCGTTAATCATAGTTGCATTCGGGTATTTAGAGGTTGCGGTATGCCATAGCCTTGGTCAGCAATTCTAGATTCACATCCAGATTGTGGCACAGGGCGTTTCCTGCCATGCGGCAGAATTGTTGACTCTGCCCTATGGCTTTCTTTTCGAGTTGAACCATGTGGCGTGTGTATTCAGCCATGGCTTCCTCATATTTAGCGAGGTCTTCTTCTCCCTCCACGGAATGGTCGTAAAAATCCAGCCACTTGTCGATTTCGTTCAAAGTGGTATGCAGGGCGGCTGCGGCTTCATTGTACATCTGGATGATTTCTTCTTCGATGTTGTAGAGCGTGGACATGGTGCGGAATGGATGGTTAGATTTTCGTGCGGAGGTAGTAGAGAGCCTTTACGGCGTGCTGCCAGAGCATCATGTCAACGCTGTGGTCGTAGTAGTAAGCCGCGCCGCATACTTCGATGAATCGTTCTGCCATGGCGTTCTGGTTGGCTACTGTCTCGTCAAGGATAGCCTTGTAATGTTGAGCCTTTTCCGGGTCTGTGTTGCTGTACTCCATCCACTTGCTGATGGCTTCCGAGCCTCGCTCAAACTCTGCGCTGAACTTGGCGTATTCCTCTTCATACTCGCGGATGGCTTTCTCTTTACGTTCCTGTTCGTTCATGGTTCTTCGGAGTTAGGCGTTGATGAACTGCTTGGCAATGGTCAATGCAGGGCTGGAAACTTGGATTTCAATTTCATTCATGAGGGCCACTGCTTCCATCAGCTTGTTAGCCTTGTACTTCAGGATTCGCTTCTGCTCGTTGATGCGGTCTTTAATACGCTCATTCTCGGCTTTGAAATCCTCCATCACTTCTACGGCGCGGCGCGGGTCGAGGATATGCAGGAGCTCTGTGCTGTATTCGGCTCGGCGAAGGAGGGCTTCTTTCTGATGCTCGTACTGTTCCATCGTCTCGTACTCGTTCATGAAGCTCAGGAGCTGGTATTTGTACTCCCATGCAATGCTGTTGCGCTTCACTTCGTTCATGGCGGCGTTATCGGCGACGGTCTTAGTGGCGGTGTTCATGGCTATTTAATGTATTAAGTATTAGGCTTTTATCTATGGTTAAAGTATAGCAGACTCAGCACAAGATGCAAGGACTTTTTTACTTTTTCTTTCGTCTTTTTACACTTATTTTCAACACTTTACACCACCAAGAAAAAGCCAATTCCCGGTTGAGGGATTGGCTGTTGTATGGTCAGATTTTCCAGACTTTGGTCTGCATATAGTAGGTGCCATTCTTGAGCTTGGCTCCACGAATCGTGTAGTTCTCTTTCTGTACCTCCTTGTAGTGCTTCTCGGCAAACTCGTGGGCCATGGCCACCAGTTTCTCCTCAGCTTTGTCTGCTTGCTCGTTGGTGCAGATAGTGTGGTAGGTCACACTCTCTGCCAGTTCCCAGCAGCTCACGATTTCACCTGCCTTGTTGTGGTATACGGTCGTGATGGTTGCGCTCATGGTCGGATTCTGGTTATGCGTTGATGTATACTTTAGCCATATTGATGACGCTTTCCTCCACCGGGAGGCCAATTTCTTCCATCTTGGCTACGGCTGCAAGCAGCTTTTCGCACTTGCGTTCCAAGTAGTACCCTGTATCGGCGATGTTCTGCTCCATGCACTCGCGCTCGAAGCGGAAGTCATCAGCGAGGTGCTTGGCGCTCTCTTCATCGAGCAGGCTTATGAGGCTCTGGCTTGCAGCCTCGCGGCGGGTTATTGCCTCCAGCTGGCGCTGGTATTCATCCAGCTTGTCCATCTCCTTCATGAAGCTTACGAAGTGGTATTTGTAGTAGGACAGGACGCTGAACTTAATGGCGTTGTCGATGGCGGGCTGGGCTGCGGTCTTAGTGGTGGTATTCATGGTTATTTAATATATTAAGCGTTAGTCTTTTATCTATGGTTAAAGTATAGCAGACTCAGCACAAGATGCAAGGACTTTTTTACTTTTTCTTTCATCTTTTTACACTTATTGCCAACGCTTTACGAGTGTCAGAACAACACCCGGATTGGGATGTTATGCTTCCGATAATACTCAGCTTCATATTTCCAGTCGTGCTTGTACCACTTGTAGGAGCCGTTGTCTCCATCCGGCTTGAAATTGACCAAGGTAATTTCAGCATCCGGGTATTCATCCCGCAAGAGGTGGTAAGCAATCCAGCCGGTGGTGGGAGACGCATTATTGGTGGCATACTTGTATTGGGTGAACCACTTTCGTTCCTTGGTGAGCGCCTTGTCGCTGAGCAACAGGACATCCTCAAACATGCTGAACACGTCTTTCTCATGACCGTAGGGGATGAACCAGTTTTTATCCCGCGCATTACGGCGAACAATAAGTATGCGTCGGTTCGGCAGGTGTTTCAAGTGCTCGAATGGCTTTGCCCGATTCAGAAACACCAGCACATCATCCGGTGCAATCCCCAGCGCTTTTTCATCCACCTGCGGATAGTTGGCAAAAAGCCAAAATCGCGGCGCGGGTTTGGCGAGCAATCGAGTCTGCTGTGTGGGCATGGGAAAGCGTTTATTCAATTCGGACTTGTGGTGCAGGAAATACTCCGGGTATCGGTGAGCGGGTTCCGGGGCATTGCCACCATTGTATCGGTGCTGCGTGAACAAGGGGGAGAAGAACAAGCCGTATGCGTGGAGGTCGCAATGATTATGGATGCGGGAAAACGACATATCAGTCACCCCAAAACTGGCAATGGCTTGTACGAATGGAATCATGGCAGGACGGAAGACCACAAAGGCGTGACTCCCCTTGTTTTCTGCGCAGTTTGGAGCAAGCTGGGTATAGGGATTCTGGCATTTCTCCAGCAAGAGGGTATGCTTTCCCCGGAATCGGCTCACGCCGTTGATGTCGCCCAGACACAACAACCCGCAGTCGGATGGCAGCGGATGCTCGGCAAGCAGCGCATCCAGTTTTCCCTGTGGGTCGGAACATGGATAAGCGTCATCCTCGAAGATGATGAGATAAGGCAAACCATCCCTCTCGGCTTCCAGAATGAGCCGCATAAATGTGAGCGCCAGACTTGAATAAGCCTTGGGTTCCCTGTGGCGCGTAGGCTTTTCCGGGATAATGGGATAAGTCACCGGAGGCATGGTCAGCCCTCGCTCATGGAAGAGACGCCGCATGAAGCATTGTCTCCAAGGTGACATCGAAATGCAGCGGGTATTCTTGTTAAGGTCAATTTTCATATCAGGCATAGGTCAGAGTGATGATGATGGTATTGCCTTGCAGCCCCACGCTCATACCGGTACTGACAGAACGGCGGTCAGTACGGTCTAAGTCATACCAGTATTGAGAGGGGCTGTAGTGACCATCGGAATTGGTGTGGGTGCAGGAGATATTCTGCACAATCTCCGCAAGGCGCTGCCAGAGGAGTTGCCGGGCAGCGGCGCGGATGCTGTTAATGTCGATATTTTCACAGTTGCAAGGCATAAGGAGAAAAAGTTATTGGTAGTGAATACTGGAACTGGCGCTGCCTCCGTTGGCGGTAAGGCTTCCGGTGGTGTCGGCAACAATCGTGCCGTATTCCGTTGTCGTCACCACCGCGCCATTGACGGAAACTTCGTAATTGATACTGGAGGCAATAGCCTGAGCCTCGGCAGCAACCGCAGCCTGAATCTGTCCCAGGAGGTCACCGCATTTGCAGGTGCATTCTTTCTTTTCCAGCTCGTCAATGCGCTTGCTAAGTTCGGCGATTTGTTTTTCCAGTTCTGCCAGCTTGGCAGCACAATCGCAACCACAGCAACCGCTCCCGGAAGAAGAGCTGCCGCCACCGCTGCTGCCCTCACTTCCACCGCCGGGGATGGAGCCACCGCCGGATGAAGAAGAACCACCGGGTACAGAGCCGCCGGGAATCGAGCCTTCCCCTGTAGAGCCACCACTAGACGAAGAACCACCCGTGGAGCCACCGGACGAAGAAGAACCAGCTGCAGAATCAGAGGCAACATTCGAACCGGAAGCTACGTCTGAGCTGGAGCCCATATCGGAGCCCGATGATACGCTGTCAGAAGCGCTGTCAGAAGCACTCGCTGAGCCCGATTCCGAGGCGGAAGCTGAGCCGCTTGCAGAGGCAGAGCCACTCGCAGAATCAGATACGGAATGCTCTGATGCCGAGTCAAAGGAGGTACTATTACTTCCTGTTTCATAACCTGTTTCTGAGGGTGAATATGAGGCTGATTCGCTTTCACTCTCGCTTGCAGAGGCAGACATGGACATAGAGAGCGAACCCTCCTGAAAAATCGGAATGGTGATGTAAATGACGCCATCCACAATTTCGTTGATATAAGGACCATCCCCGGAGCCGGAAGCCGAACCGCCATCCTGATCTGCAGCGAGAGCCACTTGCGGAAGCCGTGAGCCATCTTCCCCCAGGAACGTAACGGTGCCATCGTCCTCCAGAATGGCCGCGCGATAACTGACCTCCAGCCCGGAAATCACCCCGGTTACTTCCTTGCGCGTATCAGCATAAGGAATCTTGATAACGCCTGAGTTGATTTCCGGAACAAGGATGTCTTTGCTGAACACAATATCCTCCACCCCGCCAAGGGTGATGATAGGTTCATCTTCTCCCAGGGATTCTTGTGATTCGCTGGCATCCGGCCATACGGAGTTGGCTCGCCGGAGTTTGATTTTCAGATTCTTCGCATCGACAAGACTCAGTCCCTCACAGCAAATGAGCTTTTTGAAGATGAACAGGTGTTCGTCACGCTTGCGGAACAATCCGGCGGGCTTGCTCTCATATTCTTCGCTCTCGGGAGCGGTGTAGTAATTATCAGACTCAGCTGCCGAGCCGGCACCGGAGCCGCTGCCGGTGGATTCTTCCTTTGCTTCTTTGTCAGCATCAAAGAGCTTTTCCACCTGAATGGTCTGCAAGTCCAGCGTTCCGGTGTGGGCCTGATAGATGCGGGCACGGTTGACTTCCTCCTCTCGTTTAAGCTGGTACGAACCAATGAAGACGGAGAGCGTACCCTCGCCTTCTTGATTTTCATCTGTTTTGCCCCAGGGAACGAACTTCTCCTCCGCTTTCTTGAAGTTGGCGCTGAGGATTTCCCCCTTGTAATTCTGCTTGATGATGCAGTAGATTTTGGTCAATGCTTCGGAAAACTCTCCCAAATCCACCCATCCCTCTGTGTAGTCATAAATGGTAGCACCTTCCGGAACAGAATACGTTTTGCCCATGTAGTCAATGATGGCACCGGCTTTTATCTGAGCAATCTTCGGCCAGTTGCCATCCGCACTTACCTCGCACAGCTGCTTAGGCTTTAAGCGCAGTTGAAACGGAACCACGCGAAACTCCTGCAGATCTGTACCGCCTGTTCCCCGGTATTTGGTGTCGCGATAATCCGAGCCGGAATACTCAATGCTGGATGTAGAGGAACCGTTGCCAACATTGGAAGCCTTGGCCAGTTCTTTCAGGCAATCGACTACCTGATTGAGCCAACGGGCAGAAAGGGTCTCACCCACTCGTACTTTGTCAGGGAGCTTCATAGCAGATTAAGAGCCGTATAAGTCTTTATCCCAGCCGCCAAGACCGGAGAGCAGCCAGGTGTTTTCAATGGTATAGGTCTTACCATCGTCATTCATCGAGCAATTGGAAGATACCTGCAACCATGTGCGATTCGGGAACTTCGGTGCCTTGGGCGGGTTGTTGATTTTGCCCACAGAGTCAATGTCGGACTTATCCGAGCGCGAGGTCTGTCGAACTGTGTAGGTGGCCATGATATCCTTGTAGGAAGTCACGCCTTTGTTGATGAGGTCGAATGCCTTGCTCCCTGTTTTGAGGAGTTTTCCGAGCTGCTTCATGACTGGAAGTCCGTCACTATCCAGCTTCGGCTTGCCGCTTCCATCTACTTCCGGCACTAATTCCCAGAGACGTGCGCCATCCATGAATGCCTTTAGGTACTCCAGCTGCCCGCCTGAGATGCTCGCCATCTTCGGGTGGGTCAGAATAGGTTGGTCAACCACGGTCACATCAAAGGAGGTCGTAAACGAACTGCCGCCGATTGACCAAGAACCATCTTCACCCTCGCCTGCATCAGAGCCGGAAAGGTCTTCTTCACTCTCTTCCGATGACCCATCTTCTTCGCTTTCCTCTCCCTCAACTTTCGGTTTGGAATAGGTGAGCTTCACGCTGGCCATTCCGGCAATACCAGGCGTGATAACAGCCTTGCTGAGTGAAACAGTTGACAAGACATCAATACCGGAATCCATTTCCGGTACAGACCTTAGGGCATCTCCCTCGGGTATCTCATAGGTCAGTTCTACGGTATCGCCTGTATCGCGGTCACGACTCAGTTCAATCGTAAGCCCGGTGATGGTGTAGCCCGTGTTGCCGAACCACACCATTCTGTCACCGCCGGAGCCGAATCCTGTTCTTAATATAGCCATACCTCAACGGAAGGTGTCAAAAATCAACGACTGATAACAGCCTCCACATTGCCCGTGACTTGAACCGTAGGCGGGCGTCTGGTATTGTTGCCGATGCCCTCCAGCAGACGGGTCTGCTTCTTCGTTTCGGAGATGAGAGGGCCACCGATGACAACGGAACGCCCACCGCCACCTACGCTGGCATGGGAATCCGAGATTCGCGTGCTGGACTGGCGACTGCGCCCCTGTTGCTGTTTCTCGCGTTTTTCCTGTTTCTCCTGCATTTCTTCGAGCTGTTTCTCCAGCGCTACCATGCGCTTGGCACGAGCCTCGGCATCTTCGAGTCCCTGACGTTGGTATTCTGCGGTAAGCTGGGTGATGCGTTGCTGCTGTTTCAGGACTTCGAGACGTTTCTCATTTCCGGCAATCTCGGCTCGCAGCATCTTTACCGCCATGTCGTAGTCGCTGGCAGCCCGCTGGCGAGCTTGTTCCTGTTTGGCGGCTTCCTCTGCCCGGCGGCGTTCGGTTTCGGCGGTTCGTTCAGCTTCTTCTCTTCCCCGGCGTTGCAACTCCACAATCTTGTTGTAGGTGGATGCCAGCTTCTCGTAGCGAGCGGTATCTTCCGGTGTGATAATGGGCTTGTTGAGGATGTCCTGCATCTCCTGACGCAGCGTTTCAATCGTGTGGCGAGCCTGACCATACGCCGTAGCATCGGCAAGGCGAAGCTCAATCTGGGTGTTGGTATCCAGCCCGGAGAGGTAATTCTCTCGTTCGGTTTCCCGCTGCCGCTGCGCCATATCGTAGAGCTTTTCGCGTGCTGCTGCCAGTTTCTTTTCGAGTTCGGCGGCTTCTTCGCGCTGTCGCCGCAGGGCTTCGGCGGCACGTTCTGCCGCCTGGGCAGCTTCCACCTGCTTAGGCAATGTCTCTTCGTAGTGCCGCTTGCGTTCACGGAGCCGTGCCAGCTGCTGGTCGAGCAGCTCTATCACTTCTTCGTCCTCGTCTTTGGCCACAGCCATGCTGCGCTGGTCACGCAAATCTTCCATGCGCTCCTCCAGTTGTTCCATGAAGGACTCGTACTGTTCATGAGTTTTGACCTTTTCAGCTTGTTTGTTCAGGTTTCGGAGGGATTTCTCAAACTCTCGGGTGGATTCTGCGGCTCGTTCTGCCGCTTCGCTGTTGCCCATGAACCATGAATACAAGGCTCCCAGAGCTTCGCCAATGCCTACGATAATCAGACCGATGCCGGTGCTGACAATGGCCGCTTTTACCGCAACCATAGCCGTGCGGGTTACGGTAGCCATTGTTGACCACGCAATCGACCACGTTACCTTGAGCCCGGCAAGGGTGGAGGACATGGCCGTTTTCAACCCGGAGAGAGCGGTGCGATAGCCTGTCACAAAGGAGGAAAAAGAAAGTCCTTTGATGGTATTACCAAGGGCTGTAAGCTGCGCCCGGAACGACACGGTGCTGGTGGTAGCCGTCTTGGTGTTGCCCACATACATGAGCATGGCAGCGGCTGCGGCAGCAATAACCGTTTCAGCCCCGCCAAGGATGGAGACAAGCTCGCCTATGCCGGAAACAATAGGCGTAATGATGGACACCGTTCCCTCAAAGATGGTGGCTAAGGTCTGTCCGAATTGTTGAATGGTCGGAGTCAGGGAATCCACATAAGCGGTCAGGTCTGCCAGTACTGGGAGTATAGCGGCATTGATGGGTGTACCCATTTCCACAGCTAAAGCTGAAAAGCCATCGGTAAGGGTGCTTAATGCGCCGGAGAATGTCTGCGATTGCAGCTTGGTCATGTTCTCCAACAGACCACCGGGACCAGTCAGCTTGTCGAGAGCGGCATCGAGGTCGTCCAGATTGAACTGGCGCTTGGAAATCCCCTTGAACACGTCCTCAAAGGAAATGCCTTTCATCTCGGCAATCAGCTTGCGTATAGGCACGCCTTGCATTTCCAAGGACTCGGCAACCTCGTTGCTAAGCCCGGAGTTCTGCACCTTAGCATAGAGAAACGCTAAATCCTTGAGTGGCTTGCCGGATACCGAGGCAATGTCGCCGAGCTTGCGGATAACCTCAATGCTCTTCTCCGCAGCCGTCCCCATGGAGAGCAAGGTCTTTCCAGCATCAGAAATATCCCCGAACTCAAAAGGCGTTTCTGCGGCGTAGACTCGGAGCTTTTCCACATATTCAGCTGCCGCAGCGGCATCGCCCATCATGACCTTGAACGCGAGCCCGGTCTGCTCCATGCGGGCGGCTTCTGCGGAGATACCACCCAGGGTGGAGAATGCCCCTTTGACCGCAGCAATGGCAGCACCGATTGCAGCAAAGGAGGCAGCAAACTGCCCGGCTAGTCCCTTGACAGATTCCTTGGTCTTGCCGATTTCGCCCTTAATCTCGTTGAGGGCGTTCTGCAGGTCGGAGGCATCCCCGGAGAATGTGAATGTAACGTCAGCCATGTCTGGTCAGGTATTTCAATCGGTTGAACAGGATTTCCGCTTCTCTGGCTTCATCTTCGGAGACGCTTCGCCATTCGGTAGCAACGCCCTCGCTGAGCCATGCTGCATGCAGGTATTGCAAGGTCTTGCGGAGCGGCATCCACATGATGTATTCCTCCGTCCACCCCGTCGCTTTAGCTATCGTGAAAATCACGGTGGCGTTCAGCGCGGGGTATGCCCGTTTGGGGAGTCAGTAGCATCCGGCTGCGGAATGGCAGATG
Organism: uncultured Verrucomicrobiales bacterium; assembly: GCA_937885815.1. GTDB lineage: Bacteria > Verrucomicrobiota > Verrucomicrobiia > Verrucomicrobiales > Akkermansiaceae > Akkermansia. The sequence continues at coordinate 2,821 of CALABM010000109.1, read as the reverse complement.
CAGCTTGCAACGATGCTTGGTCAGCGGATAACGCCGAGGTGATGACTCGCAGCTCTGCCGGGCTGATACTCATGGCAAACTGGGCGGCTTTGCGCTTCACTTGTGATGGGGTGTTGTAGACGGTCTCCATGACTTCATCGAGAGGAGCGGCGTGTACCCAGATAAACTCGGTCAGAATCCCGATGTCGATATTGGTCAGTTCGGCATTGCCTGCAGAGAGCGGGTTGCCAAGCTGGCGCAGGACTTCGAGCGAGCCAAGGGAAATCGGGCGCAGGGTCAGACCGGACTCGGTGCGAGCTGGAGGCTGAATCATGGAACGATTGTTTTCGTCTTCGCGGGTGGATATGGAAATGGTAGGCATAATACATTGCCGGGATGTCAAAAAAGAGAAGAAGAACAGGAAATCTTCTCTTGGCTTGACTGCTTATTATTTAATGGTATAATGTGCTAGTTATTATGGAAGTAAGATTTTATCAAGTATTTGTTACAAAGGGAGGACGCACTTCAATAAAACTTTATGAGACATATGTAATCCCCCAAAAAACTAAATTTTTGAGAGATAAAAAGTATGGATTCACAATTATCATACTGAATGATAATGAACACAGAAAATCAGCTAGGAAGAATCTTATAGTCTCTCCTTCCCAATTTGAGCAACTTAGAAGGGCGTACGAAGAAAAGAGAGAAAAAGTTACGATAACGGAGTTATACACTGATTCAGAACTTAGAGAAATACTTAAAAATTGGAATCCTTGCAGTATTCGGCTCTTCCAAGCAGCCTATCTCTCTAGAGCGTTTTGTGAGATAGCTAGTCACTTGATGTCTAATCTTGGTGGGGAGTTTATCGGTAAATTCCTTCTTCCTACGCCAGCTCAAGAGAAAATTGACATTGAAGAAGCTTTGACTAAATGTAAAGGTTGTATGTAATTTTTTTCATTTCGTTTGTTTATTACAACAGCGTTCTTTTAGGTGTTTTATCTCCCTTTTGGTAGGAATGATTCTAATTTTAGATGATAAACTCATTATTTCTACCCCCTTGTGAACTTGTTAATCAGAATCCCCAACTGGGATTCAGGTGTTCCCTCGGGGATAACGAGGGTCTTGTTACCACGCTTCACCAGTTCAACCTTGGGGGCATTGCCGATGTGGTGATTGATAAGCGTGCAAAGGTTTCTCATAGCTGCGGCCATGTAGGCAAGCGGGTGGTCATTGTCGGTGCGGGTTATCCAGCCTTTATCCTGCCACCGGGCAATCATCTCGCTGGCTTTGAACTTGCCATCGAGAGAAGATTCATCAAAGAGCCAGTTCACCACAGGTTCGGTGTCGCCGGACACGGAAAACGCCGGGCGTTCGGAAAAAGGAATCCCCAAGGCTGTCAGGCATGCCGCCAGCATCAGGGATTCGAGTTCTCCATCTCGGGAGCGGATGAAGTTCAGCGCATCTGTTGAGGGTTTCTTCTGCATCAGAAATCGTAAATGGTGGAAGATACCTCAAAGGATGCGAGGTCTTCATTTTTGAGCCCGATTTTAATCCCGGTCACGACATTTGTCCCGGAGGCAACGGTAGACAGCCCATGGTCAGGTGCGGCATTCGCCAACACGAGAGTCTGGGCAACCTTGATGTCCGTGGGGGTGTCGCGAGGGATGTAACCTTTCATAGAGACATCGGTCTGGTCATCGTAGAAAATGATGCCGACTTTCTTGCCGCGATAGTCTCGCTGTACTTTGCTGTCCGGCTTGTAGTCGATGTCCTGCGATTCCAACAGGATGCCCTGCTGGTCTTCATCGAACCCGAATACGCCGACTGTTCCGATAATTGTAGCCATAATATATTGTCCCGGTGTCAAAATTGCACCACCACCCGGAAGGTGGCGGTCTGGATAAAATCGTTATCCATCGTTTGTGGTTCTTCGATGCTCTGCAGACTCAGGCTGTACAGAATGAAATCAGCCGCCATGCCGTTGATTGACTCGCGGGTGGTCTTTTTGCCCAGCAGAACGCAGAGCGTGGAGAATTGCTCTCGCATGGATGTTTCCTCTTCTTCCAAAGCGGCACTATGCAGAGCGAGAGTCAGCGAGCATTCCCATGTGTTGTTGCCGGGTATCAATTCGTCATCAGCTACGCAGCTCAGCAGGACGTAGGGCGTGTTAAGCTCGCCATTGCTGATGGGGGTATGGATAGCTAAGTCCGGCTTGGTTTCCATCAGGAAGCGGCGTGTCGTCTCGGTAATGGAGTGAGTATTCATCGGATAGATTTTATGAGCTTTCGTTTCAATGCCCGCAGGTTGCCGTCAAATCCACGTTCCACCTTATCCAGCACGAATGCAGCCCGGCGCATGGTCATGGCTTCATTGTACGGCACAGCGTTGGTGATGATAATGGTGATGCGGTTGCGCTTGCGCGTGATCCGGCAAGCACCTTCTGCGATGCCGTGCCGTTTCACCCAGGCAGGGATGCGTGTAGCTTTGAGCTTGGTGGCTGCGGCATTCCAGCCGGAAGCCTCGCGCCCCAGGCTTTTCTTTTTCTTGGCAAGCAATCGCCGCAAGGCTGCATCCTTGCGATAACCTTTGCGGGTGATACGATGCGTTTCAAAGTAGTGCGAGACTCGCGCTGTCCACTCGCTCTTGGCAGTAGAAGGATTCTTTGTCAGAATCATGGGCATGGTGTTGCGAACCGCCTGAGTCGTGAAGCGTTTTGCCCCCTCAATGAGAGCATCTTCCAGCGACTTCTGCCCCAGAATGGCAAACTTGGCGAGCTTGCGGTCGAGGGATGCAGAATTGATGGTTACTGTTGCAGACATTCCAGAGAGATGAATGGGGTTGA
>CALABM010000108.1 GCA_937885815.1 uncultured Verrucomicrobiales bacterium | reverse complement strand
CCGCTTACTTTTAATTCGTAAATCAACGTGTCCCAAATCTTTGGGACACGTATGCCCTCGGGTGGATGTGAACTTGATTTTCGATTGACAAGGCAGGCGTAAAGGAGTAATATCCACGCGCACGGCATGCAAATCATTCATAGCTTGGAGGAATTAAAAAAGGTCCCCTGCCCTATTCACTGGGCGATGGGATTTTTTGATGGCGTGCACTTGGGCCACCGTCGCGTGATAGAATCCGCGGTGAGCGAAGGAGCGCTGAAAGGTGTGCTTACCTTCATGCCGCATCCACTTGCATTATTGAAACCGGAGCTGGCACCGAAGCTCATCACACCATATCCGGATGCGAAGGCAAAGCTCATGGAAGAGCTGGGAGTGGATGTACTACTGGTACTCCCCTTCACCGCCGAGCTGGCTGCTTTGAGCCCGGAAGACTTCCTGAACGCGCTCCACGGGGCCTGTAGCATCGCGGGCATCTCCGTGGGGAACAACTGGCACTTCGGTAAAGGCGGGCGCGGCAATGCAGCTTTCCTGCGCCGCGAAGCGGAGCGTCTGGGCTTCACTGCCTGCGTGAATGACATGCTCCTGTTGGAGGGAGACACGGTGTGTTCCAGCCGCATCCGTGAGCTGCTCAGCGAGGGAAACATCACACGCGCCAACGCCATGCTGGGACGTCCCTTCAGCATCCAAGGCACCGTGGAGCACGGGCAGAAACTCGCCCGCACACTCGGCTTCCCCACCGCGAATATCACACTTCCCAACTCTGCCGCCCTGCCCCGCCCCGGCGTGTACGAGGTACGCTGCAGTGTACAAGGAACAATGCTGAGAGGCATCGCCAACATCGGCAAGCGCCCCACCATCTGTGAGGATTACAAGCCCACACGCCTGGAAGCACACTTCCCCGGCTGGAGCGGCGACCTCTATGATAAAACCCTCAGCGTGGAATTGCACCGCTTTATCCGCCCTGAGCAACGCTTCAGCGGCATTGATGCGCTGAAATCGCAGATAGAACAGGATATAGCATCACTAAGCTCTCATTTATAATGAGTTATAATACGCTAACATTCTGTACACCAACACTTTACGACGCAAAAAGCGTCCGTGAAACAGTGTTCCATGTGGAACAAAGTGATTTGGCCTTTCCGAATATCTATTTGCTGCGAGAAAAGTACGGCACCACCATCGCTATCCATAATGGCTGCCTGTACAGACACTTCTCCGGCACCGGCAGACTCCAAGGATACGCCTTCCCTGTAGGGCATATTAGCGACCTTTCAGAAGCATTGTTCCATATGGAACAGCATGCCGCTGCTCATGGAAACGAGCTGAAGTTTTGTCTCCTCACGGAAGAAAATGCGCGCCTTCTTCATGAGCATTACAGAGAGAAAATACAGTTTACTAATGATCCCGGTGATGCTGATTATCTGTACAGCCGAGCTGAACTAGCGGAGCTTCCCGGCACAGCATTTCACAAAAAACGGAACCACATTGCACGCTTCGAAAAGAGCTTTCCGGAATGGAAGTTTGAGAAACTGACACCGGAAAATAGTGAGCATGCGCTCGCCATTGCGACCTCGTGGGCGGAAGCTCAGGAGAAGTCCCCTGCACTTCTTCACGAGCTCCGCGCTATAAAAAATGCTCTCGAAAATGCAGACTCCTTGGGTATCGTGGGAGGCCTCATCTACATCGGAAATCTACCAGTGGCGATGAGTTTAGCTTCATTCATTACACCTCAAGTGGCCGACATTCATTATGAAAAATGCCTCCCGGAATACCGCGATGCATACCCGCTCATCTGCCGCGAAATGGCTCAAATGCTGCCTGCGGAGCTACTGAATCGCGAGGAAGATTTGAACATTCCGGGGCTCAGACAAGCCAAACTTTCGTGGAAACCCACACGTATTCTCCATAAATTATCAGCCGTTATCAAGCCATGTTGACAGGCATTTTTTCACCATCAAAATGCGCAGATTGTAAACTGTGCTGTAATTTCCACCGCAGTTCCGCATGGGAAACCCCTGCCTTAAATGAGGCGCAAATCTTTCTTTTGAATGAACTTTGCGTGCCTCTTGAGAAGCGTCCGGACGGCACAACATCCTTTTTTCTGAACTTTTGCACGGATTCTGAAGACGAAGTTGCCAACTGTCCGATGCTGAATCCCAACAGTGGCTGTACACTTCCGCGCGAAGACAGACCATTTGAATGCCGCATCTGGCCGGTGCGCGTGATGCGCGAACATAGCCGACTCGTAATCGGTATCTACAAAAATTGCGCAGCACTTGAAGGTGACGCTTTTGAAAAACTTCGCGAATTCACACTAAGCGAGCTGCTGCCTCACATTCTTGAATATGCCCAAAAACATCCGCGAGCTGTGAGGGAATTTGATACAGCTTACCAGATTATTTGGAAATCTTAAATTTTGAAGTCAGTTCCTGTTCCACGTGGAACATTCGCCGACGGATATCTTTCCGTCGGCTTTTTTAGCCAAATCGTTTAACAGAGTTTTTAAGCAAACAACGGTTCACCTGAAAATTTGCGCTCTCGAAATTTCAGCATTTCTGACCAGTCTGGTATAAATCGCCTTTAGGCACATCATCGCGAGAATCGCGTGGAGCCGTACAAATGGTAAGGGAAAGTTAAATATCGAAGTGAAGTAATGTTCCACGTGGAACATTCTATGAAGCCAAAATTCCGTATCCTCTGAAGGTTTAATCGGCAATTTTCCAAAATTAATTTTTGCAAAAAAAATCATCATTTGGAGAGAGACTCAATGCCAAAAATTTTCAGACTAGATATAGACAATCACAAATATCAAAATCGAAATGGGAGATGCACATTCGATTATATTTTGAAACTAACGACTACACAGAGCGAAAGAATCAACGGTAAAAAAGAGTATGTCACGCGTGAAACACATGAGATGATGTAGCGTTATCGGAAAGTGAATCATCGAGAAATTCAGTTCGATGCAGTATCTAATTGAGCAAATCAGCTTCGTAACTTAGTGAGCATTTCTCACGAAATAATACCCCAAATTATCAGCAAAGCAGGGGCCAAAAACGAACGAAAAACAGGCTATCGATCTCAGAATTTCCTCACTTCGGAGTATAGACATCCGGCCCATATGAGAAAAAATCTTCGTAATTTTCTTACTTGAATCTCAACTTTACCTTTCAGAAGCGACACAAAATTGTTCCATATGGAACATTTGCCGCAGAAAAGAAGCCATTCCATGTTTTTCGTATCAAAACACACACAATATACTGATGCTTAGTTTCTTATATAAATTTATACTTAAAATTCATCAAGGAGAGCAGGGGAGTACAATTTTTCCCTATTTTTGCTCCGTTTTATCTACAAATTTGCCGTTTTTCCCCACGAAAGTCCATGTTCGGAGCCCAATATGTCAACAGACTTTATCAAAAAAATTGCACTATTCAAGACCAAGCCAAGTGGAAGATAAAAGCCAATGATGATATAAAACGGCTCTTGAAAACAGAAAAAACGTCCTGTTTTACAAGAGTTCCACGTGGCACATTACGGAAGCAATGAGCTACATCCAAGCCAAAAAAAAGGGCGTAGAGTACTGGGTATTGTGACGCATTCAGAGCATCTGCACACAGTCGCTCACACCGTTATCCTCAGCAATAGAAAGAGCAGTCCGACCATCTTCAGTCACCTGATTCAAGTCAATCTTACCTGTAGAAAGAAGAAAGCGAATGCTCTCAATCTGTCCATTTTTCTCGGCCATCGCAAGGGGATTACCGATATTAACATCAGCACCGGCCTCCACCAAAAGGCGCATACACTCGATATGGCCGTGTGCCGCTGCCTCAGAAAGCGGCGTTGTACCGAAAGAAGAAACGGCGTTAATACACTCCGGAGTCTTCTGAATAAGCTCTTGGACACAGACCTCATGACCGCCGGCAGCAGCTCGGTGCAGGGCAGTCTCATCAAATGCTGAGACACAGCTACCATCTGCGCCACTCATCATCAGCTGCCGGAGCATATTGATATTCCCGATGGTAGCGGCAGTCAGAAAAGCATCTGTACGAGCTTGAATATAACTCTCAGACTTCGGTGTGCAAGCTACCGGCTGTGAATCTAATATATTGCTATTGTGCTGAGATTCTAATACATTGATTGCCGAACAGATACCCAAACTAAATAAGGCGCCGAGTGCGAAATGAATGAATCTGCACTTTGTAAAACGGAAGATATTTTCGTTTGTGTTCATGAATCTGAAGGCGATATATGTTTTTATTGAAGATGATGTATCTTTCTGCGAATTCAGATGCAAAAAAACGAACACTTGTTCAACAGAATGCCATTTTTTATTAAAAAAATCGGCATCGTTTCTGAGAAGCGAAAGCACAATAGTATCTCACGCGCGCGCGCGTACGAATAGAAGGGCGCTTTCAAGAGGCAATAGTAGGCACACAAGCGTGCGAGCTGCCTTATTGTCTTTGCGGCATCACAGGGGGCAGCATCAGCGTCACGGGGCGGACAGAACGCTCTGCCACCTCCTTCCACATGTCTGCCGTGCGCGTGTAAACAGTAGCGCGAGCATTCGCCACAGCTATCTCGCAAGCCTCCATGGCACGAATCCAGGGAGTGATATAATGAATGCCACGCGCCAGCACAGCCTCACGCGTTTCAGCAAATCGCACGAGTGCTTGCTCGGCCAGCTGGAGGGAACGCTGCGCATACTGCGTGTTACCATCATGGGCGTGTAGGCGCACATAGAGAGCCGCGCGCAGACAATCACGAACATGCAGCACAGGATCATCGCCGGGCAGGGCAGGGTGCACTTCAGCAGCCTTTGCTGCAGCTGAAATCAGGCCGGTTCGTACGTATTTATTTTCCATCAGTAGCACGCGGAGAGGAAGCGTGGCAGCCTCCCAGCGCTGGAGAATGACGGCTGGTTCATCCAAGTGCTCGCGGTCCAGCTCCATGGCGTTCATAGCGCGACGCGTGGCACGAGCTCGAGCATCCATACCCGCGCTCCACATAGCGGTGGACACGTACAAACGGGAAGTCATCAGCACGCTGCTTTCCCATGCCGGAATATCATCACGCGTGGCCAATTTCACCGCCTGCATAAAGTGAGGAACGGCATCTGCAGCCTTCCCACTGCGGTACAAAAGGTGCCCATACAGGTGCGAAGCCACAGGATGCTCAGGGAGACCTTCCGCTGCTTTACGGGCAGCTTCCAGCGCTTCCTCGCTCACTTGCGGAGAGGATTCCTCAATGTAGCCACGCACGAAACACACCAGCGCATCATCCGGATGGGCAGCATACAAACGCGTGGCAAGTTCCAGCGCGCGCTGCTGCATGGGACGCACTTCGCCCTCGAGCTCATAGCCCACATCCACACAGTGCAGGAGCAGAATTCCCCAGCAGGCAGAAAGCGTATCATGGCGGTACCGCTCAGCGCGTGCACAAAAATCCTCAGCGGCACCCACCTTATCATTCGTGAGGAGTTTCAGGAAAGTGGCCAGATAAAAAGTCTCCACCGGCGTGGCGGGCAGGGTATTGATACGCTCCGTCAGCGCAGCCAAACTCGCGTTGCGCCGCTCCGGTTCCGGCTCCGTCATGAGCAGGCCCACATAGCCCAGAGAGCACATATCATCCGCCTCCACAACCCGCGCAAAATGCAGGCGGGCAGACTCCTCCCAGCCCAGCAGCAAGTCCAGCATGCCCGCTCTCATGGCCTCTCGCGCCACTGCATTATCCGTGGCCAGCGGCAGGTTCAACGAGGGCAGAGAAGGGGACGGAGCAGGGGTGACAGACACAGGTTCCGCCGCTGCTACAAGGGCAGCAGCGGCGGCGAAGAACAGTGCTGATTGTTCCACATGGAACATATCAATTACATGCGTTCGGGCATCTCGATACCGAAGAGACCCATACCCTGCTTCAGCACGCGGGCGGTCAGCTCGCAGAGAGAAAGGCGCGTCTCGCGCACCTCGCCCTCGCTCTTGAGCACCGGGCAAGCCTCATAGAAGCTGTGGAAGGCGCGGGCCAAATCATAGAGATAAGCGGCCAGCAGGTTCGGGCGGCAGTCATCCAGAGTGGAGGGCACCACCTCAGCATAACGCACCAGAAGGCGGGCGAGATTAATCTCGGCATCCTGAGTGAGGCTGAGGGAAGCGGGAGCGGTGAACTCACCTTCAATCTTACGGAAGATGGAGCGCACGCGCACATAGCTATTCTGGAGATAGGGAGCAGTATCACCGGAGAGGGAGAGCATCTTATCCCAGTCAAAGATGTAATCGCTCATGCGGTTCTGGGACAGCTCAGCAAACTTGATGGCACCAACGCCCACGGCCTGGGCCACGCGTGCCTTCTCGTCTTCGGGCATATCCGGGCTCTTCTCTTCCACCACCTTGGTGGCACGAGCCACGGCTTCATCGATGACGTCCTGCAGGCTCACGGTGTCACCGCTGCGGGTCTTGAAGGGGCGGCGGTCCTTACCGAGAATGGAGCCGAATGCCACGTGACGGAAATCACCGGTCACGCCGCGCATACGCTCGATGTCGAAAATCTGCTTGAAGTGCTTGTCCTGAGGAGCACCCACCACGTACCAGATGGAGTCCGCATTGAAGTTCTGCGTGCGGTAATCGAGGGTGGCAAGGTCGGTGGTGGCATAAAGGAAACCGCCGTCCGCCTTGCGGATAATAGCGGGAACGGGCTGCCACTCGCCATTCTTCTGCACAAGGAAGGGGTCCTGCTGAGGCTTATGGAAACCATCAGAGAACACGCAAATGGCACCATCACTTTCACGGGCGATGCCCTTAGCGATGAGGTCCTCCACCAGCGGAGCGAGGGCATCATTGTAAGCGCTTTCGCCGAGCCAGTAATCGAAGGTGATGTTCAGCTGAGCATAAATCTTCTCCAGCCCCATCTTGGTCACCTCGATGCAGCGCTGCCAGATGGCGAGGTTTTCCTCATCACCGCTCTGGAGCTTCACGAGCTCAGCCTTGCACACAGGCAGCAGGCCTTCCTCCTCCTTGCACTTCTGGTTCACGGTCTTGTACACGGCGAGAAGAGCCTCGATGGGATCTTTCTCCAGCTCCTCCTGGCTGAGGATATTCTTCCAGCCCCAGAGAATCATGCCGAACTGTGTGCCCCAGTCACCGATGTGATTATCCGTGATGACGGTGTGGCCCATGAAGCGGGCAAGGCGGGCAAGAGTATCGCCAATGATGGTACTGCGGATGTGACCCACGTGCATGGGCTTGGCCACGTTCGGGGCAGAGAAGTCAATCACGAGCGTCTTGGGCTTATCCACCACGGCCACGCCCAGGCGGTCATCGCTCAGCATGGCTGCTGCCTTACCGGCGAAGAAATCAGCGCGTACTCGGAAATTAATGAAACCGGGACCGGCAATCTCCAGTGTAGCCACCTCGCTATCACCAAAGGCCTCCACCACCTGAGTGGCCAGAGCGCGGGGATTCGTGCCCACCTGTTTGGCAAGCATCATGGCTGCATTACTCTGATAATCACCGAAGCGCAGATCCTGAGACGGTGTTACGGCCGGTACAAAGCCGGCGGGCAGATTTTCACCCAGCACGCTCTGCAGGGCGGCCAGGAGCTTTTCGGAAAGAATTGTCGGTATGGTCATGTTCGCCGCTTTTATACACGCTTGCGCTTGATTTGTCAATCTTTATATATATCGCGCGCGCGAAATTTAGTGCAGGCCCGCCTCTCCTCTGTACGTTGAATGCTCATCAGAATTCAAAATTTAAGCTCTCCTTAGAATCCGTGAGACACATGCGCCGATGTCACTCATTTTTCATTTCACGCGCAGAGCTTTGTTCATCAGTGCATAGGAAAATCTGCTCTCTAGCTGTTTTCTGTATGTGGCACTTGTGGAACACGAAAGTTCTTGTAAATAGAAAACGGCTGTGCTATATACATACCCAGCTGCTGTGTGCGTGACGCGTGGTCAAACAGGCCCGGACCGTTATAATACACTAAGGGGCATCAAAGCTAAATGGGTTTAATGTTCCGTCCAATAGGGATACCTCAGAGAAACCCGGCTCCGCACCCACCTACGTTCAGGGAACGTGGCTCTTATCCCACTGACGGCACAGCGGTGTTTCTTTTCACAAACAGCCTCCTCCGGTTCCGGAGCGAGGCTGTTTCTCATTTGACTCACGATAAATAGTAATATCAGCTTTACTATTCAAATCACCCAATTTGGGAATTTAGATTTACGAATTACGAGTTACGAAAATTAAGATTAGGCTCGCTGCGCTCGCGGGGTTTTTCTCGATGAGTGCAGGGCGGAATAAGCTCAACATTTACGCGGGCGCATGCACGCCTCATTCATGAGCCCCGGTGAGGGGTGGCATAATGCGGAGTGATAAATTGCTGCGTTTTTACTCACTGGCTCCGGGCAAGCCCCCACCTTCGTAAATCGTAAATCCAAATTCGTAATTCAAATTATCTGCTTTCCAAGCGCGGGGCAATATGATAGACTGAGTACATGAAGAAACGCTTTTTCCCTGTTCTGATATCAGCTCTGCTTCTCCCCTCCTGTGCGTATATGCAAACGCACAAAAACATTGAAGAAATGGGCTGCAGCTATGAAGGCAGTGAGCTCACTCCGGAAAACATCCGCCTGCACAGCCGCGGCGGCCAGTGGTACATCAGCGCGCCGCAGGGAAATTACAGCAAAACCTACCCCGTCATTCACGATGAAGTGTATGATACGGATGAAAACGCGCCCACTTACACCCTCTTGGGCGATGCTACAGGCCGCGCTTACTTCCCCATCTCTGCCGGCACGGCTGCCTGTCTCCGCCGCCAAGATGGTTACGCCCTGACGAACGCCCTCGTGGCTGAAATCCTCGCTTCACAGCAGGATGCCTGCACGGAGCTGCGCGGCAGTTCCTCTCACCCCATCCGCGCGGAAGTGAAGGCCGGGGAGCATCCCTCCATCATCATCCAGTCCCGCACGCCGGAGTCCCCCTCCACCTTCACAAAGGTGCTCTCCACGCTGGACATGTGCACGGTGGACGCCATCGGTACGGCCGCCTATAACGTCGCCATGCCCATCATGGCTCCCTTCCGCTTCTTCGGTGAATTCACTCAAAACTTCTGATAATCATATTCTTGCAGACTTATTCACATAAATTGTGTATAACTCGGTGAATAAGTATGTGAATAATGGTGTTAATAAGTTCTTGTTCACGAAAAAGTCCGCTTATCAGCAAAAGAGTTCACAATAATAACTAGCTCTAACTTATTGAAAAATAACTGATAAAAATAGTTGTTGGACTTATTCACAGTACTGAATATGATGAAATTTTATATATAAATTTATTCTTTAATCACTGAAGCGGAAAAAAGCCGGGTCTTCCCGCTTCTTGACAGGAAGCACAGAACTGTTACAATACAAGCCATGGAGAAATACTCAATAGATCAGGATAGCCTCTGGATGTCACGTGCGCTGGAGCTGGCCCATAAAGGGCTGGGCACCACGAGCCCGAATCCTCCTGTCGGTGCCGTTATCGTTAAAGATGGCATTCTTCTGGGCGAGGGGTGGCACGAAAGGGCAGGGGAGCTGCATGCTGAGAGGCGAGCCCTGAATCATGCACGTCTGCGCGGGCATGGAGAGGAGCTGAAAGGAGCCACCATGTATGTGACTCTTGAGCCTTGTTCCAGCTATGGCCGTACACCTCCTTGCACGGATGCTATCATTGAGGCCGGTATCTCCCGCGTGGTTTATGGCGCTGTGGACCCTGACGAGCGCCACAGCGGCCGCGCATACACCATTCTGAAGGCACATGGCATCCGCGTGCGCAGCGAGTGCTGTGCCGCTGCCTGTGAGCTTTTACTGCGTCCCTGGGTGTGGTCCATCCAGCATAAGCGCCCGTGGGTGCGCGCAAAGGTGGCTTCCACAATGGATGGACGCCTCACACGCGCCGGCCTGAAGTGGCTCAGCTGCCAGGAATCCATCCGCTTTGCACACCAAATGCGCTTGGAGAGTGATGCCATTCTCGTGGGTGGTAATACCCTGCGCACGGATAACCCCGCGCTGACCATCCGCCACCCGTACCGCGAGGTGCCGCGCATCAAGCAGCAGCCTTGGCGTATTGTGATGACGATGGATAGCACATCGCTGCCGGAGGATGCCAAGGTGTTCACGGATAAGGATGCGGAGCGTACCCTCATTCGTGAGGATGTAGGAAACCTGCGCGCTATGCTGCAATCCCTTTATGAGGAGCATCAAGTGGTGAATCTCATGCTGGAATGCGGCGGCAATTTGCTGCGTAAGTTCTTGGAGGAAGGGCTGGTGAATGAATGGGTGCAGATTGTTACTCCACAGATCAGCGGCGGGCCGGATTTGCTTGTGCCCGGTTATTATCTGCCCACGGAGCGCCACTTTGAGCAGGAGGAGCTCATCCCCAGCGGCAAGGATATCATCGTGCGCGGCCTCATCCGCTGATGATTTGAGCCGGAAAGACTGATTAAGTAAGCGGCGCCGGATGCCCTGTATCCGGCGCCGTAAAGGTATCATAGGCGGCCTTTCACCCGTTCCGCAGGCCCAAGAGCGCGGAGGCGTGTCTCACGCCGCAGAAGGCCCTTTCCGGCGAGCGGGAGAATCTGCAAAGTGGCTTATCTTCTACCACCCGCCGCGCGGATGAGCTCTGCGCATTCGGTGTGGTCATTTTCTAAGGCCCAGAATAGGGGAGTCCTGCCGAGCAGATTTTCCTTGTTGACGTCAATTTTTGGCGAAGCGAGCAAGAGGCGTACACATTCTTTCTGGCCTTTATAGGCAGTCCAGTGGAGAGGGGTCCAGCCGTTATGATCCGCCTTATTGACGTCAATCCCCGGTGTGGCAAGCAAGAAGCGCATGCATTCTGTATGGTTCTTGTAGGCAGCCGAGAGGAGGGGAGTTTCTTTGTTGACATCAATACCCGGCGCGGCGAGCAGAAGACGCACGCATTCCGTATGGCCATTTTCGGCAGCCACGTCGAGGGGAGTGACGCCGTGATACTCTTCCTTGTTGACGTCAATCCCCGGCGCGGCAAGCAGAAGTCGCACACATTCTGTATGGCCTAGTCTAGCAGCCTCGCTGAGGGGAGTGAAGACATAGTCATCTTCCTTGTTGACGTCAATCCCCGGCGCGTTCAGCAGGGGACGTACACATTCGGTATGTCCCTCAACGGCAGCCCAGATGAGGGGGGTGGCGCCGAGTTGACACTCCCTGTTGACGTCAATTCCCGGTGCTGCGAGCAGAAGGCGCACACACTCTGTATGATTCTTCTCAGCTGCATAGATGAGAGGCGTGTTGCTGGCATTATCTGCCATGTTGACATTAATTCTGGGTGCCGCAAGCAGAAGTTTGAGACACTCCACGTGGCCGAGATTTGCCGCGAAATGGAGGGGTGTTCTGCCGTTTTCATCTGCCATGTTGACATCCGTCCCAGCAGCCAAAAGACGGCGAACTTGTTCAGCTTCTCCATCACGTGCGGCTGCATAAAGCGAGGAGTTGTCTTTCTGCGGGCTTATGCCACATGCTGCGCGGATGAGGTCTGCGCATTCCGTATTGCCGTTGAAAGTAGCCTCGCTGAGAGGAGTGAGCCCCCATTGGTCCGGTTTGTTGATGTTAATGCCCGGTGCGCTGAGCAAAAGGCGCACGCATTCCGTATGACCACTAGCGGCCGCATCGAGTAGAGGATGTCTTCCAAATATATCCGACTGGTTGACATCAATGCCCGGCATGGTAAGCAGGAGGCGCACACATTCTGTATGGCCATTGGTGACGGCCATGAGGAGGGGCGTGTAGCCATCTTCATCTGTCGTGTTGACGCCGGCTCCGGCGGCAAGTAGGAGTGCAGTCATGTGTGCCTCTCCTTTCTCGGCGGCAGAGAGGAGGTTATCGTTATATGTATCTGAGCTAATCCCGAGGCGTTCCAGCTCGTCCACAGCCTGTGCATAAGTGGGGATGGTCCGGATTATTTCGGGCCTCGCCTGATTGACGGGTTCAGTCAGGGGGACTGCCTCGATTGTGACACTAGTCACCGCAGATTTATCCTTCAGGGCATCCAGCCATTCCTGAGCGGATTGCCAGCGTTTGCTGCGGTTCATGATGAGAGCTTTATCAATACTGCTGAGCACATGCTCCGGGAAGCGCCCGGTGAGTGAAGGATTGCCTGCCAGGGGGAGGTATTCATCCTCTTCCATTCGGTCTACGGAATGCGGGGGAAGCTCTCCCGTAATGAGGTAGTAACAGGTGGCGCCCAGAGCGTAAAAATCTGTCCACGGGCCGCGTTTGCCTCTGGCTGAGAGCTGTTCAAAAGGCATGAAGCCGGGTGTGCCGATGTGGGTGTGGGAGTGGGTGCTCTCCAGCGCGCGGGCGGTGCCGAAATCAATGAGGATAGGCTCGCCGGTGGTGTTCATCAGGATATTGTTCGGCTTGATATCGCGGTGGATGAGCCCTTGTGCGTGAAGATAACCCAGCGCGCTGAGGATTTTTTCCAGTACGGGCAGAAGCCATTCCGCAGTGATGTTACGCGGAGCAGGCGCGGCCTTCTGCAGCTCTGTACCCTCCACATGGGGCATCACGTAATAAGCTGTACCGAGGGCCTTAAAGGCATTGCGTATGGGTACGATGTTCGGGTGGCTGAGGCGGGAGAGTATTTTGGCTTCCTCCAGAAAGCGCGTGAGAGCCCAGTCATAAGCTTCTTTTCTGGATTGCCCCGCCGGGCCTACAGTTAGAGAATTCATATCCCGGAAGGAAATATCAGCGGGATAATTCTCCTTGATGACCACGAGTTTTTCCGTAATCTCTTCCTGAGCAAGGTAGGTAATGCCGAATCCACCGCTGCCGATAACCTCGCGGACAATGTAATTACCCAGCATAGTACCTACAGGCAGGGCCGGGGAAAGGGCTGAAGCTTTGTGGATATCAGGCATAGCGGAGAGAATATCTTATGGAATCAAGAGTGATTATACCAGATACTAAGCGAGTAGGAAAGCAGAAAAAACACCCATGCACCCTGAAAATGGTGGTGCATGGGTGGAATCGGTAAGTGGTGTGGTGACTTATAGTGATTTGAGGCTGTGGCGCATGGCGGCCACGGTGGCATCTATATCCGCCTCAGTATGGGCGGTGGAGATGAAGCCGGTCTCAAAGGGGGAGGGTGCGGTGTAAATGCCCTGTTCCAGCATGGAGAGGAAGAAGCGGCGCCAGGTGTCGAAATCTGCCGTGGTGGCGTCATCCAGATTTTTCACATCCTTCGTGGTGAAGAAGAGGCAGAACATGGAGCCGCTGCGCTTGAAGCAGTACGGGCGTCCGCAGTCTGCCAGAGCAGCGCGCACGCCTTCCTCCAGCCGTGCACCGAGGGTCTCCAAGCGGGTGTAGGCATCCGTGGCTTCCAGCTCGCGCAGCTGAGCGAGGCCGGCAGCCATTGCCACGGGGTTTCCGCTGAGTGTACCGGCCTGATATACGGGGCCGAGGGGGCTGACGCAGTCCATGATATCAGCCCTGCCACCGAAGGCACCCACGGGCAGCCCACCGCCGATGACCTTGCCAAGCGTGGTCAGATCCGGCGTGATGCCGTGCTTGCCCTGCACACCGGCGGGGGAAATGCGGAAGCCGGTCATCACTTCGTCAAAGATGAGCAGGGCGCCTTGCTGAGCAGTAATCTCACGCAGGAACTCCAGGTAGCCGGGCTCAGGGAGGTAGAAACCGGCGTTGCCCGGGTACGGCTCCACGATGACGGCGGCTATCTGCCCCGGGTACTGCGCAAAGGCACGCTGCACGGCCTCGCGGTCATTGTACGGCAGGGCCAGCGTGAGCGCGGCAAACTCAGCGGGAACGCCCGCGCTATCCGGCTCGCCATGGGTGAGAGCGCCGCTGCCGGCGGCCACCAGCAGGCTGTCCACATGCCCGTGGTAACAGCCGGTGAACTTAATGATGTACTTGCGGCCTGTGTAACCGCGGGCCAAGCGCACGGCGCTCATGGTGGCCTCCGTACCGCTGTTCGTCATGCGCACTTTCTGAATGGAAGGCACCCAGCGGGTGATGGTTTCCGCCATCTCCACCTCAATTCGCGTGGGGATGCCATACCCCAGCCCGGCGGGTACCGCCGCTTGCACGGCTGAGATGACGCTCTGCGGCGCGTGCCCCAGAATGGCCGGGCCCCATGTGCCAACGTAATCGATGTACTCGCGGCCATCCTCATCCCACAGGTGCGCTCCCTCAGCGCGGGTCACAAAAAAGGGCGCCCTCTCCAGGCGGCGGAAGGCTCTCACAGGTGAATTCACGCCTCCGGGGATTACCCGGCACGCACGCTCAAAAAGTTCCTCAGATATCGGCATGGCCACAGTATAACCCCTCCTTTTCATCCATTCAAGCCTCCCGAAGATTTTTTTTTATTTTCTTTGTTTTTTTTGTTGATTTTCTCGAAGCTCGGGAGTATCATGAGTATTGCAGAAAGGTGCATACTCGCTGCCTTGTTCTGCAAGAAACAACCAAACATAGAAGGAGGTACCAACCATGCAGACATCAAATGTTGACACAAACGTTGTCGTGACCGGCCGTCATGTAGATGTGACGGATGCAATTCGTGATTTCGCCACGAAGAAAATTCAGTCTATCCATATCGATTACCCCAAAATTGTGGAGGCTCGAGTAGTGGTGGACGTGCAGAAAGACCGCCAGATGGCGGAAATTGTATTGTTCTGTGCTGACCACATTACCATTCAGGCATCCACTGTTGGACCTGACCTCTATGCAGCAATCGATGAGACGGTGACTAAGATTATGCGCCGCATGCGCAAGCATAAGACCCGCCTCATGAAGCACTTCCGTCCGCACCGTTCCAAGAGCATCCGCACTCTGGAAGAGAAGGTGTATGAGGAGGATATTCTGGATTACGAGGACTTCGACGCTCCGGAAGATCCCAAGCCTGTGCGCATCTCCCGTGAGGGTTATGAGCTCAAGACCATGTACAAGGAGGACGCCATCATGGAGCTGGAAATCTCCGGCAAGCCCTTTGTGCTTTATCGCAATGCCCGCCGCAACGTGCTGCAGATTGTATACAGACTGCGCCCCGGTGAGTATTCCATCATTGAGCTCGGTACGGAGCTTAAGGCTTAATATAAGCTTTCCTCAGTCTTCTGCAAAAGCCCGGCCCACAACGGTCGGGCTTTTTGTTCTATCATATATTTAAGATATGATATGTTGTAAGCGCATCGGCGGCTTTTTCATGTAAAAAAAACGCCGATTTTTTTACATGATGCGTTTTCTCATGTAAAGAAATTTCAAATTTTTTTACATGAGACCGGGTATCATGCAAAAAAATGGCCATTTTTTTGCAATGAGAGCAGCTTTTATACCCCAAAACCGCTACGGAGAGCAATTCTGCTCGAAAATGTGAGTATGAAAACATTTGAAGATACCTGACCGAATGAAATGTTATCATTGCAGGCGTGGCTGACGACAAACCGGGCACTGCTGCTGTTCCGATGTTGCAGGAGCCTAAAAATCACATTTCTTGGGTCTGCAAGCACGATGTAGCCTGCATACAGATTTATCTTTCGGGTAGCAACGCAGTCCGGCAAATTACTATTGTCTTTTTTCTTCATAGTTTTGCCCTTCTGCTGTTCTCTTTCTTTGTAGAGCGCTTTTGGGACTGCTACCAACAAATACACCGCATATGCGAATTTATGATTGCAAAAGGGGTGAAAATCTGCTACACTCGCCGCGCGCAACGGCAAGACCGCTGTGCCTTCTTTCGTTCATATACCGTCAGGTGCACTATGAGTATACCATTTTTCAGTAAGTTGCGTAATAAGAAAGCCCATGTGAAGCTCGTTCAGCAGGAGCTTCAGAAGGTGCGTGACGAGATTTCGCGACAGACGGAAGACTTTGACCCTTATGTTCGTGAATACATGCGTCAGGTCTGCCGCGGGCAAGGCAAGATGCTGCGACCGGGGTTGGTATTGCTCACAGCTGCTGCGACCGGTGGCATCCGCAAGGAGCATATCACCTTTGCTGCCCTGCTGGAGATGATTCACATGGCATCCCTCATCCATGATGATGTGCTGGATAAGGCTGATACCCGCCGTGATCAGCCCACGCCGAATGCCCTCTGGGGCAATGAGTTGGCTGTGTTGCTGGGTGATACCATGCTGGCACAGGCTATCGTGATGGGCTCGGAAATCGGTGGCAGCAAGTTCTGCCGTAAGATGGCCATTGCCATGCGTGATCTTTGCCAAGGTGAGGTGGAGCAGTCCACCCGCTTGTGGGATGCTGAGATGAGCCGCGCGGATTACTATGAGCTTATCCGCAAGAAGACGGCCACCCTTTTCGCCATAGCCATGAGTGGTGCGGCTTACTTGCAGGAAATGGATGAGGAGATGATTGAGCACCTGAACCGCATGGGAACGCTGCTGGGCATCTCTTACCAGATTTATGATGACTGCCTGGACCTCACCGGTACGGATGAAAGCGCCGGTAAGACGCTGGGTACTGATGCGGAGAAGGGTAAGCTCACTCTGCCTGTGTTCTTCCTGATGGAGAGCAGCTCTGAGGACGTGGCGGATGAAGTGCGCCGCGCCGTGGAGCGCCATGAGGAGATTGATTACAGCCGCCTGCGCCATACGGAAGCCTTCCGTGAGGCTATCCGCCTTTCTGTGGATGAAGGTCTTGCACGCAATGAGGAAGCCCGTGAGGTGCTCTGGCTGCTGCCGGATACTCCTGCACGTAAGGCACTTGCAGAGATGACCTACCGCTTGGATGACATGCTGCGTGACTGCTGCAACTCCTAACCGCTGAGGATATTATTATGGTAAGGCCGGAAAAGATGGTACCCGCTGAGAGCGGACTGGCCGCGAAGGTGTGGGCGGAAGTGTTCGCTGCGGCGGAGGCTGCAGTGGAGCGTGAGCCCAAGCTTCTGGGCATGCTGGATGATGTGGTGCTCAGCCGTACCTCGTTGGCCAATGCCGTGGCTGTGCGCCTGGCACGCAAGCTTTCCCGCCGTGATATGAACCGCGATGAGCTGGAGCCGCTTATCCGTACCCTGCTGAAGTCCAACCCCATGGTGGTGGATTGCATGGCTGCGGACTTGCGCGCCGTGGTGGAGCGAGATGCCGCCTGTCACAATGTGCTGGAGCCTCTCCTCTTCTTCAAGGGTTTTCATGCGCTGGCCACATACCGTGTGGCACACGTGCTGTGGCAGGAGGGGCGCCACTTGCTGGCACTGCTGTTCCAGAGTGTGGGCAGTGAGGTGTTCGGGGTGGATATTCACCCGGCGGCGCAGATTGGCTGCGGCATTCTGCTGGACCACGGCACCGGTTTCGTGGTGGGTGAGACAGCCATTATTGAGAACAACGTTTCCATGCTGCATGAGGTGACCCTCGGCGGTACCGGTAAGGAGAAGGGCGGGGCACGCCACCCCATCGTTCGCAGCGGTGTGCTCATCGGCGCCGGTGCTAAGGTGCTGGGCCGTGTGGAGATTGGCGAGTGCGCCAAGATAGCCGCTTCCTCCGTGGTGCTGACGGATGTAGCACCGCGCACCACTGTGGCCGGTGTGCCTGCTGTGCAGGTGGCTGTGAATACGGATTGCTGTGATACACCCGCTCTCGGCATGAGGCAGAGTATTGATACCGAAGTATGATTACGGAAATTGACATCCACCTCCCGCTGCGTAAGGCCATGAAAGAACAGGCCCGCCGCAAGGCTGTGGCGCAGCAGCTTGGCATCTCCCCGCACCGCGTGCTTTCCATGCGCTTGCTGAAGGATAGTATAGATGCCCGCCGCCGTCCTATCTGCCGCCAGTTCCGCCTGCTGGTGGGTGTGGATGAGGAGTTGCCGCCGTATGAGCTGCCCAGCAGGAATTATGCGCCTGTCCCCGCCGGAGCACGCACGGTCATCATCGTGGGCAGTGGCCCCGGTGGTTTGTTTGCTGCTCTTCGCAGTTTGGAGCTGGGCATGCGCCCCATTGTGCTGGAGCGTGGTAAGGATGTCTTTGCCCGTAGCTTAGATTTGCAGCCGCTGAACTGCGGTGAGTACGTGGTGGATGACTCCAACTACTGCTTTGGTGAGGGTGGTGCCGGTACCTTCTCGGATGGTAAACTCTTCACCCGTGCCACCAAGCGTGGCCCCGTGATGGAGGTGTATGAAACCTTCGTGGCTCACGGTGCCTCTCCGGATATCCTCACGGATGCCCAGCCGCACCTCGGCTCGGATAAACTGCCGGATATCATTAAGGCTATGCGTGAAAGCATCATCGCCGCCGGCGGTGAAGTGCACTTCCGCACGCGAGTGAATGGCCTGCTGCGCACGGCAGATGGCAAGCGCCTGTGCGGTGTTACTTCATCTGATGGCCGTGAATGGCTGGGTGATGCCGTCATCCTCGCCACAGGGCACAGCGCCCGTGATATCTACCGCCTCTTGCATGAGGAAGGGCTCACGCTGGAGCAGAAAACTTTTGCCGTGGGTGTGCGAATTGAGCACCCGCAGGCACTCATTGATGCTGCACAGTATCACCTGCGCCCCGGTGAGACTCGCCCTGAGGGCCTTCCTTCTGCCCGCTATACACTTGCCACGAATGTGGAAGACCGCGGTGTACACTCCTTCTGCATGTGTCCCGGTGGCCATATCGTACCTGCTGCCACGGAGAATGATGAAGTGGTGGTGAATGGCATGTCCCTTTCTGCCCGTGATTCCTACTGGGCAAACTCCGGTTTTGTGGTTACCGTGAAGCCGGAAGATACAGCCGCCTGTGCCGCTGAGCATGGTGTGCTTGCCGGCCTTGCATGGCAGAAACAGCTGGAAATCGCCACCTCTCTGGCAGGTGGTGGTCGCCAGAAGGCCCCCGCTCAGCGTGCGGTGGATTTCCTCGCGGGCCGTGTGAGCGCGGCTCTGCCTGAGAGCAGTTATCAGCCCGGCCTGACGCCTTGGGATTTGAATGCTCTGCTGCCTGATTTTGTGAGCCGCCGCATGAAGGAAGGCCTGCTTTTCTTCAATCGCAAGCTCCGTGGTTTCGCTGGTGAAGATGCTCTGCTCATCGGCTGCGAAACACGCACCAGCTCGCCCCTGCGCATTCCGCGTGACTCTGCCACCCTCCAGCACGTGGACCTTCCCGGCCTTTTCCCCTGTGGTGAGGGCGCTGGGTATGCCGGCGGCATCGTCTCCGCCGCGCTGGATGGCCGCCGCTGCGCTGAGGCTGTGGCCGCGCAGACTTGCTGAGGCTTTCGGTTCAACACTTTACTTGCCTATATATATAGGTAGTAAAGGCCCCCGTCAATGAGATTGCCTGACGGGGGCGGGCAGATTGTTATTTGTAAACTGTCTAATTTTTTATCCGGCGGGGATTTTTTGCTTGCGTTGGGGCCTCTGAGTTGGTATTTATGAAGAATAATCCCACTTCAGTGAATTTATGAAACTGCATCTTCCTGTCGCACTTCGCAAATGTCTCCTGATGTTCTGTATGGCCACCACAGTCAGCACAGCATGGGGTGGCGCCATGCATGAGAATATAGCCCAGCAAGTATACGCGGATTTTGGTCAGAACCGCGGCCGCTATAAAGTAAACGGCGTGAGTACCATGCTGCAGGCTATTCGTGACAAGGATAATGGTATTGTCATTGCGGACCGTGACCCGAACACGGAGGACTACCGCATCTCTCAGGAGCAGGGAATGATTGATTTCAGTGGCGTGGTGGATTACGGCTACTACGCGCAGTGTTATGGTGCCGGTGCAGCATTCGGCAACAATTATCTGGTTACCGTGGCTCATAACCCGCATTTCAGCGCGTGTTTCGGTGGCCAAGTGGTGGGCTCAGAGAATACCATCAAGTACAGTATGGTGGCTACCTCTGAAAAGGACCTCGGCAGTGCTGCGGACTGGGCACTCTACCGCCAGAGCAAGATTTTCACTGATGTTGTTGGTGCACAGAACTATAGTGGTGTGGCCTCTGAGCAAGATGATTTGGATGGCAACGGCGAGCCGGATATTAAGGACAAGTTGCTGGGGCAGCTGATGTACCGCGCGGGTGCCGGTGACGTTGATTATTGGATGAAAGATGGTTCCAGAGTGGATGCCGGCGACCCGTACACCTTCCTTATCGGTGGTGTGACGACTGTTAAACAGGTTGCCATTACTGAGGAAGGATTCATCTTTGCTGCCTGGAATATGGATAATCAGGACAGCGGTGTGTCTGACAAAACGCCGTTGCCGATAGCCTCTGCCGGTGGCGACTCCGGTTCCGCGAACTATGTGTACAACGAGGCTACGGGCAAATACGAGTATTTCTTCTCCCTGCGCGCCGGAAATTTCACCACATACAGTGTGGGGCACGGTTCCATTGATTTTGCCAATGAATCCATGGCGGCACATTGTCAACAGGTGGACATGACTACAACTCACACGGCTTATCTCAATGCCGTGAGCGGTGGTTACGGTACCGTAACGGTAGGCGATACAGAGATTGCGCACCTGGCCGTCAATGCCGGGCAGAACACATGGCAGAACCTTTCCGCCGTTAAAGATAAGGAAAACTGGTTTGCTTATGATAACGGCTACATGAACAGCATCAGCGGGTTGGGCGGCACGCATAATCTGGTTTTCGATGGCGGGAAATCAACAGATAACAGAATTGTACTCAACGCCACGGTCGATACCGGTGTAGGTTATGTGGAGTTCAAAAACGGTAAGTTCACTATTGAATCCGCCGGCAATGGGGATTACACCCTCAATACTGCGGGTTACGTCATCAACGAAGGAGCTGAGGTGCATGTTCAGCTGACAAATGACGCCGGCTACATGCGCGAATGGCGCAAGAATGGCGAGGGTGATTTGTACATTGAGGGCAGCGGTGACAACAATATTCTGCTGGCTGTGGGCGGTAGTGGCACCACGTACCTGAACCGGGAGGGCGGTTATGCTGCCTATAATGTGATGGCAGCCAGTGGCGCGACGGTGGTTATCAGGGATATCAACCAGATTGAACGCGATTTCACCTTCGGTCTCAACGGCGGTACGCTGGACATGAACGGCAATGACATGGATTGGTACACCACCCATGCCGATGCTGCCGCTATTGCCGCAGATGGTTTCAGCATCAACACCTTGACGGATTCTGCCATTCTTACCAATACCAGCGGTACTACTGTACTGACATACAAGCAGAGCGGTGAGAGCACGTGGCTGGGCTCCATTAAGGACACCGCCACCGGTGCTATCCAAGTCGTGGTGGATGCCGGGCAGGGCTCCGTGTGGACGATGAACAGCATTTGCACGGACCTCTCTCAGAATGCTGACAGTAGCTTCACCGTGAACAGCGGTACTGCCGTGCTTAGCGGTACGAACACGCAGCACGGCCCGGGCTCCGTGCAGTTCAGTAATGATGTTTACTTTTCTGAGCATGACTGGCATTATGCGGATGCGAAGATGAATGTGACCGTGAATGCCGGCGGTACTTTCCACCTTGGCACTCATGCCCGCTTGCTGGGTGATGTCACAGTAAACGGCGGTACCTACGTGATGGGCGAAGGTGTGCGCCACCGTATGGAATATATCGAAGGCGGCACTTTCTTGGAGGATACCTACGAGTGGTCTGACTACTACGGCCACCATGGTGATACCGCCCTGAACAATGGTACCCTGAAGGTTGAGTTTGATGCAGCGACTACTGCTAATACCACATACAGCGGTAATATCACCGGCCAAGGTACGGTGAGTGTGGATGCCGGGGAAGGCAGCCTTACCCTGACGGGTAATAATACCTTTACCGGTGCTCGCAGCGTGGATGGAGGTACTCTCATCGTGGAGGACGCCGCCGCTGCAGGCTCTGAAAAGTGGCTTGTGAATGAGGGGGGTATCTTTGCCGCTCAGAATGCGGATGGTAATACCGCCCTGCAATATATTAAGAGTGAATCAACAGGTACGCTGGCTCTCACTCAGGACCAGACCACTCAGGTTGATATGCGCGGCCATAATACCCTTATCTTGGGTGCGTTGAACGGGCAGGTTATCAATTACGGCGCTGAAGGCACCACGGAGGCGCTGAATGCCAACGCTAATGGTGAATGGCGCTTGGGCGGTGGCGGTGGTGAGCTGGTGGTGAACTACCTGCTGACGGGGAATAATAAGCTCATCCTTGGCAATTCCCAAACTAAGGGCACCGTAACCCTCACCAACACGGGTAACAACTTCACCGGTGGTATCGACTTCGTGAGCAGCGGCGTTACCCTGAACTATACGGATCCTGCCGCCGTTGACAAAATCACGCTGAACCTTACCTATGGTAACCGCGCCACCATGGCTCCGATGATTTCCAACATCACGGCGGGAGCAAATGGTATACTGCTTCAGAACCGTGAGGACGCGGATATTAACATGAGCCAGCACCGCAACCTGTACTTGGGCGCTGATGGTGATTTCACCTACTCCGGTGACATTACCGTGGCAGATGGGCAGGCATACCGCCTGACTGCAGCCGGTGGTACGTTCACTATTACCTCCGAGCTTGGTGGTGATCACGATATTATAGTTGATGCTCAGGGGTATACAGGTGGCACTGTTAAGCTGACGAACGTCAACCCCATTACTGGCAGCGTCACTGTGATGGGTGCTGTAGCTGGTTCCGGCGTGAATCCCGGTAACATCACCCTGCGTGTGGAGCAGGATGGCGTGCTGAATAACACCACAGGTCTGTACCTGATGAATGGCAGCACTCTTGATATCGGTGAGTCTACCCAGTACATCAGTAATCTTGAGCTTGCAGAAGGCAGCAAGCTTATCGGTGACCGCATGACCAGCGCTACGGATACTACATACAGTACCGTTCACCTTACCATTGACTCTATGGATGACCTCAAGGGTTCCATTAATGTCAACACCATCCATAAATACGGCAATAGCACGCTCGAGCTGACGAATTCTCTTCTTACTTCTGCTACGGATAGAATTAAGTACGCTGAGCTGCACATCCAAGAAGGTAATGTGAAGCTGATGCAGGACTACGCCTCCGTAGGCAGCCTTTATATTTATGGTAATAATCTTGACCTTAACGGCAAGAGCCTTTACATGGGTACTGTTGTTGCCGGTGATGGCGCAGTCATTGATGCCACCGGGGCTACCATTTACGGCGTCTCTTCCATCGGCGTGCTTGATGGTACGGCAACAATGATTAACGGCGGTACGGATGTTACTGTCACCACCAGCATCGGCGCTGCAGCGGGTGCCACACTCGTCCTCTCCGGTAACGGTAACTGGAAACTGAATGGTGCCGGTTACAACACGATTTCTGATACGGGTACCCTCCGAGTGGAAGATGTCTCCAACCTTACTTTCACCTACGGCACAAATGATGGTAAGACCATTGACCCGAATGTCCTTCCCTGTGTGAAATCTGTCCGCGTGGGTGGTGTTCTGGATTTGGACAGTTCTGTCACATCCCTTCGCGCTGCTGCGTCCTGTGACGTGCAGGTGCTTGACTTCAACACGATAAAGCTTAACGGGCAGAATCTGACCCTCTCGGAAACAACGAAGCAGGCTGAGTGGAGAATCTCTCACCTGGAATCCACCGGGAATGAGACTCTCACATGGGAAGCTTCTCACACCGTGACGTCCCGCTACACGGTGGATGTCGAATCCGCTGCTTCAGCTTATACTGTTACGGATGTTAATTCCTCTCGCCTTATCATTGATGGGGAAAGCTCCTTTGCCGGTACAGTGCGTGCCGCGAGAACGGCTAATGGCATGGCTTATAACACCTATGTGGAGCTGGCTCATGATAAGGCGCTGCAGAACGCTACGCTTAATTTGCAGGGGTACCAGGGTGCTAATATGGCACTGGCAGTCAATACGGAGAACGCTCAGATTCAAGGCCTTGTTGGTAATGAGCACACGGTGGCATATGCCGGTGCTTCCTACCGCGTCAATCAGGATGCCGCTCCCACTTCTACCCGTAACAGCACCCTGACCATCACCGGTGATGGCACCTACGAGTACAAGGGCGCTGTGAATGGGCTGAGCATTGCCATGGAGGGTGAAGGCACACAGAAGTTCACCGGCAGCAATGTTTCCGTGGCTAATATCTACGCTAATGCCGGCCGCTTGGAGTTCAGCTCTGACACGGTGGTGACGGATACCATCTATCTGGGCAAGGGCGGTATCCTGAACATGGGCGCTACCTATAGCCTGAATGAGGGCACTACTCTGGCTATTGTCGGTGATAAAGGCTCCTTTGAGAGCACGCTTATCCTGAATGGTGGCGTTCTGGCATTCGATTCTGAGGCCCTGAATAACGGTACAGCCCGCTTTGTGGGTACCATGCAGTTTGCAGAGGGGAACAATTCTCAGTCCATCGGTATTATTAATCCGAACGATCTGGTGCTGGGGCAGACGTACACCCTGATTTCCGGCAACTGGGAAGGTAAGACCGCCACGCTTTCCAGTGGTTCAGCTGATTACCTGCAGAGCATCTTCACGACTGACTCCACGGGCCTGAAGATGACGGTGACCATGGCCAATGGTTTCGCGGAATGGAAGGGTAGTAACTATGAAGTGTTCGCTGATGGCACCACGGTGGTATTCCGTGATTCCACAGTAAACAAAGAGCTCAGTTTCGCTGCTGATGCCAGTGTGACTGGCCTTCGCTTTGTGAATAATGAGACTTACTCCTTCAGCGGCAGCGATGTGACCTTGGCCGGTGCTCTGCAGATGGACAGCGGAAAGCTGGTGCTTAACAACAAGCTGACTGCTACCGATTACGTGTCTGCCGGTGGTACACTGGAAATTGCTGAATCCGGCGTGCTGGAATTGACCACTACGCTGACTTCCTCTACGGATCGTACGGCTACTGTTGCTGATATCACCGGCAATGGTACGCTGCAGGTACATCTGGATAAGACCTACTCCAATGTGCTGGACATTGACTCCGACTTCAAGGGCACCACTCATGTGCTTGAGGGTTACCTTTCTCTGGATGGCAGCCAGTACGGCCAGACACTTAAACTGGCTCACGGCGTAAACGCACAAATCAGCTCTGCTACCACAATTAATGGTAATATTGAGCTTGAGGGTACGAGCCAGATTCATCAGAATAGTGGTAATACGCTGACCGTGAAGGGTTCTGTGATGGGTGAAGGCGCCACATGGGACCGTCGCGGTGGTGGTACACTGAACCTCGAAGGTGAGGTGAAGCTGGCCGCGTTTGATTTCAATTCAAACAGAACCACCAATAACTTCAACGGCAGTACGTCCTTGGGAACTATCAATCTGGACCAGGACAACACCACGGTGAGCTTTAACGCTGAAGCCGAAATCGGTTCTATTACCATCGGTCATAATAATAACACCGCGAATAATAACACCGTGAGCTTCAATGGTGAAACCGAAATCGGTACCTTCACCATCGTTCAGCATAATAACACGGCGAACTTCAATGGTGACGTGCATGTCGGTACGCTTAACATCGGAACTGATAGCACGAGTACTGCTAATCTCAACATTGCTTTCAATGGCGATACGACGGCAGACGTGGTCAACCTTGTCTATCTTCCCACTGTGCTGAAAGGCACGGGCACGCTCACGACCAAGCAGTTCAATTTCAATAACGCTTCTTCTTTGAGCCTTGATGGATTGACCTTGGTTGAAACTCAGGCCGCCACCAAGTCTTGGTCCGGTAACAACAACAGCATGACCGTCAACCTGACCAATGGTGCTGTGCTGGATACTCGTTTCGTTGACTATTCCGTTACCAAGACCATGACAGTGGGCGGTGCAGAGGCTGATGGCACCATGTACATTAATGGTATTCAGCTGTCACCGATTTTTGCTGAGGCTAATTATGGCTCAACGCTGAATGTCAATGCCGGTGCTCATCTGGTGATTGCCGGTACAGCCTCCGGCTCGCTGAGCAGTGATTTCGTGCTTGCTGCTTACGGCGAAGGTCATAACTGGAACGGCCACAGAAACACCATCAATGTGGATGGCACGCTGACTTCCAACGCTGCCATGACCTTGATGCACAACAACGCTACCCTCAATGTTAACAAGGGTGGTAGGCTGAACCTGCTTCAGGGATTGGTTCTCACCGGTAATTGCAAGACCAATTACATGAACAACACCGTGAACGCTACGTTCAATGTGAATGAAGGCGGTCAGGTGTATGCCGCCGGTGGTGTACAGCACGCCAACCTGCTTGTCAGCTTTGCGGCTGATACCACCTTGGGCGCCATTGGTGAGGCAGGGGAGACCGTGACCTTCAGCAATAACATGGCCTGGGGCACGGCTGGTAAGGATGGTACCATCACCATTGACACCGCCGCCACAACTGCTGATGAAAATCTGCAGCTTGTTCGCAGTGAGGACGCAGGTGTAACTGTGGATGTGACAGGTAATGTCACCCTCAGAGGAAACACCGCCATCGAGATAGTGGGCAATGGTACGCTGAATCATAAGAGCGCTTTCAACAGCGCTGCCGCTATCCGCGTGCAGGAAGGTGCTACCTTGGCCGTGGACTCCTCCGCTGAACTTACTGCCGGTGCGGAGATTAACAAGGGCGGTCTGGCCCTGAACTCTGCCACAGTGAGCGGTAAGGATATCACCGTGACGGATTCTGCCACTATTCGCGCCACTGCTGGCGTGAGCACTGTGGCCGCTGATACGGTGCTGACGAACTCTGCTTCCTTGACTTATGATGTAGCAGAAGGTGCCACGCTGAACTCCACCGGTGATTTGGGCGGTTCCGGCCGTGCAGATATAACCAAGCTCGGCGCGGGTACCATGAACCTCAATAACGCAGGCAACTCTGTGGCTAATATCTTCGCAGAAGAAGGTTCTCTCAGCGTATACGGGGCTGAAAGCTATAACCTGAATAACCTGAAGCTGGCCGCAAGCGCATCCGTTGGCTTCTACGTAGATAGCACTAAGCAGCAGTCTGCAGAGGCTGATGTGGTGGTGGATGGCATAGCCACTTTCGGCGCTGATAGCACGCTGAATGCTAACCTGACTCTGGCCACCGGTTCTCAGCTGGAAATCGCAGACGGGTATCTCTCCATGGGTAGCGCGCTGTCCCTTCAGCAGGGTATTACCCTGGGAGAAGGCACACTGCAGCGTATTCAGGAGTTGAATGTAGGTGAGCAGCTTGTTCTCTTCTCGGGAATTGATGTACTCACGCTGGATTCAACGGTTTACTCCGAGATTACCACGGATGATTACGTGCTGGCCTCCTCCTACTTCAGCAACATCTGGAGTGATGATTATCTCCTTATCTTCTCCGGTGGGAACACGGGTGAGCTTGCTATCACCATGACCGTCCCTGAGCCGACAACAGCTACACTCAGTCTGTTGGCTCTCGCGGCACTCGCAGCACGCCGTCGTCGCCGTTGATGAATAATTGAATAGAATCCCTTGCAGCCACTCCGTCACTTATAACGGGGTGGCTGCTTGCTTTTAGGTTGCTACCTACATGAGGCAGGGCATGTGAAGCTAAATCAGGCTTTGATACGCTGTTTTTGCTACCTGATGCACCCGAAAATGCCCGGATTTATCTGCCGGAAAACCGTATTTGCACGCTATTTCACCGGAATTAAAAAATAACTGATTTTTTTTAACTTGTCTTTTTTCGCTGTGTTTCAGAGCTTTGAAAGGGGGTAAAGTATAACGAAATTAAAAAAAATGCAAAAATTTTGAAAAATGTGCTTGACGTGCGGCGATGATTCGTGTATACTTCTCGGCACACCGACACGGTGAAGCCCGAAAGAGCGAGCGAGACGCTGAAAGCGAACGCGAACGAATCGGCCGGGCGAGGCAGTTTTTCATTTACGGACTTTCCGTAGCACCACGATTCGCCGAGAGGCTGGAATCACCGGAGAAACCTTCCGGGTGGGGTGCTGGAGAGGATAAAGAGAGGGAAGGAAAAGGTCGTGACGCGTGCCGTGGCCTACGCCGAGATGAAGTTCTCAGGAACTTCGGAGCGGGGTTACACGGTACTGATGAATCGAAAGATTCATTGGTCCAGCAATTTCTTAATTATTTTATTATGGAGAGTTTGATTCTGGCTCAGAACGAACGCTGGCGGCGTGGATAAGAC
>CALABM010000107.1 GCA_937885815.1 uncultured Verrucomicrobiales bacterium | reverse complement strand
CAACGAAAGCACAAAACCGGACATTCTTTCTACCAGCAAATCTGAAACAGACCCGGCGGATATGTGGGCAATCATGGAAGGCTTGACAAAATGAAACTATACCACGCAGATGCTTTTGAGGTGCTGCCGCAGTTAGAGGCGGGCAGCTTTGACGCCGTTATAGCAGACCCGCCGTATTCAAGCGGCGGCAAAGGCATGGCCAGAAAACAGGGCAAGACGAACGGGGAAAAGTATTTTTCCACCGTGGCCACAGATTTTGACGATGGCACCCGCGACCAATTAAGCCACCACCTGTGGACTTGTGATTGGCTCCGCATGTGCTACCGCTTGCTGAAGCCCGGCGGCTGGTGCATGGTGTTCACAGATTGGCGCCAGCTGCCCCTCACATGCAACGCCATGCAGTGCGCCGGCTACATGTGGCAGGGTGTGAACATCTGGCACAAGCCAAACGGCCTGCCCCAGCTGGGCAGATTCTTCCGCGCGGATGAGTTCATCGTGATAGGCACGAAGGGCGAGCCGCCCGGCGGGCAAAAGCTCATTGGCACCGGTGCACGCACCTACGCCCAGATGTGGGAAGGCATGCTCAGCCCGAAGGAACGCTACCACGCAACGGCCAAGCCCCTGGGCCTGATGCGCCATCTGATGCAGGTAGTGCCCCCGGGTGGCAAAGTGCTTGACCCGTTCGCCGGTGGTGGTGCCACCCTGGTGGCAGCCCACCAGATGGGGCTGGATGCCGTGGGCATAGAGAAGACAGCAGACAATTACAAGACGGCAGCGGCACGCATTGCGGAGCTATTACCCAGCCCCCTGACATAGCCCGGCGGGGTGCCCGCCGTACCCCCGCCGCCCCACCGCCGTGCCCCGGCTGTACCCCTGCCGGGTGGGGTGGTATTCCTCACTTATTCAACAAAAGCTCCGCACTTCCGGCGGCGCGATACAGGGGCTAACCCAAAGCAAGAGCTAGTGAGTAAAAACGCAGCAATTTAACAACACGCTTTATGTCACCCCTCACCGGGGTTCATCTTTATTTTTATTTCGCCACCCGGGGTTCCGCCTCTTGCGAGGCTCCACCACCGGTCTACCATATGGCGCCC
>CALABM010000106.1 GCA_937885815.1 uncultured Verrucomicrobiales bacterium | reverse complement strand
AGGATTCGCTCGAAGTGGAGCCCTTGGTCTGCCGGGTGCGGGTCATGTGGTGCAAAGTGGTGTTTTGTGCGTTGGTTACAATTCAGCCAGAATCTTGAGGAACTCGCTCATGGGGTACGCCCCGGTCATGCTGATATCCTTGTCCTGGAACACGAGGAAATAGCGATACCCCGGCCCGGCTTGTGCTTGCCACGCTCTGCCCAGGTGCAGCTTAGCCAGTGTCTCCTCGTTGGCCAGATGGTCGCCCTTGGTCTCGATGATGACTATCTTCCCGGAGCGCGTTCTCACGATAAAATCCGGATAGTGGTTGATAAAGCCATTGATGGCGAACCCTGTTCGCGCGATATTGCGATGCCACCACCGGATATTGGGTAAGCCGGTGATTGCCTGAATGAGCTCCGTCTCGAACTTGTTGGCGGATTCCTCAGCCTCGTACAGACTCTTGTCGTAGATGGCAGTGCTGTCGATGGGCGAGATACTGGCCGGGAAGCTGTAGGACGGGCGGCACAGAATGCGCCCGGTGGCCAAGCGGTTATCGAATTGCTTGCGGATAAAATCATTCAGCAGGCCCACCACATGATTCTTGATGCGGGAGGCAAACCCGGATGGCGATTTCTCCAGCGAGGCGAGCTGCTCCGGCGACATGTTCTCAATCACGGCGTCAATATAGGCGGCCAGCTCGGAAGAATCCACCGAATCGAAGGAATCTATCAACTGATGAACAATCTGCTTGCATACGCGGATTTTAGCCGTAGCATCCAGCTTGGGGAACTGTTGCTTGAAATACAGCTGGGCCGATTCATCCAAGCGGAACACCTTGGGCACGCCGCCGGACTTGCCTTCCTTGATGTCGATGCTGTACAGGTCATCGTCCGCGCCTTTCCTGTCGATATTGGTCGCTTGCCCTTTGAGCGAGAAACCGGATGCCAGATGTTCCTTGGTCAACAGGACCTCCCCGGAGGAATCCAAGAACAAGCTATTGGGGGCCATCTGGTAGAACTGCGGGAGCGCAAGCCCGTTCACCTCGTCTGTGAATTCTTCATTTATCTGGAATCTGCTTTTCATATCAGCAATGTCTACCGGAATATGTGTTTCTTCGCCGCCGGAGCCGGTCTGCTCCAAGCCCTGTTCAAAGTCTGCCCCCTGCTGCAAGGCTCCGGCCAGCATGTCATCGACCGCCGATGTGCCTTGCTCCGGTGTACGCACGGCCACCTTGGAGGGGTCGCTGTTGATGAAGTCATCCGTGCCGGAATCCGTTCCCTCGTTTTCGGGCTCCGGCGGTACCGGCAAGGGTATAACTGGCTGGGGCTGTGGTTCAGGCTCAGGAAGCGGCAAATCCTCAGCGGAAGCCACTCTGCAATCGCGTTTTGTGAAACCTGCATTGTTCAGGCCCGCCACAATGCGCTCCAGCGTGTTCTGGAAGTCATTGGAGGAAGTGAGCACATAGGACATGTTCAGACTCTTCTTCCCGTGCTTTACAGCCCCGGGCAAGCGGAGAATGCGGCCCACTATCTGCTCTACCTCCACTTGGCTGGTCTTGTTGGCCAGAGATGCCAGAATGTAGGCATACGGGCAATCCCAGCCCTCCTTGAGAGCGTTTACTGTGATGATGTAGCGAATCTGACTCCCCGGGGACATCAGATTCTCTTTTTTCAGCTCGTTGATGTCCGCCGTCTTGATGGCAATCTGGTGCTCCGGGATGCCGTAGGCTACCAGCTTGTTCTTTATCTTCTCGAAGGTGGTACTATCCTCCTTGCCCCGGGGCTGAGCCTGGAACAAGACAATGGGACGGATAGGCAGGTCTCCGTCCCCGGCCTGAGCAATGGCATCCTGCTCCAAGCGGTCGCGCAGGTCCTTGGCATCGGCAATCACCTCCTCGATTTTGTCGCGGTTGTACACGATGACGGGGAGCTTCACCATGTTCTCACGCTTGAGCTGGATGGCATCCACATAGGAGATGATGTTGCTCTCTTCGCGGGGCGTGGCGGTCAAATCCAGCACGAAGCACGGATTGAAGCTCTGCAACATCTCTTTGCTCAGCTTACTGCGGGCATGGTGGCTTTCGTCCACTATGACAAGCGGCGTCAGCTGGTTGATGACCTGAATAAGCGCGGTTTCGTCCGTATCGGGCAACGGATTTTCCGGAGCTCCCAAGGCCTGCGAAAAAGATACCAGATTGCTGTTCTCCTGACGGGATTTCAGCGACTCCTTGCGGCCACGGAAGGAATCATACGACAGCACCATGACGGAAAGCTGCTCTGTGACGGTCGTGATATTGAAATTCTCGCCATTCAAAAGCTGTTGCTTATCATAGACGGCCACGCGGCTACCAAAGCAAGTATTGAGCTTCTGCCTGTACGGGTGCTCCGGTTTCTTCAGGGCCTTGAGAGTTTGCTCCAGAATGGCCTCAGACGGCACCAGCCAGACCACCACTCGCGCCTTGCCCGTGGGGAGAGCGTCAAAAATCGGCTTGATGGAGTTGCAAGCGATAAAGGTCTTGCCGCCGCCGGTAGGTACCTTGAAACAGATATGCGGCACTCCCGGGAGAATATCCTGATACGGCTTCATGCCGCCGAAGCCAACCGGGAAGCCCTTATCCTGCCAGAATTGTGTGTATGTTTCTTTGTAATCCCTAGTTGCGCAAAGGATTTCGAGAAACCTTTTCAGGTCAGCAATGACCTCTTTCTGATATCTTTTCAGTTCCATGGCCTTCTCCTTACAGTTTTGTGATGTCGCGGGGTATCTTCTTGAACGTGATGCCGAAGCGGGTCAATTCCTTTTCGCTGAGATGGCAGCGGTCTGCATAAATGACGATGCTTTCGGTTCGCTCCGGAATCGTCTCTAGGAAGTCGTAATCCAGAGCGGTGGACTCCCCGGGCTGATAGTAGAAATAGTATGATGTGCTGTTGCTGGTTCCGAGATAATGCGGGTTGCCGTTGCCTTCTTTCGGCAGGTCGCTGCGGGTCTCCATGTACCACATGTATTCCCGGATACGTTCCACCCCTACGGCCTCATTGAGATAGCCCTCCGGAGTAAGCAAGGGAGCTCCCAGCTCGTAGAAGCTGAAATTGCCTCCCGTGCCGGGAACCTTTTTATCTTCTTTCCCGTAGCCTTGGATAACCCGCTTGATTCTTTCAGATGTGACTGTCTCAGAGTGGTCTCCCATCTCAATAAGTATGAAGTTGTGCTTCTTTCCTTTTGCCGCATTAAGTCTCAGGACCGCATGACCACTGGTTCCTGAACCGGCAAAGGAATCCAAAATAATACAATCCTCTGTAGCTATTCTCTCAAAAACTTCTTGTACTAGACGAGAAGGCTTAGGATATTGGAAAGCGGCTTTTGTTCCGAAAATCTCTGTGATTTCGTTACTACCTTGCACAGTATAGAAGTCGGTATTCTGCCAGACAGTGGAAATACTTACGCCTCCGGTCTTAAAATCCTTAACCTCTAACGTAGGAATATTAACATCTTCACTATATTTGTAAGTCTGCAATTCGCCGGACTCTATTTTTTCTATAATTCCTTCAGAAAGATATTGTATAGCAAAAGCCTGATGCTTAGCCTTCTTTCCGTTTTGGGGCACTATTTTGATAAATCCCTTTTCCCAGTCTCTAAGCAGACGGCTTGAAATCAACCTCCATACGCATGGGTCGCCTTTTGCCGTGATTGGCCAAACGGGTATACATCCATCCGGAGCCAATTCCGCATCGAAAGTAAAATCTTTTTTCTCGCCGGTATAGCTTCCTTCGTCGATTCTTTCCTGTAAGGATTTACCCACTCCTACAAGACGGCCAGTCTTACGTTCCACATATATCGGGTATGCCTGATTAGGTCGTTGAACTTGGTTGAACGTAGCCAGATTCATACCATGATACGGAGACGCATAGGAGTTCATCGCCGCCTCGGATGCATTAGGAACAAAATCCTGAGGAACAACAAAAACAATGTATTCTTGTACATAGTTAAATCCACCATTAGGCTTACCTCCGGAGGTCTGCACAGTAACAGTGACTACTTGTCTTGTAGAGAAGATTTCCTTGCAGATACTCACCAGATTGTGGAGCTCATGGTAGCTGATACTGATAGCCAAGCAGCCATCCTCAGCCAGCAGCTTGTACAGCAACATGAGGCGGGGGTACATCATGCACAGCCACTTGTCATGCCGGGAGAGGTCCTCGCCCTCTTTGCCTACGACCTCCCCAAGCCACTTGCGGATTTTGGGGTCGTTCACATTGTCATTGTATACCCAGCCCTCATTGCCGGTATTGTACGGCGGATCTATGTAGATGCACTTAATGCGGCCCTCGTACCGGGGCAACAGGGATTTGAGGGCCTCCAGATTGTCGCCGTGGATAATCATGTTGGGGCTGCCGTTATCCTCCGCATGCTGCCCGTTCTCATCAAAGCTGTACTGCCGCTCCAGAATGCGATACGGCACTTCCTGATGATGGTTAATGACTTTGTTCTTTCCTATCCAGTCTAACGTAGGCATTGCTTAGTTCTCTCTGTTTGCTCATTTCGTGACACCTACGCAACGTCCCGACTTGCTCTCAGCAAAGACCAGAGAGCACAGCAAACAAAACACCACTGCAAAGAGCCGGAACATAAGCGCAAAAAGCAGCGGAAGCTAAGCCCCCACTGTTCCGGCAGTATACAGGATTATAAGTACTGATGCCTAACAGAAGCTGATTTATCAATAATTTGTATCATGCGCCTATGGTATAAAAATCTCTCGCCATGCGAAATATTCTATCTTAAAAATAATGTTCCGATAGAAAACAAAGTCAATTCCGTACTTTTGTTTTGACATCAGTACTTATAATGAAGTTCACACACATGTTCAACATGAAAAAAAATCGAAATACACACACACGGATCGCTGCGCGGGGGCCGCAAGGTGGCTTTAGCGTGACGCGAGAGGAATTAGCTGCTTTGGAGTTATTGAAAAGCACGGGGGTGCCGCTATTAGAGGCGGCACAGGTTGCTTGTGCTGCCGTGAGGGCGGCTGAGGGCAGGGTGGATAAGGCGCTTAGTAGCATTCAATTAGGGGCAGAGGAGCTTAAGAAGAGGGAGCATACTGTTACCTTGGGCGCGGCTGCATGGGCGAGCGTGGAGGCGCGCAAAGATTTGCGCCCGACGACGCGCCGGGATTTGCGGCATTTCGTCCGGCGGCTTTTGCGGGTGGAAGGCGCGGCGGATATGCCGCTGCGCTCCATGAGCACGGCGGATTGCAAGCGGATTCTGAGCGCGGCCTTCAGTAGCAGCCCCAGTAGCTACCGCAAGGGGCGGGTGATTCTCAGCAGCGTGTTCAGTTATGGCATTCGCCAGGAATGGGCGGATAGTAATCCCGTGACGCGAATCGATGTGCCTGCTGTGCAGGAAAAACACATCGAGCCACTGACTCCGGCGGAAGTGGAAAAGCTGCAGGTGGCTGCCAGCCGCCCGGAGTTCCGGGATATGCGATTCTCACTCAGCCTGATGCTCTATGGCGGTATTCGCCCCACCGAGGTGAGCCGTCTGCAAGATGGAGATATCAACTGGGAAGAGGGGCATGTCATCATACGCCCCCGCACCAGCAAGACGGGCGGCGGGCGTGCGGTTCCCCTGCGTGGCGTGAGGGGCATCCG
>CALABM010000105.1 GCA_937885815.1 uncultured Verrucomicrobiales bacterium | reverse complement strand
CGACATATAGTCAGCGTATTCTGCTTTCATTTCTGCGCAGGGGTATCACGAACCTGACCATCGGCAGCAGGCGTTCAGTTATCCAATATCCGGCGTTAGCCGCTAATCCTTAATTCGAAATCGTAAATCAAAAATCGTAAATACACGTGTCCCAAATCTTGGGACACGTATGGTGATAATTATCCCTCATGCATTTTATGCTGGAAAATTAACGAATAAGCGCCATAATGTAAGCAAGAATTCATCTTAGGGGCGATACCCTGACAGGTGCCCGCATGCACACCACCCCCTAAGCAATATCGAATACTGCAGCATAACCAACATCATAAAATAAGGCCATGGCAGATAATAAACCAAAGTATCACAAGCTTCAATCCCTCAGTGCATCGGTGGAACTCCCCACAATAGCAGCTACACCCACCACATTCGTAGCCCGGGTGTTTTTCAAAGATTGTGACGGCATTCCGGAGCGTTGGCTGGATTATTATTCCCCGTGCTCAGATATCAAGTTTCACAAAGGCTCATGGGACAAGGAAAAACTAAGCGCTCTGCTGGATGGCACGATTCTCACGCCTCAGCAAAAAGAAGAAATCCTGTCACACGATTCCTATGCAGAACTTACGAGAGAAATAGATGGTACTCCCAAACGGAATGTGGAAAGAGCTTGGGATATGATTGTGCCTATGGCTGCTCTTTACCAGAAAGCTGTAGGCGTACAATTTATGTCGTTTGCATATATGCAATTCCATAGAACTGCTTTTTTTAATTCGCTCAATCTTGCAGGAACAAAGTTTTCCCTTTCTGAGGATGGTTGCTTAACATATACATCTCGAGGCCTACATGATTTCGGAGTGCATGAGGTGGAGTATGTCTTACCTAAAACGCGACACTTTGATTATGAACAACCTCACGCAACATGGTTGCACGCCTGTACAACGGAAGAAATGCTGGAAGAAGTCATGGCGACTGAACATGAATATATACGCTTGTACTTACCGTTTAGATTCATTCTTGATGAAATGGTACTAGAGAATATACCTTTAGAAGCAGGTATTTATCAGTTTAAAGACAATACGAAAGAGTTTTACAAGATAGAACCAGCAGTTTTAAACACCGGAGACATCGGGATTCGAATTAGCAGCCTTGCCCAACCATAAGCTATAGGAACCACTAACCACCGCTTATCTCAGGTTAGAGTCCGGACACACCAAAACAACTTCCCCGCACCTTTTCAGGCACGGGGATTTTTGTTCTAGGATCCTTGGATGTAGCCACACGCACAGTGCCTCTGCCATAGTTTTGGAAGCCAGTCTAAAAGAAAAATTGCATAAAAGGCCGTTAATGCTGAGTTTGTGCTACAACTCAGACAAAGCGCATTTTAACGATTCAGTCATAGCTTTTATTCCGAACTAAGGCGTGCCCCCTAACGCATAAGGAGTATAACTTTCCACTTGCCGTTTTTCCGCGCACCTCTCCGCGATTTGCTTTGTCCGGAATACCGGAGGCCGCTCTCATACAATCAATAATTTTCCTCCCCCCTACCCGTTCTCTCTTGCACAAGGTAGAGGGAATTGATATCATGCCGCCCATGGATGATTTGATTCTGTCAGGAAATATCGTTCAGAAAGACCGGCAGGTACTGGATATGGGCTGTATTCCTTATGGCTACTTCCGCTATGTGCAAAGTTACACATTTATGAGGAAATACGCCAATATCATGCGTTATTATGTAGACGTTGAGTCATACCTGTACAAAGAACCGATATCCAAAACGAAACGACCGGATGTGCTGCTGCAGGAAGAAGACAAACTTATTCCTGCTAAAGAGTACTTCTTGCGGGTATGCGGTGTCAACAAAAAGCAATCCCCTCCACCACTCTTCCGGGTGCATGCCTCGGAAACAACCATGGTGGTGAATAATACTCTCTATGATGTGCTGGAACAGCTTTCCTGGCAGAACAAACCACAGGTTAATCCTGTGCGTCTGATGTCAACAAACAATACCCCAGCCACAAAACCGGGAGAGTTCTATATTTACCGTAATCCTATATTACCAGATTACGAACAATCGGGATTCCCACCCTATGTCAACGTAGGCATCTGGCCCATTCCCCTTCACCTCTCTCTCAGGGACTTTGGCAATACCTCTATCGTAACTACAAAGCCGTTTGCTAAGCAGTTGACCGCAGATGTGGTCTATTACGAAGGTATCCGATGCGATTGGAACGACAATGGCGAAAAACCGACAATGCGCTATTTTTACAGTGATTTTATCTTCAGTCTGAAAACCGTGCGACGAATGCTGGCAGTAGATCCGGACTTGGTGTTTACCCCCGTGTATACCACCGACAGAGACATGCAAAGTTTCAGACAGGAGGCTCTCACATTAATGAAAGAATCGAGCGAGATAAACAAATCTCTGGACTATAAACTGCGGGACTATTGTAAGAAATGGGGGCATTTTTATGATACAGAACGCTTCGATAGAGAATACCCTCGATTTTAGTAAATCCGATGACCCGTTCTGACCACTAGCATGAAATCTTTAGAATGATAGCAGGGGCATTTTATGCTGGAAAAAAATCGGATAAGAGGTATAATGCGAGTGCGGTAGTGAGCCTTATTCCTCTCGTTTCCGGTTGCTTTATATTCATACCATGCAAGATAAACAACAGATTCGTAATAGTACAGCAGAGTTCCTAATCTTCGCCATGCAAGGCGACGCGGAGGGCATAGAAGTACGTCTTGAAGATGATACTGTATGGCTGACTCAGCAGATGCTTGCCGAGTTATATGGTACGACAAAGCAAAATATCAGTTCGCATATACTCAACATATACGAGGAGGAGGAGTTAAGCCGAGAAGCAACCGTCAAGGATTTCTTGACAGTTCGAAACGAGGGGGCTCGCAAGGTAAGCCGACGCTTGGAATACTACAACCTTGATGTTATCATAGCCGTAGGCTACAGAGTCAATAGTAAGCGGGCTACACAATTTCGTCAATGGGCCACAGCGGTGTTGAGAGATTTTGCTATTCGTGGCTATGTGCTCGACCGCAAGCGTATGGAGAACGGCAAGTTCCTGGGGCAGGATTACTTTGAGCACCTGCTGGCAGAGATTCGCGAGATTCGCCTCAGCGAGCGCCGCTTCTACCAGAAGATTACAGATATATATGCCACCAGCATGGATTACGATGCGCACGCTCTTGAAACCCGAGCTTTTTATACTAAGGTTCAAAATAAGCTTCATTATGCTGTCCATGGGCATACCGCTGCTGAGCTGATTATGGAACGTGCAGATGCTGAGGTGGAGCATATGGGGCTGACAACTTGGGAAAAGGCTCCGCATGGTAAAATTGTCAAGACGGATGTAGTAGTAGCAAAAAACTACCTGAAAGAAAATGAATTGGAAGAGCTCGGCCGTATTGTTAGCGCTTATCTTGACTTGGCCGAGAACCGCGCCAAACGCCAGATTCCCATGACGATGGAAGATTGGGCTCGTCATTTAGACCGCATCCTGCAAGCTGATGACCGGGAGCTTCTGCAAGATGCCGGCGGAATATCTGCCGAAATTGCCAAGGAACACGCCGAAAACGAGTTTGAAAAGTACAGAGTAACCCAGGACAGACTTTTCAAATCCGACTTTGATCGCCAGATGGAGTTGCCCAGTCTGGGAGAATAAACATACACGTGGTAAAAATAAGGAGGCATCATGATGCGGTCTCTTTTCATTGTTCTTTTGACGTTACAGGGAGTGGCAATGGCAGGTATGCGGCATGGGACGGCAGTGGCTCTTAATGGCGAGCCGGTGGCGCAACTGACCCGCTATGAGCACGATTTTTTCCCCCTCATGAGTGTGGTGAAGCTGCCGCTGGCTGTGGTGGTGCTGCACCATGTGGAACAAGGCAAGCTCCGGCTCGAAGAACATTACCACCTGGCGGAGGCGGATATGGCACCGAATACCTGGAGCCCCATGCAAAAGCGTTTTCCGAGGGGCGGCTCTTTTTCTCTGGAATCCCTCTTGCTGGCCTCATTGTGCGAGAGCGATAACAATGCGTGCAATTATCTCTTCCGGCTTGTAGGTGGTCCGCAGAGTGTGCAACGGTTTTTCAAAATGCACTATGGTACGGATTTTCCCCTACACATAGCCGCTACGGAGAAGGAAATGGCTTCAGGTGTCGCTGCTATGTCTTTGAATTGTGCTACACCTGCGGCCATGCTGCGTGTGTTGGAGGATTTGCATTCCGCTGCGTTTCAGCAAACACGGCACCCCCTGCTGACGCCACCCATGGCACGTTTGTTGCTGGCTTACATGGAGCGGACCTCAACGGGACAGGACCGTTTGA
Organism: uncultured Verrucomicrobiales bacterium; assembly: GCA_937885815.1. Taxonomy (GTDB): domain Bacteria; phylum Verrucomicrobiota; class Verrucomicrobiia; order Verrucomicrobiales; family Akkermansiaceae; genus Akkermansia. Next base: position 4,950 of record CALABM010000105.1, on the reverse strand, counting down.
GAGCGGGGCTTCCGAGCGAGAACCTGTCATTCGCCCACAAGACCGGTTCGTCCGGTACTGTGGGTGGGAGTACGCTGGCTCATAATGATGTGGGAATTATCCGCTTGCCGGATGACCGCTATGCCTGCATCGTTTCCTTCATCACCGCATGTACGGAGGATGCCGCTACCATGAACCACGCCCATGCACAGTTGGCGGAAATGACCTACAGCGCCCTCTCAGACAAGTAAAAGCTTGTGAGGGCATGAATGCGGGGGAGCTCCATCTCGCTTTTGAAAATATATGTATACAAATATTGTTCTTTTGTATACATTATCTTGTCATTGCTCCCAATTAGGAATAAAACAAAACGCAAGATAAGTTGTGCGATTTCTTGCATTTTGTTTAAAGGGGAGTCAGCCCGACCAAGTTCCGACCAAGTTCCGACTAAGTTCTCCACCCCTGAGCAAGAGTCATTACGCGAGCTGATTGCGGCATTAGGTTCTGATACACTCTCTGCCACTCAGCTCATGGAGCGCATGGGGCTGGTACATCGACCTCATTTCCGCCAATTTTACCTTGTTCCGGCCTTGGAGAAAGGCATCATTGAACGCACAATACCGGACAAACCAAACAGTCCGCGCCAACGTTATCGAGTCAAAAAGCAAGATGACTGACCACGAAAAAATGTATACAAATATACAACATTTGTATACATTTTTTTCATCTCTACTCGTTCGGCTCACAACTCAGACAAATGGAGTTTTGATGCTGGGTTCAGGATTAATCGGCTCAAAATTTGCTAAAGTTTCACTCACTTCTTCCCCCATATTGAGTTTGTTTTGAACTGTCTCAATTTTTGCGACAGTTGAATTATCGAGCTACTCTCGTAGAGCTGATTGAATATACTTGCTAATCGTTTTTACATCTCTATCGAAGAGTTGCGACATTTGTTGACGATTAAGCCGTACAGTACCCGCCTGCGGTTCTAGTTCAACACACTCATACCGGATATTGTTATTTCCAAAATGGAAACGACCACTCCGCACGTTATGAAAAGTAATTGACTATAAGCTCAATATGTGATAGAGTAATGACGCTATGACAAACACCTCTTCCGGAAATGACTACGGCTTGGTATATGTATTGACGAACTCAGCTATGCCGGGGATTGTGAAAATCGGCATGACTCAGCGTTCTGATTTGGAACAGAGAATGAAGGAATTATACGGAACCGGTGTACCTGTACCTTTTGAATGCACATACGCCTGTAAGGTTAAGGCAAGCAAAACTAAGATGCTAGAGCAAGCTTTGCATGGGGCGTTTGAACCGTATAGAGTTAATCCGAAACGAGAATTTTTTGAAATCAAACCCGAACAGGCAATCTCTATATTAAGCTATTGCAATGAGGGAGAGGATGTCACCAACGAAGTCAGAGAAGAAATCAAGTCAGAACTGACGCTGGAGGAACAAAATTCAACGGAGAAGTTGAAGCAGAAACGTCCGAAATTGAATTATGAGCGATTGGGAATACCCATAGGGGCTGTATTAACATATACAAAGAATGCTTCCATCCAAGCAACCGTGGCAAGTGAAAACAAAGTCTGCTTCAATGGTGAAGTATGTTCTCTGACTGCGGCGACCCGAAAGATTATGGGCTTAGCTTCGGATGCAGCTATACAACCGATTCCATACTGGAACTATGGCGACGAGAATTTAATGGATCGCTATAATTCCGTATTTCCGGTGGAAGATTAAAAACTCGTAGACAACTAGCCGTCGATGCCCCTGTGGCTCGTGGACTGGTCGCTCGCTTACTCGCGCCCAGCCCACCCTGTCGCGGCGTAGCCTGAGAATCGGGCGAAGACGGATCCAACCTCCGGATTGTCGAAGGGGTTACGAATCCGAGCCACCGAAAAACCAAAAAGGCCAGCACCTCTGCGAGGCACTGGCCTTTTTAGTTAGGGTCGCCAATGGGAGTCGAAAGTTTTCTTCCGTTGTAAGAGATTTAGGAATAATGCTTTATAAAAATAAAGTTACAAAAGAAAGACAAAATTAAACTTCTGGTTCAAAATAACCTACAAACCATTGAGTAAACTCATATTTGTTGTTGTTGTGTATTATCCAAACTTCAAAACCCGTATACATGGTGTTAGAATCCTCGTCCTTGAAGGTTACATATGAGCATATCTTAGCATTGGGATACATCAGATAAACAGGACACGTACCATTATATGCATGGTATGGCCTCCACGGTTCATCAGAGGAGTATCCAGGACCTCCATAAAAACATCCATGTATTCTCGATTGCGCCAAATTCGTCAGCTCCTGCTTAACTTCAACAGTTAAAGGTGAAATCGGTAACAGACCATACAAGTAGCTATCCCCCAGTAACTCTTTTGCTAATTGTTCGGAACCATAAAATTGAACATTAATCAATCGTTCTATTTCAGGGTGCGGAAAAATAAAGTTTGTTACCTCTTCAGGATAAGAGTGTTGCTTCTTGAGTTTCTGGATGATTTTTGGCTCTGTCGGCACTTTCTCTGGAATGAACCCCCTCTAACACGCGCCGTTGTTCAGCCAAGACGATGAATTCTGCATCAACATCAAACAAAGCCATTGTTGGTGTTGCTAAAATAACGAAGTATCCTATAAAACCAATAACTGCCCAATTAGGAAAAAAAATCATAAGTTGTGTCTTGTTTGCTTTAGGTGCGCCCCGTTTTCTGACCATCGGCGAAATCTTTTAAGGAATACCTAAAGCCGGTGCTTGGAGCTGTGGTTAGATTACTGTTTTTTTGCGTTGATTGTCAATCCTAATTTTTTTGCGATTTTGTAGTGTAGGCGTGGGCGTGTTGCGCGCTGCGCAACCCCGGAGCGTAACTGAGGGAGTTCCGCCGGAACGGAAAAATCGCAAAAAAAATCGCCGGATGGAGGTCAGGCATTTGATCGATGCTCTTTTCTCCATTCTTCCGGGGTTTTATTGCCTAACGCTGAGTGTAATCGCTCGTTGTTGTAGTCATGTATCCATATTTCGAGTCGCTGTTTTATAGCGACCAATGTGACAACATCGTACATGTTGAACAGCTCGTTTTGTTGGTACGCCAAAAACGCTCTATTCTAACGTTATCTCACCAACTTCCCTTACCATCTACGCTCGGCTAAATGCCTAAGGAGCTATCTCGTCATAGCCATGAATCTGAGGTATAACCTGCGCACTAGCGATCTCGGAGCGGGAGTTGTGCACGAAGGTATCGTTCACCACATTGCCCTGGCGTGAGGTTGTGCGAGCGGTGGGACGGCTGAGCACATCGTAGGTGTATTCACGCTGCGCCACTAAAGTCGAGCCTCGGTGATATGCCATGTCGGTGAGTAGGTTTCGCTATGCCTCATAACTCTGCGTGAGCGTCATGCCATTGGGCTTGGTGAGCTTGTGCATCAGGTTGGCGCCTTGCAAGTACTTGTAGCCGAACTGCTTCAACTCACCGCCATGCAGGAAGCCTGCGCTGTTGATGCGCCCATCCGTACTGTAACCGGTGCTAACTGCCATTCTTAGCGTAGGTGTAGCCGATGGAGCGCCCGAAGGTATCGCGTAACTCGGTGACGAGGAGGGTATCACCATCCACCGCAAGGGAATCGCTTTCGCGTTCACCGTAGGTGTTGTATGTGAAGGAGCGAACACCAGCATCATACACCAGCTGAGTCATCTGGCCCAAGTACTCGTGGATAATGAATGCATAGTCGAGTACTTTTATATTCTTCAGAACAGTCCGCTTAAACGCCATATTAGAGCGTTTGTAAATTTGCATAAATACAATTTTTATGACACTGAGTATTACTAACCTGACATTCAATGTCTTAAATCCCATAAAACGGTTTACACTAGATAAAAACACCAGCAAATCTGAAACAGACCCGGAGTTGACCCGAATTTTATTAAAGTTTACCATCAAGCTCGTATACTGTAAAGAATAAAGCCTCACACAGTTCTAAGCCCCCGCTTTCGACCGCTTATTATGACGCGCGCAAGCGAACAGCCGCGACTCCGACCGGAATCGCGGTTGTTCCCGAAAAGATGTGTATGAGATGGCTCAGTCCAGCTTATCTTCGCAGAAATCACGAAGGGTGCTCTCACCGTAGTAATTCTCCTCCTTGAGTTCCTTTATGAGGCTCACCCATGCGCTCGGAGTGTTCCTGCAAATTCCCGCTGACATCATCCATCAGCGACATGACCTGCACCTCCCTCGTTATATCACATATTGACCCTCTGTGTAAACTTATTTGAACGAAATCGCCTGCAAAATGCTACGATAACAATATAAATCAAAGTCAGGGCCAAGCCAATGCGGCATATCGTAAGAGCTTGTTCGCAGAATGACAGACACTGAGCCGCTTTCGCCAGATTATAACCGCAACGCTCAGTCCAGCCGGGCAGCAGTCGCCGCCATTCCCAGATGAAAACCAACAGAGTCCCTTGCAAGGCCAGAAGCAAGAATATCACGATTACGTTCTTCGGCACTTTCTTTGTAAAAAGCCTACAGAGAAAATAAAAACAGAAAAACGCTGCCAGCAGCGCCATGGAAAAGGCAAAACCCACGCGCACACAAACATCGCAGAGGGATGGCATGAGCCCCCGGCAAAAGTAATAGGACTCTTTCAAGTCATGATTCGTCGTTGTAAAACGCAGCAGCTCAATGGAATCCCCCTTTTGCCTACCTTGAAACTCCCCCCGGAGCCGAGGTTCGGAACATTCGCTCCAGAATGAAACGACACTCGTTGAACCATCTTCTTCAGCTATATGAATGTCCCCCTCGTGCAATGTAGCGCGCCCGCGCAGGCACACGCCGTATTATAGCACGGCAGTTTCCATTTTGCAACCATATTTTTCCCAACTATTGCGGATTTTATCGACAAAAAGAGGTTGAAATTTCCCCTTTGCTTTGCTATAATGCCTTTACACAACCTCGCAGG
>CALABM010000104.1 GCA_937885815.1 uncultured Verrucomicrobiales bacterium | reverse complement strand
GCGGGAGATATCAGTTCCAAGGCTCAGTCCTTGGAGAAGCGAATCAAAGGCTGGAACCTCATCTGTGGCTTGTTCTCCGAGCCCCGGAGTACCGAGGAAGACCTGGCGCATGCTTATGCTGCAGAAGCTCGTGAAGTTTGCCTCACGGCTATGCGCATCTGCTATGCCTGGGGGCTGGCCGGATTCAAAGGAAACATCGAGCGTTTTCACCGCCTGGGCAACATCCTTGCCGGACTGCATGAGCGTGAGATGCGGCTTTCTGACCTGTGCCGCAAGGCGATTCAGGCCAGCAAATCTACTAACGTAAAGCCTGATTCTAAGGAAAAACAGGTAGCACCGCAGCAGAAAGGAACGCAGCCCACAAGCTCCGATTCCTGCCCTGTTGGTCGCTTGTTTGTCATCCGAATCACGCCCGCAGATAGAAAGGAGTCATCCGTATGAGCCTTTACCCCGCGCAGCAGCTTTCTGTGGCTGGTAACCGTGAGGAGTTCAGCATCCCGCCCACTCCCTTGGGCGACCTTGTCTGCCGATTCCATCTGGTCTGGGCAAAGGTGAACGGCGAGATTCAGCCGTGCATCAACCACCCATTGGTCAGTTATCCCGGTTATTCACCCGTACGAGGAAAGGAGGTCTACTATGAAGCCTGAACTCCAACTCATCAGCATCAATGAACTGACCCGCACCTTGCAGGATGCCGGAAGTGACATGACGGTGGAAGAGGTGCTTCATTGGCTACGCGACCGTGGCTATCTTGTATCCACCCAGGGTGAGCGCCGAAACGCTCCCTCAGATTTGTGCGAGAACCTTGGCTACATGACCCGTACTCGCGCCTATTCTGAAAGCTCCGGCGGTGGCGTGCTTATCTCGCTGAAACCGATGCTCACGAAAGCCGGCTGGGAGTACATCTTCCCGAAAATCAAACGATATTCTGATACCCGCCATGATTTACGCGATTGATTTTGAAACGTATTACGATAAACAGGTATCAATCACTACGCTAGGCATCCATCAGTATTTACACCACCCGGATTGTTCTATCTACCTCGTCTCTGTCTATTCGGCAGAGGCGGGGTTCTCCTACGTAGGAAAGCCTGATAAATTGGACTGGCACCAGTTCCATGGTCACACCTTAGTCGCGCACAATGCCCGATTCGACCGCGCTTGCTTTGAACGCCTCCGTGAGCTGGGGATTGTTCCGGCAGATGTGCAGGTCGAGTGGCAATGCACCGCAGATTTGGTGAGCGCACTCGGTTACGGTCGTTCCCTGAAAGCAGCCGTTGAAAGTGTGTTCGGGGTTGCCGTCAACAAGGACACTCGCACCGATATGTGCGGTAAGACTTGGGAAGATGCCATCCGGCTCGGCATGGCTCAACGCCTGGGCGAGTATTGTCTCAAGGACGCTTGGTACGCCTACCATCTGTGGAATAAACTTGCCCCTGACTGGAGTGAGAAAGAGCGTTGTCTTTCTGCCTTAACCCGCGATATGGGGGATTTTGGTGTACACGTTAACCAGCCTTTGTTGGCTGATGGAATGCAAAAACTCTTGCGGGTCATGGATGAGTCTATGGCAAAAATCCCGTGGGCAGATGGCAGCACTCCTATACTTTCACCAAAGTGTTTGAAAGAAGAATGCGCTAAAGCCGGCATTCCTGCGCCGCTTTCTTTGGCTCAGGATTCAGAAGATTGTGCTGCTTGGGAAGAAAGATACGGCGAAAGTTTCCCTTGGGTGGCCGCTATGCGAGATTACCGTAAAGCCAACACCTTAAAAAAGAAACTCGACACGCTTGAAAGCAGAATCAAAGAAGATGGCTCCTTTGCATATAGCCTCAAGTACTTTGGTGCTCACACAGGCAGGTGGAGTGGCGATGAGGGGTTCAACATTCAGAACATGCCCCGCGTTCCCATGTTTGGAGTGGACTTGCGCAAGATGATTATCCCACGCCCCGGCCATACGTTCATCATTTCTGACCTGAGCCAAATTGAGCAACGTGTGCTAAGTTGGCTTGCGGGCGATAATGATATGATGGAAGAGCTGGAAAAAGGTATTTCTGTCTACGAGGCCCATGCCCGCGCTACTATGGGTTATTCAGATCCCGAACCGCTCAAGCATAAGAACCCGGATCTGTACCGACTGGCCAAAGCTCGTGTGCTTGGCCTGGGCTACGGTGCCGGCGCTGCCGTGTTCGTTCGGATTGCCAAGACGATGGCCGGGCTGGACATTACTCAACAACAGGCACAGCAGATTGTTACGGCATTTCGCTCGTCTAATAGGCACATCACGCAGTTGTGGGCAAAATTGGAACAGGCTTTTGCGGTAAACATGGGGAAACCTTGCTTTGCTCTTCCGTTGCCGTCAGGTCGCAAGCTGTATTACCGCAATTTAGCCATGACTCCGAAAGGCATGAGCGCAGAAGTACAAGGCAAGCGCTTTAGCTTCTTTGGCGGCAAATTGACGGAAAACCTGACATCCGCGACTGCTCGTGACGTGCTGGGTGAAATCCTCCTGAATCTTGATGCTGCCGGGTACCGTGTTGTCATGCACATCCATGATGAAGTGGTGGTAGAAGTCCCCACCGCTGATGTTGACAACGCGCTCATTGATATACACCGCATCATGACAACCGCACCGGAATGGCTGGAGGGGCTACCCCTAGCAGCCGAAACGACAACCTCAACCTTTTACACAAAATGAGCCAGATTGATTGGAATGAAGTCCGCGAGTTCTACCTTTCCTGCCGGAGCTACAAGCTCACGGCAGAGATGTTTTCTATACCCGCGCAGACGGTAAAAATGAGAGCCTATCGTGAAAAATGGACGCAGTATACGCGTTTCAAGGCTACAAATTCAACGGCGATTGTAGCCTCAGAGGCTACAGAAAATACCCAGTTTGTAGCCCGAGAGGCTACAACGGGGCTACAAAATGAGGCTACACAGGCTACAGAATCAACCTCTCATGTAGCCTCTGAGGCTACAGAAAACACCCAGTTTGTAGCCCGAGAGGCTACAACGGGGCTACAAGATGAGGCTACAGAATTGACCTCTCATGTAGCCTCTCCCGGTCTCCACATGCTCCCGAACCTCGCCGCTCATGCTGTTGAGGTCGGGAACCCTTGGGAAGCTCAAGTTATTCCCCATGAAAAACTCCCGAGCAAGGCTGCCTATCGTACCTACCTCACGAATCCAGATACTCGCGATTGCGTATTTTCCGGCATTCGGGGATTGAATCAATCGCAGCGCGTAGGGCGTGAAAATGTTCCGGCTGCATTGCTGGCGGTTGTTGCTGATTATGACATGCAACTGAATGATGCAGAAAGACAGAAAAAGACTGACAAACTCGTCATCAAGCCTAATTTCATATCCACCTCCTATTCCGGTGGCACACATGCGGTCTGGTTGTTGCAAACACCTATCCCTCTGATGCCTAATGCCGAGATGGTTCAGGATTTGCTCGGCATTATTGCCCGCAAGCTCAAACTCAAGAATGCTTATGGTCCATTGGACGGTAAGGCTTATTTCAACCCTACTCAGTATTACCATGCCGGGTGGGATTGGAAGATGGTCAGCCCCGAGCCGATTTCCGAATCCCTATCGGTGCTTTGGTTGGATGAAGCTTTGAAAAAGAGCAAGTTTACTCAATCTGGCGTCCAAATCCCACTGGATCGCATACGCGAGGAAATGAAAAAGCGGGGCTGGGATAAGCGTTGGCAGGGGGATTTTGAGCTAGGTGCGCGAGGAGTTCGCTTTTGGGATCCGTTGGCTGATTGTCCTACTGCTGCCATCGTGCGTGAGAATGGCATGGTGTGCTTTACCGGGGCGTTCCCATTCCAATCGTGGGCAGACATTTTCGGTACTGATTTCATTGATGCTTACCGAGCTGATACGTTCGGCAAGGCTTTGAGTGAGTGCTTTTTCGTCAACAATAACTTCTATATCCGTAGCAGCTATAAATGCGAGAATGGTACGTCTGTTCCCGGTTGGCAATGTCTTAACCGCCAGAACTTTGAGCTTTTCGCTAATGAGCATTATAACGTGAGCAGTAAGCCGGAAGTAATTGGTGAAGAAAGCCCGGTGAAGCAGCTCATGGCGAAAATCATCTTGCTCAATTCTCTCCCGGCTGCAACGCCCTTTATATACCGCAAAGAAACCATTGTTCGGATTCAGGATGAGCCGCGCCTCAATACCAGCTTCCTGCGCGTTCATGAGCCGGATTTGAGCCAAGGGCATTCCTGGGGCGATGGCTTTCCTTGGATTGCTTCATTCATGAAACGTCTCTTCCCGGACATCATTCAACGTGACCGCTTCATGGCTGCTTGGGCTTATGCTTACCGTAACGCTTATGAGGGGCGTCCTCGCAACGGGCATGTGCTTTTTGTAGCCGGTGGGGTTGGATGTGGCAAAAACTTCCTGTCAGAATGTCTTTATGGCGAGAGTCTTGGAGGCTCGCTGGATGCCAGTGCGTATATTCTTGGGCAGACGCGATTCAATGATTACCTGATGCGCATAGGTGTCTGGACGTTAAATGATACCGTGGCTAAGGGCGATTCCCGAGAGAGGAACATTTTTGCGAAAGCCTTGAAAAAGATGGCAGCAAACCAGCTCCACACATGCGAGGGAAAATACAAGAGTGCTGCGGAAATCTATTGGCAAGGTCGCATCATTGTCACGCTCAATACCGACCCGGATTCGCTACAAATCTTGCCGGATATTGAGGTAAGTAACCGCGATAAAATCAGCCTGTTCAAGACATCTGATGAGCCTATGCAAGATAGGGACGGAGCTGCCAAAGCCAGAGCTGAGATGGGGGCATTGTGCTCCTATCTGCTGAATTGGGAGATTCCCGAGCATTGTGTAGGTGATGCCCGCTGGGGTGTGCGTAACTATCTGCATCCTGAGTTGCTTGCAGAAGCATCTAATTCCAGCTCAACAGCCTCGTTCCAAGAGATTCTCTGCTTGTTCGTGCAGGCTGCGTTTGATGCCGACAGTCGTTTGGATGTACTGGAGGGCTCTGCTACGTGGTTCTTGCAGCAGATGATGCTGGTGGATGGTGTCAATGACATGTTGCGCGGTGAGGTTACGGCTCGAAGTATCGGAAAGCGTATGAGTGCTCTGGCCAGTACCGGCGATTTCCCCCTCGAATATGGCCGTAATTCTAAGCAACGCATCTGGATTATTAAGCGCAAAGCGTTTATGGATTATCTCAATAACCCGAATCAGGAAGGAGAACTCGATGAACTTTGCCCATTCTAAGCTGCATCTGCCTGTGACGTTTAGCAGGTTTGTGACATTTGCAAAATCAAATGTCATAGCAAAACGTCATTACCTTAAGTCCTTATTTATCAGCCTTTACTGTTTTATTATGACGTTTGTGACGTTTTATGTAAAGGATAAACTATATATAGGAAAAAATAAAAATAGGGGTATAGGTAATATAAAATTTAAATTTACGTATATAAGGAGATTTGAAATAGCTAAATGTCATGACATTAACGTCACCCCCCGGCAACGCCATATCTCCCGCTTTTCCACCATCAACCAGAAAGGAGATTGTTTATGAACAAAGATGATTACGCTATCCGCGAAGTTGAGCGTAACCGTGCCTATCGGGAAGCGTTCGAATCCGAAGAGGCGAAGAAATGGCTGGAGTCGCTTTCACCGGAGGCTCGCTTACATGCGCAGGAGCTTGGCTTGTTGGAGCCTCGGCTTGATTGGGCGGTAAATGGCCATAGCATTGACCAACTTGTCGGTGAGAATGAACCCCGAGAAGAAGGTGATTTCAACCAAGGTCCATTGTCTGTCGTGGAAAGAAGACGAATGAAACGCTCCGGCTCAGATTCGTCAACAGATCGTAACCGCAAGTTGCTTCGAGCTTTCTTGCAGCGCAATGGTAACCCTCGTTTGACTTGGGCTGCTATCCGCTATTTGCAGGGCAATGGCTCGTTGGAGTCACATGCTCGTGCTATCGGCATGAGTAAGCAGGATTTTCACTACCACGTCCGCCAACTTGAAAGACTCTTCGGTCTACCGCCCATGTCGAATCAACGTAGCGAAAAGTCGCGCAACACCAACCGACTTGCTCAGCTAGGCCGAGTCCTTAACCTTAATTTTGACTTAACACCTACTGAATATGAACACTGATTTTACAGATACTTTCGATACTACTCCGGCTACCGCCGGGGAGGCTTTTTCCTGCACTGAAAACGGGTCTGAAAAAGCTAGAGTGGACTTTACTTGTCACGACGTCGTGACAAGTAAACCTAACTCTAACTTTGTAGAATCCTCCATTCAGGTGGGTGGTATTGAGCTGAGCATTACCGGACTTGTGATTCGTAATGAGAATATTACCGTTGCCGTAGCTAATGAACTTTTGGATACGGTTCTTTCCATGCATAAGTCGTGTAATTGGTTGCTCGGTGATACGTTGCTCCTGATGGAACGCAAGTGGGGTAATAAGCATGTTGTCAGCAAATACGAGGAAGCCTCGCAAGCTACGGGGTATTCTATCGGAACGCTCCGCAACATGGTGCGTGTTTGTAACGCTTACCCCATCGAGATGCGTCATGCTGACCTCAGCTTTTCGCACCATGTGGAAGCCGCTTGCCTCAGCAATGACTTCGCTACCCGCGAATCCATGCTGAAATCCGCCTCTGATACCAAGCAATCCATTAAGTCATTCCGCAAGAGTATCCGCGAACATAATGCCAAGCCGGTGCTTGATGAAGAGGGCCAGCCTGTGCCGGAGCATATTGCTCACCCGGAGCTGGGCGAGAATACCGACCGTCCGTTTGGACTCATCGATTTGCCGGAACGAGCCGCCCCCGGTGCGCCGCCTTTGTGGGATGCCATGAAGTTCTCGGATTGGGTAGACAAGCAGGAACCTGAAACTTACACCGCTGAACAATGCGCCCAAGCTATTGAACTCACCGAGAATATCGCTGATTTCTACGAGCGTGTTCTCGCCAGACAGGAAGAATTGGAATCCGCGCCGTAACAGCCCCTACAACGTCTCAGCATAACCCAAATCGCTACAATTTCGACATGAAACCACCCATTTACGGACAATGGCGCCTCAGGCCACATCAGAGCGCGTGCAAGACTACAACAAAGGAATCTATTAACGCTCAATAAGTTGGCGCCACCCGTCTTTGGCAAGTGGAAAAACAGCGCAAACCTATTTTTTCTCATTCCCACTTTTTTGGCTCATTTTATCCCCGTTTTTGGAGCGATTTTCATCTCTTAAATGACCATGTAAAGCATTAAGCATACGAAATATCCGCTTAATCAGAACTTCCGGCGTGTACGCCATCTGAAAGTGGGAACGAGTATGCGTTTTCATTCCCACTTTTTTCCCACTTTAACCAACAAACATCATACCACCATGTACCAGTCCATTCCCACTCCTGTTCCCACCGAAGATGACATCCAAGCCCGAGAAGAACGCTATCGTTCCATCAGCAAACGTATCTCTTGGGGCATTTGTTTCGTCTATCTTGCATTCCTTGCTTGGGTACTCTACGATTCGCATACAAGTCTTGAACGATGGCGAGCCGAGTTGAAAGAAGCAACCCGAGAATTGAAGTCCATTCGAGAGGAAAACAATCACGCCTTACAGGATGTATCCAACACTCTCCCGCCTACATTCGAGTAGGCGGGATTCCTGATTTAAGCCGTTGAGAATGAAGAAAAAAGAGTAAAAAACTGCGTGACAAAAATCCGGCAATGTGCTATACTGAACGATACATAAACCATTAACAAGCAATATGCAAGAATTAAAAAATACGGCATGGCCCGGGGCGTTAGTAGACGCTGAAACACTGCAATACGAGCTTTGGGGCGAATGCAAGCAGCCACAGGAGTGTCAGGTGGTCGTTCACGAACCTCATTCATTCAACCGTGGTGGCATTACCGTCACTTTCGGGAACCAGAAAACACACAACGGAGCCAACATGGCCATCGTGATAGCCTTGCCGGACGGCATTCGCCGCTTGGAATGGTACAGAGTCACGGACGACTTCGCTATCGAACCCATTTCCGTAATCATCCACTTCCTACCGGAGAACATGAAAGAGGAGTGGCTTTCCAATTTCCCTGAATAACACCACATACAACCATGAGTAATAAACACACAGAAGAACAGGAGGCGCAAGCCAAGAAAATCGCACTCCAAATAGCTGAGGAGCTGGCTGGAGGCTTGCAAAACATCATCGTATGCACCGGGTGCAAGGATTTCCTTGCCCTGACAGCGGAGCCGGAGAAGAAGTACATCGGCGGGCTGGCATTCCGGTACCCTCGCCGCTTCGCCAGCAACCGCTCCAACGAGGTACGCATTTTCGCCATGCAGGATGGAACCCGCAAGCTGGAATGGGGCTACATTACGAAAGAAAAAGGATATCTCCTCCTCGAAACGGAAGAGGGTGTTGCCCCGGAAAAGCTGGAGGAAGTCTGGTGGGAACACACCGCCTGTACTGTTCGACCACCGTGGTTCATTGAAGCGTGCCGTATCAAGCTGAAGCTGGGACAAACGGTAGTAACTAAGGGAGCCAATGAAGTCTTTACTCACGAGGAAATCGCCAAGTGTATGAAGCGTCACTCCTATGGAGACTGGGGCGATTGTTGCGTGGAGGATAAAAAGACAAACGATGCCGCTCTCAATCCAAAGAATCCCTGTCGAGTGATAAGTGTCTACAATTTCAAAGACGGTCGCGTGCTGTGGATTATCACAGAATGGGACAGAAGCGTGACAACCGCGCTATTGCCGGGTGAGTACTAAATAATATCAACCCTTACCCCGCCCCGAAAGGGGCATTTCTCGTATGCCTACCATCGTTACACCATCGCAAGCGGACACCGTTCTCGAAGTCAATCGCGCCAATGCCATCAAGCAAGCGGTCAGCAAGGTCAAAGCCAAAAAGCCACTTACAAAAGCAGAGGTGGAGCTGTTGCAAAGCATCGCTTACAGCAGCGACCAAGGCGGCGACCCGTCCATCACCGAAACCAATACGATTGTGGATTTGGCTGCAGCTCTGGGTGTATCTCGCCGGAGTATTAGTAACTGGCGCAAGATGGAGGGGGCGCCCGTTCCAAAATCCAACGGCAATCATGATGTGGTAGCATGGCGGCGATTCATACACGAGCATCATTTGGATGGTAGTTCTCCCGGTGACGAAGAGGGACTGAAAATCCGCAAGCTCTTGGCTGAAATCAATGAGCGAGAGTTCCGTCTTGCTGTGAGAAAAAGCGAGTATATCCTCAAAGACCTTGTGCGCGAAGCATGGCTGAGCCGATGCGGGCG
>CALABM010000103.1 GCA_937885815.1 uncultured Verrucomicrobiales bacterium | reverse complement strand
TAGAGCAACCTCTTTTATATTAATAGCATGAATAGCTGACGAATATTTTTGAGGCCATGCAAAAGCGTCCCCAAAATGGATTGACATCAGAGGGTATAAATGATATAGAAGCCCCATACGCCACCTGCACACAAGAGAGAGGGACTTAAATTGGCTTTCTAAGAGGCGAAAGAATGACGCTAGTTTTAAATATGTTAGATCAGAATTCTTGGATAAAAAAAGTAGCCATATGGCTCGATGTGTATCTTTTGGTCTTGGGTGGTGTATTGTTAACATCTTGCAAAACATCTCTGGAACCTTTTCCGTTGGATTTAACGGAAACGCGTGAAGCTAATGACAGTGAACGGAAAGCCATGCAGCAATATGCTAATAGTGTGCCGAGTTTTAGAGTGTTTTATGTAGACGGATTGTTTTTTAGTGAGAGTCAAAAACGATTGAGTAATCATCATTTATCCCTTTTGCTGAAAACTAATAATGATGCACGTATAGTTACTGATTTGCCTCCCTATGTAAGAACCATGCCTCAGGCAAACAATTTTCTCAAGGATAGGGCATATTTCATATTGGGGCATCCGAGATGTGTGTGTCATTTGGAAGATTCGTTTTCCATCGTCTTAGTTGGAGACAATTCTGAAAAAGACCATTATGCGCTAAGCTTTTCAACTATTCATGAAACATTACAATTTGTTGACGAATATTTCCCCCAACATGCTGACGAAGTAAGAAGATCAAGCAAAGAGTGGTTTTGTGCATCCGATTAAGCAGAACCAACTCACTGAGGAGATTTTATCCTCCGTCAAAATCCCTCGCCATCGCTTACAGTACTCGCTCCTGCTGGAAGATTTCTTCTGCTACGCCCAGCGCCACGGCTGGGTGGATAAAAGCGAGTAATTGCTTATAACATATTTGCCGTTATTATTTCAGCCCTACCTCCTGCATGTGCGGGAAGTAGGGCTGATTTTGTGAGGGACCTACAGCGGTACTATAGAGTAATACAGTAAAAATGCAGACTGACATTCTTTAAATTACGAACGAGAGTATATAAGACTTGATTAATGTGCTGTATATGGTATACATAATCATGGCATTGAATATTATCCAGTATCAATTAACACCGGTATGAGAACGCTTAAATATACCAATATGAAAAACATCTCAAAAGGGACATTACAAATGCTCCTTGTTCTACTCGCGGTTTTGCTGACCTCTTGTGAATCTTTGCACTCGAAAGCAATTGAGGCCATTTCATCAAATAATATGGCAGAGCTTTCTTCTCTTCTTAAAAACGAAGATTTCGATTGGCAACATTCTGGAACTTTAGAGAATATGATGCCACACAAATACCCCTTGCTGGAGTACGCATGTAAGAAAGGAACAGCGGAATGTGTGAGCTTCTTGCTGCAAAACGGAGCACGCCCCAATGACGCTGATGAAGAGGACAAGACTCCGTTATGTCTCCTATTCGCAACAGGAGAAGATTCGTACGAGACTGTCAAAGTTTTATTAGAAAACAATATTCTTCCCCCAAAAAAACATAGCCCGCTATCGTGGGCCAGGAGTATTCCGGTGGCTGACCTTTTGATGAAATACGGAGCTTCACCGCTGGATAGTGCTTTGCAGGACTTCAGTGACGCTCCCATAGTCAAAGTTTTCTCGGATGACTGTTTCTATCATTATGTCAATGTGGTAGGATATAACAATCTTACAAAAGAGCAACTGGATGCTATACTCAGACGTATCTTTCATCAAGACCAGAAGGAAAGATTGGCGTTTTTATTCGAGTGTGGATTGGACGTAAATTATAAACTCGATGATAAAACACTGTATGAAACCGCGCGTAAACTTAGAGGTTTCGAAGGCATAGAGATTCCTCAGGCATTGGGCTGTCTTGAGCTTATCGAAGAACGATTGAAGTCAGAATAAAACGCTGGTCAATTTTACTACGGCTCATGCCTGATATGCTAAGAACTTCCATCCTCTATTTTTGTGGAGGATGGAAGTTCTTTTTATTCTTACTTATTTCTTTTTAACGCTATATGCACAATTTTCACATAATTCAGTCATATAATTTTGCCATTTTTCAAAGTAGAATTCTCGCATCCCGCCATACAGTCCCATAAGATCGTGGTAACTTACTTCACGACCATATCTGTCTGTTCCCGTATGAATATAGCATGATAAATCATTGATTCCGGTACTCTTAAAATCGCTATTTTCAGCAAATAGAGCTTTGGCTTCATCTGGCAAATGGCGTTTTTCTATGGGTAATCCTACTCCGGGATGAGTAAGCCCTAAATTATGTCCGAATTCATGGTTTATTGTGCGGGAATATGAATTGGAACGAATAACAATTTTGCGCCCTATTGAATATTCTCTGGGGCTGTGACCATTTATTGAATCATATTCAGGATTTTCCCTTACTACAATGAATTTTACATCAGGAAAAAAATATTCTCCCTTGACAAACTCTAGTAATATATTTATCCCTGTTTTTTTCACATGGACAGCATTTATTATTTGTTGTAAGTTTATACTTATTATGCCAGACTGAATTTATACTATCAAGTATATGTTTTTCAGCATCACCTATGCTAGAATTATCCCAATCTGAACCGTAATATGTATTGACTCCAATTTTATCATATCCGAATCGTACAGATTTTACAAAATCTATTTCTAACTCTAGCTTAAGAGTTAACGCGCACGATTGCTCATTAAAAGAGAATTCCTTTAATCCTAATTCATCAATTGCAAATGTAGCATTATTTCTTGTAAAGTGATATGGATTATCATTATATTCCTTATCGCGACTATTCCACCTACCAACTGCTGCATTATAATATCTCCAATTATAATACACCAACTCTAGCTCACCATCCCCCGCCTTCACCAGCAAATCTGAAACAGACACGTTACATTGCGGCGAAGCT
>CALABM010000102.1 GCA_937885815.1 uncultured Verrucomicrobiales bacterium | reverse complement strand
CCCGTTTCCAGGGTAACATGCCTCAGGGTCCCCGTCACGGCATGAACCGTCAGGGCCGTCGTCCGATGCCCTGCTTCCAGGGTCAGCGTCCTCAGGGTCCCCGTTGCGGCATGACCCGTCAGGCTCGCCGTCCGATGCCCTGCTTCCAGGGTCAGCGTCCCATGCCCCGCTTCCAGGGTAACATGCCCCAGGGCCCCCGCAACTGCCGTCGTAACTGCGGCTGCAACCACTAAAGCCCTGAGCTGAAAATCATTCCTTCAAAAAGGCTTCCCAAACGGGAAGCCTTTTTTGTGTACTCGTTTCGGCACGGAATCAGCTCAAAAAATAATTCAAAAATACCTGTAGACAACGAAAATAAAAATCGTTCCTCAGAGTAGCTGGGCAACACATGCCCAGCATAAACTCAAATCCACACTCACTATATGATGAAGAATACACTTATCGCGGCGCTTATCGCCACTCTTCCTGCTCTGGCTCAGGATGCTCCTCAGCCGGAAGCCGCTCCTGCTGCTCCTCAGGCCCGCCACTGGGGTGCCGGTGGTATGATGCCCGGCCGCAACATGAGCGAAGAAGATCGTGCTGCTATGCGCGAAGAGATGCAGCGCCGCATGATGGAAAGATTTGACACGGATAAAGACGGTCAGATTAGCTCTGAAGAGCGCGCCGCTGCCCACGCTGAGATGAACAACCGCCGCCCGCAGGGCCCCGAAGGTAGGGTACACCCCGGCAACCGCCGCCGCCCCCACAGCGAGCGTCCGGAGATGATTGAGCGTTTTGATACGAATGGTGACGGCCAGCTGAGCCCTGAAGAGCACGAGGCTCTGCGCGCCGCTGCTCAAAACCGCCGCGGTGAGCGTGCCCAGCGTGGCCCACGCGGCCAGCGCCCGGAGGGCGATGCTCGCCCCGGCAACCGCCGCCGTCCCCACGGCGAGCGCCCGGAGATGATTGAGCGTTTTGATACGGACAAAGACGGCCAGCTGAGCGAGGCTGAGCGTGAAGCTGCCCGCGCAGCCGCTCAGGAGCGCCGCGGTGAGCGTGGCCAGCGCGGTCCGCGCCGTCGCCAGCGCCCGGAGGGTCAGCGCCCCATGCCCCAGGCTCCCGGTGCTGATGTTCCCACCACTCTTGAGCTGTAATTCGCAGTTCAGCATACACAGAATTGAAAAAAAGCCGGCAGACGCAAGTCTGCCGGCTTTTCTTTAGTACTGAAAAGCAAAAGACATTTAAGCCTTGGGCATGTGGGGCTGGAGAGTCTGCCTTCCCTCACGCTCACGAGCACGGGCTGAGCGGCGGGCCTGAGTGTGCAGGTATGCCTGCATGGCAAAGGGAGCTTCACCATCTTTACGGTGCACGGGGGATGAAGTACCATCCGGGCGAATGATGCAAGCCTGCGTATTATCCCGCAAGCAAGCATCCAGAATCCCCATTACGCGTGCGGCAAGCGCACGATTCTCGATAGGAATCATCAGCTCCACGCGACGGTTCAGATTGCGGCGCATCCAGTCCGCACTGGCAATGTACACCAGCGGGCTGCCGCCATTACAGAACGTGAAAATACGCGCATGCTCCAAATAGCGGTCCACAATGCTCACGATACGCGTACCGGCCCGCCCCTCAGGTGTGCCGGGGGTCCAGCAGCAGATACCGCGGATGTTCAGCTGAATCTTCACTCCGGCAGCAGATGCTCGCTCCAGAGCGGCCATCATATCCGGATCATTCAGGGAGTTCATCTTGGCGCGAATCTCCGCACGCTCGCCGCGAAGGGCACGCTGCTCCTCTGCGGCAATAAGCTCCAACAGGCGTTCCTTCATCATAACCGGGCTTGGGAAAAGGCGGCGGAAGCGAGTCAGGCGCGTGAGCCCCGTCACAGAGTTGAAGAATTGGGAAGCATCCGCCCCGAGGTGCTCATCACAGGTGAGGAGCGAGAGGTCACTGTAAATACGGGCAGTATCCTCGTTATAATTACCGGTACCGAAGTGGCAGTAGCGGCGCAGCGTGCCATTCTCACGGCGCACCACAAGCGTAATCTTAGCGTGAGTTTTAAAACCTTTCACGCCATACACCACTTGCACACCTGCACGCTGCAAGCGCTCAGCCTGCCCCAGATTATGGCTTTCATCAAACCTCGCTTTCAACTCCACGAGAGCCGTGACCTGCTTACCGGCCTCAGCGGCACGGCAAAGAGCATTGATAAAGCGGGAGTTCTCGGCCGTGCGGTACAGCACCTGCTTAATGGCCAGCACATCAGCATCCGCCGCGGCTTCCTCCACGAACTTCACCACAGGCTCATAGCTCTCAAACGGATTATGGATGAGAATATCCCCCTCCGCGATATTTTCAAACATGGTGAGGTTCGGGTCCACTCCCTCCGGATATGCCGGCACCCAGCTCTCCACCTTCAGGTGCTCATGCCCGGGCTCTCCGGCCAGCTTACCAAAATCCACTAAACGCAGCGGACCGGGCACGCGGCAGGTAGAGGACTCATCCGCCCCCACCAACCCGGCAATACGCCGTGCAAAATCCGCCCCGGTACTCGTGGGAAGCTCCAAGCGCACACAGTCCGAGAACTTGCGAGCCACCAGCACGGCTTCCATCTCCTGAGCAAAATTGCCACCCTCCTGCTCTGCCACGGCAATATCACCATTGCGCGTCACCCGCAGCGGGCTGCTCTGCACAATCTTCTCCCCCGGGAACAAGTGCCCGATAAACTCCGCCACCAGCGCCTCCAGCAGCACATAGCCATCTTTACCCAAGGTAGCAGCGTGCACGCGGCGTGGCAAGCACTCCGGCAACACCACCGCCACAAAACGAGTCTCGCCCGTGGCGGAGTCCAGCAAATCCACACCCAGCACGATGCTCAGGCTGGGCAGCACGGGCGGGTGCTCCACCTCCAGCGCCAGCGGAGTAAGCAGCGGTGCCACGTTCGCCAAGAAATGATCTTCCAGCGCACTGTACTGCGCCTCGCTAAGCTCTTCTAAGCTCAGAGGAGCCAGCCCGGCCTCCTGCAGCAAAGGCAGCAGCTCATTATTCATCAGCATGTACTCTTCAGATACCATGCGGGCAGCGCGCAGGCGCACAAGCTCAAGCTGTTCACTGGGAGAAAGCCCCGTCAAATCCGTACTGCTCTTACCGCTCTGCTGCAGCAGCATCAGCCCGCCCACACGCACTTGGAAAAACTCATCCAGATTACTCGCTGTAATCGCTAAGAACTTCACGCGCTCCAACAGCGGCAGCTCTCGCCGATAGGCCTGATTGAGCACTCGCTGATTAAACTCCAGCCAGGAAATCTCGCGGTTAATGTACATGCTTTTTATGCTCCTTTCTACTGCTACCATGCGCCCTAGCGCGCTCCTCATATTAACACCTTTTCACCCCAGACCGCAAGCCTAAAGTTCACTGTAGCATACCACAAAATGAATCCACCCCCACTTTATCCACCGCCTCCCACTATCCACCATCCCTTCCTCTACCTTTCAACTAACGAGAAACTTAACAAATCAAAGCTCCCAAAGTTCTGCAAAATCAGCTTTTTTGCTTGACTCAGGGGGACTTTTTGATATCCTTGCAAGGTAGATTAGTGGAGAACAGCACACTGCTCGTTCTCCCCGCCGTTTTTTTATTCTTACACCTCGACATTATGAAACTGCATCTCCCCAAGGGTCTCAGAAGAGCTGTTCTCGCCTGCATGGCTATCGTCAGCAGCCTAGCCACAACAATGGGCACAGGAATCATAACCAGCGGCGCGCTTGCCATTACATTCAGTGCGCCACAAGCTCAGGCTGAAACCTATACGGTAACACTGGGCGCTGATTCATTCATGCACAGCTGCACGTTTACGAGCGAGGCGGACGGCACATCAACCCTCGTTTGGAGTACTGCTGCTGCAAACAACAGCACCCATACGCTTCATTTTGTGGCCCCGGCAACTGCAGGTAATGATGTAACCCTGCAGATTCAGTACAATTCTTTCAGCGCTGGTGCCCTCATCGTGGATGCGGATTCAAATGTGGCCGGCATCGGCCCGAACGGCAGCCGCACTTTCATTCTCGGCGGCGAAGGAACCTTCGAGTCCACCTTCAACAGAAACTTCTCCATTGCCCCCAACAATGGCCTTACCATCAAGGGCGACACCACTCTTACTGTGGCAGAAGGCAAGACTCTCAGCCTTGCGCCCTCCGGTGGCGCCTTCGTACAGCAGAACGGCATCCTGACGCTCGCCGGTGACGGTACTGTACGCCTCACCAAAGCCATAGCGCTTAACGGCGGTTTGGACATTTCCTGCGGTGCCATCGACCTCAGCGCCTCCATGGCAAGCCCCTACATCGGCACAGAGAACGGCTTTCTGGGCGGCACCAAATACGTATATGCAATCGGTAGCGACACTGTAACCATAGCAGACAGCACCATCTGGAAGGTAGATGGCGTTGTAGTGAACGGCATGCATATTAATAATGCGCTGGTTATAGAGGGGGACAGCAGTGTATACGGCATTGTTCAAGAGAACAGCGTAGTGAATTCTTCCGAGGTAGAAAATGAGACCGGTTATTCTCTTATCGGTAATAATTCCACTCTGAAATTAACCGATTTGGACGGTAGCTTGGCAGACGTTTTTTCTGATGGTGTGACCGTTGATACCGGTGATGGTAACAGCGCCACGGTAGAGCTTTCCGGCAGCGGTGTGACGA
The DNA here is from genome assembly GCA_937885815.1 of uncultured Verrucomicrobiales bacterium. Classification (GTDB taxonomy): domain Bacteria; phylum Verrucomicrobiota; class Verrucomicrobiia; order Verrucomicrobiales; family Akkermansiaceae; genus Akkermansia. The sequence goes on along the minus strand of CALABM010000102.1, from coordinate 2,790 downwards.
TAAACGCTAATGATATCACCCGTGCCTCCGGTGCACTTAACATCACTGTAGGAAACGGCAGCACACTTGAACTCACTCAGAGCACTAGCAGCCCGAACATCAACGGCCAGCTGACCATTAAGGCCGGTGGTACCGTTAACGGCACCGTGGACGATGTATTAGGCTGGAGCTCTTCATCCACCAAGACCCTTCGCCTCATCGGCGAAGAGGACAACAAAGCCACGCTGAATCTTGCAGCCCGAGTCACGATGTCCACCAATTTTGTTCTGGGTGGACATACCCGCATTGTGAGCACATCCGCTGCAGATGCCACAACCCCTGCCGCCCTTGATACATTCGGCGGCACTATTACAGCCACCGGCACTAATAACACCATCGGTGTAGCGATTCGCGAGCGTGAAGCGCTTACCATTGATGTAACCGGCGCGGCTGATACTCTGGACATCACCGGGCGCATATACCGCTCCCGCAGTGGTGGTGTCGGCTCCATCACCAAGACCGGTGAAGGCACCCTGACCTTCTCCTACAGTAATTCCGAAAACTCAAACGAGTTCTACGGCTGCGTTACAGTTAACAGCGGCACCCTGAAATTTACTAGCGATGCCACCCTGACCCAAACAATGAAAGTATCAGCCGATGGTACTTTCATCAATGAAGGCAGCCTCTCCATAGCCGGACTGGACACACTACCGGTCTTCTCCAACATTGGTTATGTAGACATCAGTGGCAACACCGCTGAAAACGGCTATAGCAGCAAACTCTTCACGATTATCGAGGCCGAGGCCGGTGCCACTATCAGCGGCGTAAACAGTGTCATTAGTAATGGCGTTGCCAAGGCCACCACCGTAGATTCTGCTACAGGTAGCATTCTGCTTTCCGAGATAGACAAAGCCACATACTGGGTCAACACCCAAGTGACATATAACAGCGACACCATGGACGAAATCTCGTCCTATACAGTGACGAGCGGCGCTACACTGACGACGACTAATGCATCCATGCTCAACAAGGTCACCACACAGGACGGTGGCACCTTGTATCTGACCAACACAGCCGGCACTGCCGCGCTGCAGTTCACCGGTCCCCAGAGCAGTGACGCCCTTGCCATGACCGTGGCCGATGAGGTGGGAGAGGACGGCTATCTGGCTGTTATCAACAGCACAGGCGGCAACGTAAACTATACCGGCAATATCATCGTACTGAGCGGCACCAAGCTGCAAAACTCCGGTAATAATGACTCTCTTGGCCGTAACTACCTCAGCAACAACTCCCGCACCATCACCGTACAGGGCGGCGCCATGCTGGACCTCAACGGCAAAGAAGCTTACTATCACGTCATTCTGGAAGACGGCGCTGTACTGTCCAATTCCGGCGGCAACCTAGGCACCGATAAGCGCAACCTGCCTATCGTTGACCTCAGCGGAAACGCTACGGTGCACACAGACAGCCGTTTCGGCATTCTCGGCAGCAATTACGGAGCCACCAGTTTGAACCTGAATGGCAACGTGCTTACTAAGACCGGCAATGGGACATTCCACCTGAGAAACACCGCCGTTGATGCAGGCACCCTTAACATTCAGCAGGGCAAAATCGAATGGCTTGCTGGCACACTCGCGCAGAACGCCACCGTACAACTCGGTAATGGTGGCCAGCTTGATTTTGCAGACTCTACGGCACGCAGTCTGGACTCCCTTATTATCAGCTCCACGCTGGGCGAAGGAACCGGTGGCCGTATTGACGTATATCACAATGCCGGGGCTCTTACAGTAACAGGAGCAACCCGCGCCGAAGAGCTGCTCACTAAGTCTGGCGGTGGCGTGCTGAACCTTAATGGCGCAACCACTCTTAACGCCGGCCTTACCGTAGAGAACGGCACCATAAATCTTAACGGAGCCACCACCATCAGCAGCGCTATCACCGTGACCAACAGCGGCACCTTGAACGTTGGCTCCGGCGGCAGTGTTTCCATCTCCAGCCTGCTGAACTTCGATAGTTACGAAGCCACCATCCCCACAACGAATGGTCTTGCAGCGGCCGAGGGCACCTTCAAGGTGCTTGAAAAAGCAGAAAGCGCAACAGTCACCAACCTCTCCTCCATTAATTACGGAGGCACGGCTTACGCAATTGATGCCGATGGCAACGTCAGCATGAACGGCAAGATATACTACGCCGTAGAAGAAGGCTCCATCGTAACCGTGGGCGGAGAATCCGCCACTGCCGGCACTGCTGAAGCCGCTGAGTTCTACGTAAAATCCGGCGCCACGCTTACCTTCGCTACAGCTCAGAGCAGTGGATTCTCGGAAGCAGTCAGCGGTGATGGCACCGTTCAGATAACCTTCGCCAATGGCACTCATGAAAAATCTGCTAACCTCTCCTCATTCACAGGCATTCTGGAGATTATGGGCGGCAATTCAAACATCACCTCCTATAATCTGGATCCCACCGTTCAGCTGAAAGTAACAGCCGGTGAGCACTGGAGCGAGGGCGGTGCCACGAATCTGGATATCCTACTTTCCGACACGAAGGACTCCTTTGTATTCCGCCATGCCGGTACCTTCACCATGAACGGCAAGATAAGCGGCACCTACCTTGACCTCGGCACCACCAACAGCAACAGCGGTACCACCGTCCTCACCAACTCCGCCAACAACATCCAGCATGTAACGATGGGCACGGCAGACAAAACAGCTAAGCTGACGCTGACTGCTGATATGGGCTTCACCACCATCAATGCTCCCAAGGCGGATTCCACGCTGACACTTGGTGATGGCATCACACTTACTCTGGGCT
>CALABM010000101.1 GCA_937885815.1 uncultured Verrucomicrobiales bacterium | reverse complement strand
CATAGTAACCATCACTTTCAGAAACGATTTCCTTACTAAGCACAAGCTCCACCTGCGGCAGGTCATCATCTTTCACCAGCACGGTGGCAAAACCGCTGTTAAAGCCTGTAGAGGCTGCCGTAATCTTCACCTCCTTATCAATCTCGGCAATACTATCATCCACCACCGTAGCTTCAAAGCTTGCGGAGCTTTCTCCGGCCTTAATCGTCACGGTCGAGGGAGCCTTTATCTGGCCGCTATAGTTGCTGCCCAGTTTCACCACAATATCCTGAGTGGACACCGTGTTGATGCTCACAGTACCCTGCAGCACGGTATCCCTGCCTTCCGTTACATCTGCCGGAATCAGGCTCACGCTGATGCTGGGTTTCTCGTCTTCCACGATTGTCAAACCAGTAGAGGCGGACTGATAACCGCTGGCGGAAACACCAATGGTAGCTTCAATATTGCCGGTATATTCCGTATCATTCACCATCTTCGCCTGCACGCGGGCAGAGCTCTGCCCGGCGGCAATAGTTACCGTCTGTGGCAGGCCAAGGCGTGCTGCCTGCTCACTGCTCAGGTTTACAGTGAGGGCCTTGCTACAATCACCGGTGCGGGTAATGGTGTAAACCACCTTCGTGCTGCTGCCCTCCGTAATTGAAGCCACGGAGGCGGAAATGCCAAGCAGCTTCTCCAGCTGTACGGGCTCAGAAATAACCGTATTATTGGCCATGTCCTCCGGCAGCTCATACGTATCAGACTTCAGCACTACCACCAGCTGCACATCACCGTCCAGCTTAATATCTGCCGGTACTGTGAATTGGATCGGTACGTTCAGGCTTGTTCCCGGGGTCATCGTGAAATTGCCAAGCTCTTCAGTGGTAATCTCTACCATGTCCGCGGCACTGCCACCGGACGGAATCATCCCCAGCACAATCTCAATGCTACCAACGGAGTTTTCATTACCCTCATTGCTCACGAAAATGTGCGCCATGGCCGCTGCTCCCGGAACAAGAGCTTGGCTCATATCTTCCGCCCAGTTATCGAAGACAACTTTCAAATCCGCGCTTGGCGGGTAACTTACAGACAAGCTGCCGATGGAGCCGCTGTTATCATCCGTCAGAACCGTCAATTCCTTGCCACCGCTCACAGTAGCAACCAATTGATAATCTCCGGCCTCCAGACCGGGCACATCGCTCAGCAACAAGTTACGTGTCAGCTCTACCGTACCGCCGGCAGTAAGCGTTTCAATCGTTGCGATATCCAACAGCACGGAATCCTCAGCCACCGTGCCATTCGTCGTCAGCCAGATTTCCACCTTGGCGTTCGTTACGTCCAAATTGCCGTCATTGCTCACGCTGAAACTCACGCTGACGCTACCATTAGTCAAACCTTCATATTGAGTATTGCTTGGCAGCACTGTGTTATCCGCACTTTCTACAGTGAAGTTCACCGTCTGGGTGCTCATCTTATTGCCTGCAGCGTCTGCCAATTCAGCTGGCAGTGTAAGGGTATATTCTCCTGCCTGCGACAGATTGTCCACATAAAGGCGAAGGATACGCGGAGCCGGCATATTCCAGTTCCCCACAGGCATGGTCTTACCATCCGGGCCGACAAGGGAGAAGCCGGCCTGATTCACCGTAGCCGGGGAAATCTCACCGCTAAGCATGATATCGATATAGCCGGGAGTAAGAGAGTCCTCTACTCGCACCGACTCCACAGTTTCTGCAATGACATCAGCCGTCACGGAGACCAAGCTCTGCTCGCTCCCCATAGTAATAGTCTGCCCAGCAATACTCTTGATGGAGTTACCCACTACGATATCATAGCGTCCGTTAGAGGCCAGCGGCTCGAAGTGCAGCACCAAATTACTACCCTCCACGGAGTAGCTGGTAATCTCCACCTTAGAACCTGTAATACTCTGCATGTACAGATTCTCAGCAGTAATACTTGCAACATCCACGCTATGGGTAAAGCTCAGCGTCACGCTCGTTGCAGTGGCGGAAAGCAGCGTATTACCCGAGACTCCGTTAAACTTGAAGGCCTCAGAATCGTCGCCCACCAGCCAGCTATCCAGGATAACTTTATCCTCGCTGTAGCCCTGAATCTTCTGAATAATTTCTTCCCGGTTGCTGGTTCCCCAGTAGTTACCGGACAAGTCTATCGCATTACCGCTCAGGTTAGAAACATTAATGGTGGTGTTGCTGAAGTCATTACCGGACAAGCTCACGGTGGCAGGATCCCCGGAGAAAGTAAGGGCATCCGGACCCAGAGTGTCTTTCATGATGATGCTACCACCGCCACTTACGGTCACAACCAGACCATCCAAGCTGCCGCCCTCAGTGCTCAAGCTGCCGCTTACCTGAAGGGTTCCGCTCTGCTGCTGCGAGATGGTTACATCCTTCCAAATTGCAGTACCGCTAATGTCACCGCTGATTACTTGTGCAGTCAGTTCACCGCCACGAAGCTTCATGGTGCCATCCACGTCAAGGCTTACATTACAGGCGTCGCCATCCAGTTCAAGTTTAGCCACATCCATTGCAGCTCCGGCTGAGATGCTCAAGGTTGCAGAACTTTCAAAATTGAGCGAGACATTGCCGGTAGAGCGCAAAGAGCCTCCGTTTTCCACACTAATATTTCCGTCTGAGGTAATTACGACACTATCTGCGACCTCCGTGTTACCGCTAATACGGAGCGAATTCGTTACATAGCCGTCCTCAAAGATAGTATTGATATTTGCGAGTGTTGCGTCTCCAAGATGAGCGAGGGACACAGCACCTGTGGTGCCGCTGTCAGCGAACAAGGTCAGCAACTTACCAGTAGAACCGCTAAAGGCCGTACCACTTGTACCCAAGGTCAGAGCAACTGTACCCGATGTTGGCGGAATGGTAGTAGCCGCAATCATATTTCCACTTCCTTTCAGGTTTGAAAGCGAAGTGAGAGTTATTCCTTCCGGCATCTGCAGCTTGCAGTTGGTAAGCGTCACGCTCTCGGCAAGTGCAATCTCTAAAATCTCATTTGTCAGGGTAAGATTATTCAATGAAACCACAGAACCACTGGCAATCGTTACATCGCTTCCCAGCTCTCCGCCGTCCATGAAGAAGCGAGCACCTTCAGCAAGAAGAATACCGCCAGCGAGATTGACACCCGCATTCACCAAGTTCACAGAGCCGGTCGAACCAACCTGCAGCATACCCTCACCTTGCAAGGCAGGAGTCGTTGCCGCATACTCAGCGACAAGCGAACCATTTATAGTAAGCTTCGGAGTATCAATTACAACCCCGCCACTCAGCTCCACGGTTACACCTTCACTTACGGACAAATCACTATGGTAGGTAATAGTCTTACCCGCAAGATGGGAGGCAAACACCACCTTGGGATTCACAACCCCGGACACGCTCGCGGCATCCGACAAAGCCATGAGCAAACCACCGGAGCCAAGAATACCTTCATGGGTAGTTACAACAATTCTATCTGCGCGATCCGGGGCAATTGTCATCCAAGTGCCAATGTTTACCACACTTTCGTTATAACCGACAATCTTTGCAATGATACTCTCTTTAGTTGCATCCAAGCCCCAATAGTTACCAGAAAGGTCTATTTGAGGTCCGCTATAAGAGCTCACATCGATAATGGTATCACTAAAATCGTTACCTTCTATCGTGAGATCGGCCGAACTACCCTCAATGGCAAGGGTTGTGATGCCCGTGGTGCCGGTAATATTGGCATTCACAGAATCTTTTAAAGTTACAGCTGCGTAATGAACTGTATCAATAAGGTTAAGCGTAGAATTTTCTGTGCTTGTTATATTGCTGCGCACTTCTACATCTCGCAAGGTGGTTGTACCCTCATTCAGCCAACCCCCCGTTGTACGGAGCTCACCCCCGACCATGGTAGCGGAAGAACCATAGCGCACGCAAACATCGCTATTCTCACCCGTCAGGCGAATATTCGCATTGCTAAGTTTCAAGCTACCGTATTCATCAATATAACCATAATCTGCGCGCAAGCCGATGTTTAAGCGAGTATATGCCTCGTCAGATATGATAGCGTCCGCCTCATTTTCAAAATCCGCTTTCACCGTGCCGTAAACAATCATGCCATTGTACATCTTTTCACAATAGGCATAAAGGTTATCAAAATAATTGCTGCTGCTATCCGGATCTACGGCAAAAGAACGCATGGCATCTGCTATCGTATCATCGTAATAGCCCGCCATGAACGGGTCATATGACATAGAAACAGCTACCCCACCACCACTCAATTCCAACACCGCATTTTCTTCCAGCGTCAGAGTTGTGTAACTCCCCACACGAGCCGTAGGATGCCCATACGCATAGTATTGGTCGTAGCCATCCAACTGCCACTCACCCACTTTATATGCAATCGGCGGATACCCGGCTAATCCCTGCAGGGTTTCATCACCACTTATATCCACAAGTGAAGTTATCCGAACCGTCAATCTGTCACTCTCTATCTTGGAGAAGAGCTTCAATGCATTCGAGATACTAGATGTACTAACCTCATATAAAGATGAGAATTCAGCAAACACCTCACCATTGAATGTATTACCGCTGCCGGAGAATGCAGATATGTAATATAAATTGAAATAGCCATCTATCTCACAATTGTTCATGGTGAGAGTACTCTTATATCCGGGATAAATCAACCCGGACACGTGGGAATCCGTCACCTGCATTGTGGTGTAACTCATCGTTATTCCACCCTGCAAATAAGAGTTCTTTACCGTAACCGTACTATCTTCCAAATCAAGGCTGCCGGAAAGAGTGCAATCTTCCATATACAAGCTTCTACTGCAGGTTCCAGAAGTGGAGTAATAACCCACATCCCCCTTTATAGTTACGCCTTTAAACGAAGCTGCCGCCTGAGTTCCGACAAACATCACATCAGCGCTCAATTCTCCATTTTCCATGGAGAAATCAGCATTATTTCCTCTCAAATACAAATAAGCACCGTAGCGCCCCGAAAGTGATATGTTGGCATTTTTCAGCTCCAGAGAACCAGAATCATCCACATAAATATATGAGTATGAATTTGTTGTTGTAGATGTTAAGGTGTCAGTTCTCTCTGAATTTAGAGCAACAAACTTTCCGGCTATTGAAATTTCGGCACCGGTATGCTCAAGTTCAACACCATCCCCCACAATCAAAGTCTCTCCAGCCTCGATATTAATCGTACCTGTCATGGCATGATTTTCCATCACATGATAAGGCAGCCCGAGAGCATCCAAGCCAAATACACCATTATTGATGTCGCAATCAATAAGAATATATGAACTATCCTTATTCACCACCTCACCCTCAAACAAGTCCGTAAACAAATTGTGGCCGCTAACCTTTACAACGGCACCGTTACCGGATATTCTGTTACCTTTCCCGGTCAGAATGGCACCTTCTGCGAGCTGCAGGCTCTCCAGCACCATATTTTCCATGTGAACCTCGCCTCGCACCACAATGTCAGCACCGGTTATTGCTACCGGGACAGCAAGATTTACCAATCTCACACGATTGGAAATTTCCAAAGAGCGGCTCAACTCAATACTTTCCCCGACCAGACTATCCGCAAAACGAATCTCCACGCGGCGAGTTCCCGTATAAGCTTCTGACTGAGCCAATGCCCAACGCAAGCTCCCCTCTCCGCTATCGTTCGTGTTGGTTACTGTATATACTTGAGTACCGGTATACTCGCCCTCAAGCTCTCCCAGGTAGACATGTGCAGCATTTTCACCCAAGCGAGCCAGAATCACCTCACGGTCAATCGTCCCCCAGTTATTACCGGAGAGGTCAACTACACCACCGGCATCCGTATCAGTAAACGTAATCTTGGTATTGGAGAAATCGTTGCCCGTAATTTTCAAATCAGCAGCCAACAGAGAAATAGAAAGCTCACGAATATCGCAGCCTACAATCTCCGCAGTCGCACCCGATTGAAGCAAAAGTTTCCCCGCTACATCAACATTAGTCAGTTTAATCTTGCCGGTTACAGACGTCCCCCCCGTGGTAGTAAGAGAAGCATCAGTCATCGTCAGTACAGCGTCCGAATAGACAGTGATACTGCCGGACGCCGTTCCGTTTGCCGTGAGATCAATATTTGCTTTGTTCAGGTTAACAACACCCCGCAAATAAAAACTTGTCGAATTACCCTCAATACCCACTATAGCATTCGCCTGATTATCAAAAGAAGCCTCAATACTACCATACTGGGAGACATACCCGGACAGCATCAATTCTGCACCCTCCTCAATTGTCACTTTACTTTGAGAAGAAGAGCCTCTATAGCAGAACCCAATCTGCACTCCACCTACCTGCGCGGATGAAACCGTCACATTACCTTTGGCATAGAATGATATATACGGATTCGTAGCTATCGTCTCTCCGATAAATCCTATTACCTCCGAAAAATCGCCCTGATAATAATCAAGATACAACAATTCCTGACAAGTAAAGACGTTACCTGTTCCCTTCAACATGGTTGCCGTATTCCCGGTATAATAGTCATACAACGTAATTGTCTGATGGAAGGTACAATTATTAGCAGTCACCCCCGCCTGATAACTAGAGCTATGCTGTTCCACGTATATCGGAGCGTCAACATCAGTACCGCTCATTATCAGGTTACCATATACCTTTACACTATCTTGCGCATCATCGTAGCATGATTCGTAATACAAAGAACCACCGTTCATGATAACTTCAGCGCCTTCATATATCTGAAAACGAGAAGAAGAATAATAATAATTATAATGCTCATGACTATCATTTTCAGCCCCCAAATGTATACCGGCATTCTCGAAATTCATCGTGCCGTCTACCGACAAGAAGAATAGGGGACAGTCAGAATAAATCGCATCCGCTTTATTCTCAAACTCTGCATTAAGAGTACCAGACACATACAAAGACTGACCGGAAGAATAATAATAGTCATACGATTCATATGCGCCGTAAAATTTCAACTGGCCCCCATCTTTCAAAGTGACAGTACAGGAACTACTCACCTCAAACATTTCGTGGTAGTCGGATTCGTTGTAGTAACGTACCGATGTTATAACTTCATTATCAGTAAAAGACATATTTAAAAAGTAAGTTAAAAGTGAATAAGAAAGCCCTACTCGCAGCTACATAAACTAAGAGCAAGGCTAATAATAAGTGTAAAAACTCAACTCAACGGCGTCTGCGACGAGCTGCAAGAGCAGCCAGAGCGAGGAAAGAAAGCGTGGCTGTAGTAGGCTCCGGAACGACGTTAGACACCGTCACAGACACGCCTTCACCAGTAGTAGTATAACTGACAATCTGCAAAGAATCATCTTCTTCACTCATGGCAGTAAATGCAGCCTCCCCTTCCAGAGAAAGACCGTAAAAATTAATCGTAATAGTCGACTCCGTGAGCCCCTCCAACACCTCCTCAGACAGAGTGAAAGTCAAGGCGGCCCCCTCACCCAGGGTCACGCCTTCAAGCTGATAACTCTCCAAACCTTCAAGCTCCATGGAATTGCTACCACCAAGCAGGACATACC
>CALABM010000100.1 GCA_937885815.1 uncultured Verrucomicrobiales bacterium | reverse complement strand
TGATATTCAGGATTTTCATGTGAGCGGCGTGTGATTTTCTAATAAATAGACGCTCCCGGCAGGCATTTTGTTGCGCGTTTCCATCCTCAGGATTATTGTGACATGATGGCAAAGAACACTCCGGCAAGAAACATGACCGCCCACGTTGCGGCAGTAGCGCCTGCTATGCCTATCGTTACAAGAATGGAGCGCAGCCAGCTCAGTTTGGTGTAGACTTTACCTATCCACAGGGGCACTAAAACACCCATGATAAGTAGAATAATCTCGCAGATAACTACCCAGAGAGACCATTCGTAACCGGACGATATATCCAGTTCTTCATAGAGAACTGCCAACTCCGGGTCTTTTTCGCTGACGGGAAGGCTCACCACTGCAGGAATCAGCAGGCAAAACACCAACAAGCAACAAAATAAGCTCGATAAGAATATGCGAAGAAAGCCCCGCCGACTACCTATGCTACCTATTGTAAATCCTATCAGGCAAATGCCCATGTAAGACAGCGGAACCAGCAGCAGTGTAAATGGAGCTATTGTTCCCACGGAATCGTTGGCTATGAAAGGTGTTGTCATCATGCTGGAAAATTTATCTATTAGAAAAAGGCAACATCTGTTCTCGCTGTGGCACTTCTTTAATGTGAGTCGGATTTGCCGGCGTTAAGATTGTTTAATATCGTTCGGGCTTGAGAGGAACCTGCTGCGGCTTCGGCAGAAAGGAGCGGCATTGCTAATTCCGGTCGCCCTGTTTCAATATAAACCTCTGCCAGCCCTCGATTTACATACTCACCCAGTTCAGCGGCTTTCTTATACCAATACTCTGCTGCAGATAAGTCTTTCTCGCACCCCCTGCCTACTCTGTAGCATTGAGCCAAAAATTTGGCAGCTGCGGCATGGTTTTGCGTAGCAGACTTCTCGTACCAGCTAAAGGCAAGTCTGCTGAACTGGGCTTTCTCCTCATCAGATTCCCATGCGTAAACGTAATCGTAGCAACGCCCGAGTTGATATTGATGTTCGGCATTTCCTTGCTTGGCGGCTTCGGTCATCCATGTTTCTGCCAATTTTTCATCGCCCCTATCCAAATGTATTCTGCCTAATTTACACTGAGCTTCTGCATGACCCAATTGAGCAGCAATGGATAGGCAAAGTTCAGCGGAACTTGTGTCTCTGCTGTTTTCATAAGCCAGATGCTGATGATACCAATCTGTGGCGCTTTGCTTGGTAGTACACAGCTTGGCAGTTTCCTCAAAAGTCTGATTTTCTGAAAGTAATTTTATATTGATGCCTATACTTATCAGAAGAGAAATGAGCAGGACAATAGACCAGGACTTACGCATGGTTATGTTTGTTTCTATTTTGTAGTAGCTATTACACCTTTTTCCGCATTCTTAGGTTTCCGGCGTTGGCTCGGCATCTGCTGCGTTCTGAGTGCAGGCTTCGTAAACTGCAAATATGCCGGCACAGGGAATCGTAGCAGCCAAGCCACCCAGCAGCAGGGCATTTCCGGCAAGCGTCAGCGGAGCATCCACCCCCACGGCGATGAGGGCACCGAGCGGATAAGCATAGTATTTGTGCGCATCGGTATGAGGTTTGTAACCATCCGACTCCTCAATGCCTGAACCGGTGCTCCCGTGTTCTGTCAGGCGAACGGCTCCCGCAGGTAACTCGGAGAGGTGTGATGAATGCGGGGGTGCATACCAGTGCACATACAAGACCTCACCGGCATTTTTGCCGGAGCTCGAAGCATATATAGTTGTTGCATCCTTTCGCAATTTCGTATAGCCATCTCTCACCCTTATGTAAACGGGGCGCCCTTGCTCCTCAATGGGATTGAAGCAGGAGCCGGCACCACCGTGCGTGAAGTAAACCCCGGCGGGTATGTCATCGGTAGCCTGTCCGCCACGAGCGGGGCCGATAAAGCCCTTAGCGTAGACAGTATCGCCTACACGGTACAGTTCTATGTTTTTCTCATCCTGAACCCAGTAGGCTTCATCGATGACTTTGGCGCGATTCCACGCATAGCGGTGCACCGTGGTAACACAGGAGCTCAGCCCCATCGCCGCAAGGCACAGGGCTGTGGTGGCAAGGATTCTGGGGATTGTGGGCATGGTCATACTACTCGCGCTCATTCTTTTCACTATAAGCAATCAGCAATTCGATACAA
>CALABM010000099.1 GCA_937885815.1 uncultured Verrucomicrobiales bacterium | reverse complement strand
AGAATGAGCCTGTATTGGTAGCATATGAGTCCACCGGTTGGTTAAGCCGGATACTGGCAATGCAACTACTCAGTATGGGTATTTCTCAGGTTTGTTTAAATCCATCTCGAGTAAGAAATTATGCTCGGGCGATAGGAGTGCAAGCAAAGACCGATAAGAAGGATTGCGAGATGATAGCACGTTTCGCGGAGCAAACCCATGCGCAAGCAAATGTAACGGAAAGTCCAGTGCTTATGAGGCTTAAAGAACTGCAAAGTTCATTAAACTTCTTCAAGCGTAGAATGGTTCACGCAAAAAGCAGTTTATCGGCGCAACGTGACAAATTTCTCATTCGAGAAATTGAACGAGCGATCTCACATGATGAAAAGCAAATTGCGCGAATAGAGAAAGAAATGCATAAGCTCATAATAGCCAATCAAGAAATGCAGGAACGTTATGATTATTATCTTAGTTTGCAGGGTATTGGACCGAATACAGCTCTTGCTTTGTTAAGCCAATTACCGGAATTAGGTCAAATGAATCGTAGACAGGTTGCATCATTGGTAGGTCTAGCTCCATACAATTGGGATAGCGGAAAGATGACCGGCAAAAGGATGACCAGAATGGGCAGAAAAGGTATAAAAAGTCTGCTATACCTATCAGTTACCTCATTGCTACGTCTACATGACCATCCTATCACTAGAATGTACGAAAGATTAAAGCTTAAAGGCAAAAAAACAATAGTAGCTATGGTTGCGTGTATGCGCAAATTATTGATTTGGCTTAATGCCGAAACCAAAAAGTGGCTTTTTGAAAAAAATTACGCATAATCAAAAAAATCCAAAAGTCTCCGAAGGTGCCCAACTCCCTAGCAAGAAGGGGTGTGGGGAAGGGCGGCAATGAGCCCTTCCCCACGTAGCGTGGCATAAAATTTCACCTTTTTCATTTTCATAATTGACTGTAGATGTTGGCATATCAGAGCCCAATCCGTGTACCGTGTTCGTGCCGCATAATATCACGTGTCCGTTTACCACCTGCAAACCGCTATCCGCATGCTGCAGGTTCGTGCGGATGCTGTTGATTGTCCAAGTTCCGCCGACTGTATCATATACCACCTTGAGACTGCCGGTTTCAGAATCGGTAAACGAGCCGCGATATGTTGTATTTCCGCTTTCTCGGTAGGTAAGCGTGGAGTTCCCGCTGTAGTTAGCAATCAGCGCATCTTCTGTAAGAGCATTGATAGAGAAACCCTCGCGGTTGTTTTCCGCAGCTTCGGCAGTAGTGTACCAATCCATGCTACAACCGTTCATGTCCAGAGTGCCCCCACCATTACCAAAGGTAAAATCTCGCTTAATCTGGTTAATATCGCTTATAACCACCGTTGCCCCGTTGTTAGCCAGAACATTGTAGGCCGCATAGCCGCCCTCACGGTTCAGATAAACTGTACCGCTACCGCCAAGATTAATCAGTACATCATTGTTACCCTGTCCCTCAATGTACAAATCCCCGGCTCCGGTCTTGCGCCACTCGCGCATATAATCGCTAGGATTTGTCAGCTGTAAGTGCACCTCAGCACCTTCATTAATCACATAGCCGGCATGGTTGAAGAGGTTGTTCTCACCGGCTTCCGAAACTATTGTGTACTTGCCGCTACTAAATTCAGCATAACCGATACCAAGATCCACTGTATCATTCACAACAATCTTATTCTGTTCAGCAGATGAGGTAAACAGCAGGTTTTCCGTGAAAAATAACTCCACGGTCCCTCGTTGCAAGCGCCCGTTGTAAGCATACCAATTTTGCGTATCCTTCAAATCGCTCAAATCAGCCCATGTATTCAAGCCACTCAGCAGACCGCAGAACTTCTGCTCCGAGTCTCCCAGCTGAACACTCCCCGACCATTTTCCGTCGACAACCTGATTCACACCATGAAGCCACACAGTCTGTACACCATTTTCGGTCACAGCCCCGGCCATATCAATAGACACATCGTATTTGTGGATTACCCGGTTATATTCTTCAGCATACCCGTTATAAATAGAAGTACCGGAGCCGGTCATGCCGATAACGCTGCCCCATAACTTGTACTGAGTTCCATCATACACAAAGACAGGACTGCCGGAATCACCCGAATTAGTCGCATAAGGCAATGGGTTATTCTGATTCACCCCCGCCGATGTAGAATCATAACCATGTGTCACATATACGCCGCCACGATAAGCCCCTCCGGAATAGGGGTTGTTGATTACCCCGGTCGGTTTAGCAATACCACCGGTCGTAAAATTATAACCACTAATTGACCAAGAGCTGCCACTCTGTGATTGAGTGCCGGAACCGGCATGGTAAAACAAACTCGTCTGCGCCAGATTGTAGGCTTCAGAATTGCTGGTGCAAGTTATAGCAGGAGTAATATCCGTAAAAATCTTACTCTCTCGTGTGACTCGCCAGTCTGGTACAGAGTTTGTGTTGTAGGCATAGTTACTGTAATCACTTGAACTCCTATTACCTACAGCGGTGTATTGAATTGCATGCTCGACCCCGATACCTGCTACTTCCGAACTGAAATCCGAACTGATTTCCCCATTGTGCCCCACCGTTACAATCATAGATGGAGAAATAGCCGCCGCAGTTGAGCGGTAAAAGGTAGATGAGAAATCAATCATTCCCTGATTCAGAGGAATCACATAATCCGCCTGTCCCCCGGTGTAGCTGATAACAATACCGCCAGCTTCCTCTCGGATTTGCTGCAGCAGCTCATTGGTCACCCCGACATCATACCGACCGGCATTTTGCCCGAAATCTGTATAGGTAACAAGAGAGACATCCCCGTGCATGGTGGAAGCCATTGCTGGCACAACCACAGAGGCGGCAAAAACAGCAAGAAGAGACGAGCGGAGAGAAAGAGGCAGATGCAGTTTCATGATTCAAGCATTTAAAGCACTACCTTAATCCTAGCTCCGATGTGGGTGGAAGTCAAGTTCGTAATTGGTCATTTGAAAAGGGGGCTGTTTCAGATTTGCTGGTGTTTATCTCCGGTTTGACTCGATACAATAAAGTTAAGTTATTGAATGTCAGATTGAAAGTATTCGGTGTCATTAAAAATGTATTTTCGTAATTTTATAAGCATTCGTGCTCTCTGCATACGTGTCCCAAAGATTACAGAAAAAGGGCACCAAACGACATATAGTCAGCGTATTCT
>CALABM010000098.1 GCA_937885815.1 uncultured Verrucomicrobiales bacterium | reverse complement strand
GATGTCGTTCCATGCGTCACGGTCATCGTAATAGAGGTGGAGTACCTTGGACTCGAGGATGTTGTAGAAGTGGTCGCGGTCTGAGCGGTCGCGAGCTTCAGCAGAGAGGCCTTCCTTAGCTTCAGGAATCATGAAGCAGTTCTGGCCATCGCGGGCGAATTCGCGTACCCAGCCATCATTTGTGGAGATGGTGATGGAGCCGTTCATGGCGGCGGACATACCGGAGGTGCCGGAGGCCTCGCGAGTCACGACGGGGTTGTTCAGCCAGATGTCGGAGCCGTTCTTGAGGAGGCGGCTGAGGGCGAGCTCGTAGCCGGTGAGCACAGCGCAGCGGGGGAATTTCTCACTGAGCTTGTTGAGCTTGTTGAAGATATCCACCGCGGTGAAGTCCGTGGGGTAGGGCTTGCCGGCCCAAATCATCTGCACGGGGCGATTGGTGCGCTGGAGCATGCGCTCGAACATGACCGGGTTATCCGTGATGAGGGCAGGGCGCTTGTAAGCGGCAAAACGGCGTGCCCACACGATGGTGAGAGTGTCCTGATCAAAGAGGTGGCCGGTCTGCTCACCCACCATGCGGAAGAGATCCTTCTTCAGCGCGCGCTTGCGGGCCATGAAGGCGCGCTTATCGCGTGCGGCAAAGGCCTCAGCCAGCTCAGCATCCTGCCAGTAGGAGAGGTTCTGAGCGTTTGTCACGTGGGTGATGGGGCAGATATCCGAGTATCCCTGCCACATCTGGCGGGAGACTTCACCGTGCAGCTCGCTCACGCCGTTAGCGATGTGGGACAGGCGGAGGGCGGCGAGGGTGTAATTGAAGGTCTGCTCATCAGGGGAGAGCTTGAGCATGGAGCGCACCTGATCTAAGGAGAGGCCGTCAAAGAAGGAGAAGTTGGCCATGAGGTTGATATCCATCTTCTCATTACCGGCTTCCTCCGGGGTGTGCGTGGTGAAGACGAAGCGCTTGCGCACTTCCTCCACGTTGCCGCCATTGCGGGCGAGCATGTGGAAGGCGGCGCCGATGGCGTGTGCCTCGTTCATGTGGTAAATTTCGGGCTCGATGCCGAGCTCTTCGAAAAGGCGTGCGCCACCCTGACCCAGCACGATGTACTGGGAGATGCGGGTCATGGGGTTGCTGTCATAGAGACGCTGGGTGATGGAGCGGCTCACAGCATCATTCTCCGGCAAATCCGTGGTAAGGAAGAACATGGGCGCCGTATCAAAAATCTCCGGGCGCAGGTAGTATGCCTTCACCCACACGGGGGAGTTGCAGATGTTGATGAGGAACTTGATGTTGTGATCCTCCAGGAAAGCGTATTCTTTCTTGCGGTACTGTACGGCCATGGACCCGTCTTCCGCGCGAATCTGGTTGTAATAGCCGTAGGACCAGAGAATGCCTACACCCACCAGATTCTGCCTGAGGGCACCGGCAGAGCGCATGTGGGAGCCGGCCAGGTAGCCGAGGCCGCCGGAGTAGATTTTGAAGACGTTGTCAATGGCGTACTCCATGCAGAAGTAGGCCACGGACTTGCTGTACTTGGGGTCAATCTCGTACGGGTGGGCGTACTGAGCCGGTAAAAAAGAAGAAGTGCTCATCTTTTGGTGTAAAAGTTATCTCGTTTTGAGTGGAAGGCAGCTTTGCCTGTGCACTAGCGCGTTCCACAGTGTGTATTTATACACGATGTATGCGTTTCAGAAAAGAAAAAAATACGCCATGAGGAAAATTACGATTTCCCTTGTGTCATGGGCACATTTTTTCGAGTCTTCAGCACTGCCGCCAAGTGGAGGAACGGGCTGGTGTTCCTCCACACTTCGCATCGGGGGCGTGTTTTAGGCGTGGGTGGCGAAGGTTTTTCCGCTGCCGGTGGAATCCACCATATCGACGAGGGCGAACAAATCCATGCCGGCCACTTCTTCTTGCTCCACTAGGGAAAGGAAGTCTTCCAGCGCAGAGGAGATGAAAGCCGAACGGCTGTCTGCCGAGAGCGTTTCCATGGCTGATTCAAGGCGAGTGTGCTGCGGCTGTGAGCAGCGGAAGGTGATGGATTTCTGTTTCATGGTGTGCATACCTTACCAGAGCCTTTCTCCGGGGAAAAGTTATTTTGTGCGTTTACACCTAATTAAAATTGACCCCTTGAAAATGAGTGGTATGATGCCGATATTATGAAGCCCATACGTAACATTACCCGCTTCACCTATGAGTTTACATCCTTTCAGGGATGGAGAGTGACGCTCTGCCGCAATCAGGTGCACTTCACACGTTATTTTTCGGATAAGCAATACGGCGGCGAGCGAGAGTCTCTCGCTGCCGCCGTGGCCACCCGGAACCGCGTGCTGGAGTGTCTTCGCCAGAATCCGGGTGACCCGGAGAGTGCCTTCGCTCAGTGCCGCGAGGAAGAGCCGGTTACCCGCTATCCCCGCGGCCTGAGGCCTAGGAAGAACGTGCGCTGTTAAGCGCCGTTCCACCATTAGGTGTGCTTGAAGGCCATGGCTTCAGCTTCCTTGGTATGGGTGGCGGGGACGTGCTTCTCCAGAAAGTTCATCGCCCGTTTTACATCCTCCATCAGGAGGGTTGCCATATCCATGGTGAAGCCACGGCGCACCATCACACGCATGACTACTACGTCCTCCACCTTAGCCGGGAGGCTGAACGCCGGCACCTGCCAGCCACGGGTGCGCAGGCGTTCGGAGAGTTCGTAGAGGTTGTACCCGGGCTCATAGCCCTTCTTCATGCTGAAGCAAACCGCCGGGATATCCGTCTGCGGGTTGCCGGTGGCAATGAAGTTGAATTTGCCCAGCTTGTTGAATTCCTTGTGCAGGAAGGCTGCCACCTTGTATGCTGCATCATGCACGCGGCGGTAGCCCTCTCTGCCAAGGCGGCAGAAGGTATAATACTGCGAGATGACTTGCCCGGCCGGGCGGGAGAAGTTCAGCGCGATGGTGGGAATGCTGCCGCCTAAGTAGTTCACGGCGAAGGTGAGGTCCTTGGGCAGCTCAGATTCATCACGCCACACGACCCAGCCGCAGCCTACGGGAGCCAGCCCGTACTTGTGGCCGCTGGAGCTGATGGACTTCACGCGCGGCAGGCGGAAATCAAAGGGGATATCCGGCGCGGTGAAGGGGGCCAGAAAACCGCCGCTCGCTGCGTCCACATGCACATCCACATCCGGGCCGCCATCCGCCGCGAGTTTGTCCAGCGCCTTGCAGATAGTTTCCGGGAATTCGTACTGGCCGGTGTAAGTCACGCCGAAGGTAGGCACCACGCAGATGGTGTTTTCGTCCACATGCTTGAGCATTTCCTCGGGAGTCATGCAATAGGCCTGAGGTGTCATAGGAATCTCGCGCATCTCTACATCCCAGTAACGGCAGAACTTGTGCCAGCATATCTGCACCGGGCCGCAGACGAGATTCGGCTTATCCGTGGGCTTGCCTTCTTTCTTGCGCTTCATACGCCAGCGCCAAAGTGCTGCCATGCCGCCCAGCATGCAGGCCTCACTGGAGCCTATGGTGGAGCAGCCAATCGGCTTTTGGTCCGCCGGGCAGTTCCACAGCTCCGCAATCATGCGCACGCAGCGCTGCTCAATTTCCGCGCACTGTGGGTACTCGTCCTTATCTATCATGTTTTTGGATATACTGATATCCATGAGCCGGTGCACCCAGGCATCGTCCCAGGTTTGGCAGAAGGTTGCGAGGTTCTGCCGGGCATTGCCATCCAGCAGTAGCTCGTCTTTTATCAGCTGAAACGCATCCTCCGGTCTCATGGAAGGCTGCGGAAACTTCTCCGTGGGCAGGGGGCGTGCCACATCCGCCGCACCGAAGACGCTCACGCTGTCATCATCTGTAGGGGTGATTTTTTTCATGGTCGCAGGGTGTGACCGCACCTTTCCCCCATGCCGTGCAAAAACAGGCAATACAAACAATCTGCCGGTTCGCCCGTAAATAATATATAAATACAGGTGGATAGCTGTTTTTGCGCGGGGTGAGGCCGAAGCCGTGTCTGAAGCGGTGAGATGAGGATGCGAAGAACAATTTCTGTGGCGGCGGCGCTGCTGCTTGGAGCATGTGGCGAGGATGGCAAGCAGCATGCGGCCGCCGCTCAGTTACCTGAGTATGCCGTGGAGGTGGCAAAACCACAGCTGGGAGATGTGACGGAATACCGCGAGTGGGTGGGTCGCCTGGAGGGGCTCGTGAGCGCGGAGGTGCTGCCGCAGGTGAGTGGCTATGTGCAGGAGCGCCTTTTTACAAACGGCGCAGCGGTGCAGGCCGGTGAAGTTTTATACCGTATCAATCCGGAGCTGTATGAGCAAGCTCTGGCAGAGGCGGAGCAGCGTGAGGCCCAAGCGAGCGCTGCGGAGACAGAGGCCGCGCAGCACCTTGCGTATAATGAACCCCTCGTGAGGGAAGGTGCTATCTCCCGGCAGTCGTACACGGATGCACGCCAGCAGCTGCTGTCTGCTCAGGCCTCTCACGCTGCGGCAAGAGCTGCTACAGCTCAGGCTCGGACGAATCTTTCCTACTGTACGCTGCGCTCGCCGGTGGAGGGAATCGTGGGCTTTGCCCGGGCGGATGTGGGCACTTATGTTTCCCCAGAGGGCTCGCCGCTGGTGACGGTGAATACCCTGAATCCCATACGTGTGCTCTTCAGTATCAGCGCTCAGGATTGGCTGAGTCAGGGTGGAGCGGATGGCGCTTTACGGCCCGGAGCTAAGGTGGAACTCGTGCTGCCGAATGGTGAGGTGTATGGCGAGCCGGCTGTCATTCAGGGCGTGGATAATGCCGTGGCAGCTTCCACCGGCACGCTGCAGCTGGATGCTCGCACGTCTAATCCTGATGCCTTGCTGCGGCCGGGCATGTTTGTGCGGGTGCGTGCTGCGGTAGCCGTCCAGCATCAGGTGATGATGGTGCCCGTGGAGGCGATTATCAGCATTCAGGGCAAGAACCTGCTGGCTGTGGCGGATGATAACGGCGGCGCCACGCTCGTGCCGGTGAATACCGGGCTGCAGCAGAATGGCTTTGTGGCGGTGCAGGGGGCTCTCAGCCCGGAATCCGTTGTTGTCGTGAAGGGTACGCAGCAGGCCATGCTCGCCGCGGCCGGACGTGCTCGACTTTCTTGGCAGAAAAAGTGAGCCCCCGGGCGACGTATCGCCCGAGGGTCAATGTCTGCATGGTGAACAAAATCTTTACTTACCGAAGTAGCGCTTCAGCAGGCCATCAAAGCCTTTGCCGTGGCGAGCTTCGTCCTTGCACATCTCGTGCACGGTATCGTGGATGGCGTCGTAACCGAGCTGCTTGGCGCGCTTAGCGATGGCAAGCTTGCTGTTGCAGGCGCCGAACTCGGCATCGGCACGCATCTGAACGTTCTTCTCGGTGCTGTCCGTAAGTACTTCGCCCAGAAGCTCAGCGAACTTGGCTGCGTGCTCGGCTTCCTCGAAAGCATAGCGGCGGAATGCCTCTGCCACCTCGGGGTAACCCTCGCGCTCAGCCTGGCGGCTCATGGCAAGGTACATGCCTACCTCACAGCACTCACCGGTGAAATGATCTCTCAGGCCCTTTACCACTTCCTCATCCAGCCCCTTGGCCACGCCTACGCGGTGCTCGTCAGCATATACTTTCTCGGCGCCCTCCTCCAGTTCGATGAAGGTATCCACCCCGCATACGGGGCAAACTTCAGGCATGGTTTCGCTCTCGATGACTTCGCCGCAGATGGTGCACTGGTACTTTTTCATAATCGTGTATGTAGGTTTGTGTTTGCTGTGTTGTGCTGTTTTGTCTGCCTGTTTGCAGGTGACGACGAAAATATATCAACTTTGTGGGAATTAGTCAAGCTATTTTTAGAAAGATTCTAATAAAAAGTGAAAAAATGTGCTCGAAAAGGCGAAAAATGGGTAAAAAAGGGGGTAAAAGTGGTGCAGAAAGTGGGGAGAGCGAGTAATTTCTTGCCAAAAATGGGAAAAAAGGGTAAAATGCAAGGCGATGAGAAGAGCACCCATACCCGGATTGGTACTGGCAGATGGCTGGCTGGCACCGTATGAAAGAGAAATAAAGGGCCGCATGCGCTTGTATGACGGTCGTTTGGAGAGCATATGCCGCCGCTATGGCTCCCTGCTGGAGTGTGCTAATGGCTTTACTCGCTACGGTTTTAACCGCGATGCGGCCACGGGCGAGTGGGTATACCACGAGTGGGCACCCGGTGCCCGCGGGCTCTGGCTCATAGGTGATTTCAACGGCTGGAACCGCCAGGCCTCGCCCATGCAACCTGGGCCTGATGGCGTGTGGGAGCTGCGCCTGCCGGCGGACGCGCTGCAGCATGGGCAGCGAGTGAAGGTGCATGTGGTGGGTGCTGATAATGTGGGCAAGGATCGCATACCGGCGTGGATTCGTTACACGCAGCAGGACCCTGCCACTTTTGATTATAGCGGCGTCATTTGGGCTCCGGAAGAGGAGTACCGCTGGAAGAACACCCGCTGGAATCCTTCGCAGGTGAAAGTGCCGTTCATCTATGAGGCTCACGTTGGCATGGCAGGGGAAGAGGAATGCGTGCACAGCTACAGGGAGTTTGCGGATAATGTGCTGCCGCGCGTAGCAAAACTGGGGTACAACGTGGTGCAGCTCATGGCCATACAGGAACACCCGTATTACGGCTCCTTCGGTTATCACGTGTCATCCTTCTTCGCTCCTTGCAACCGCTTCGGTACCCCGGAAGATTTGAAGTACCTTATTGATACCGCGCACGGGCTCGGCATCGCGGTGCTGCTGGACGTGGTGCACTCTCACGCCGTGAAGAATGTGGCCGAAGGTCTGAACAATTTTGACGGCTCCGGTGGCCAGTACTTCAACGCCGGTAAGCGAGACGCCTTCCACCCGGACTGGGACAGCTGCCTCTTTGACTACGGACGCACGGAAGTCATCGAGTTCTTGCTCAGTAACCTGCGCTGGTGGCTGCAGGAGTTCCGCTTTGACGGCTTCCGCTTTGATGGCGGGACGAGTATGCTGTACTTGCACCACGGGCACGAGCCGTTCACGGATTTGGGCTGCTATTTCAATACGCAGGTGAATATCGATGCTGTGGTATACCTGCAGCTGGCCGCCACCCTTGTGCAGCAGGCTCGGCCCGGGGCTTTCGCCATCGCGGAGGATATGTCCGGCATGCCCGGCCTCTGCCGCCCGGTGGATGAAGGCGGCTTCGGCTTCACGCACCGCCTCGCCATGGGCCTCCCGGATTACTGGATTAAGATACTCAAGGAAAAGAAAGACGAGGAGTGGAGTGTGGGTGATATATGGTACACCCTCATCAATCGCCGCTATGGCGAGGCCAACATCGCCTACGCTGAGAGTCATGACCAAGCGTTGGTGGGTGATAAGACCATCGCTTTCCGCCTCATGGATGCTGAGATGTACACCCATATGAGCTGCGAGATGCCCAGCGTCATCATAGACCGTGGCATGGCCCTGCACAAGATGATACGTCTGGCCACGCTGGCCGCCGGTGGTGAAGGCTGGCTGAACTTCATGGGCAATGAGTTCGGGCATCCGGAGTGGATAGATTTCCCCCGCGAAGGGAATGGGAACTCGTATAAGTATTGCCGCCGCCAGTGGAGCCTTGTGGACAATGAACTGCTGCGCTACCGCTACCTGAATGAGTTTGACCGCGCCATGATAGAGCTGGCCCGGAACACGAACCTGCTTGACTCCGCGCCTGCTCGCCCGTTGAATCTGGACGAGAAGAATCAGGTGATGGCGTTTGAGCGTGCCGGTCTCGTGTTTGTGTTTAACTGGAACGGCTCCCGCGCCATACCGGATTACAAGCTGCCCGCTCCCGCCCATGGCGAGTGGAAAGTCGTGCTGGATTCTGACGCCGCAGCCTTTGGTGGCCTGGACCGTCAGGACCACAGCGTGAACCACTTTACTGATAAGCAGCAGAACCTTTCCCTTTATCTGCTGCCGCGCACTGTCACAGTGCTGGCCCGCGCCTACCGCGGGGGAATGGGGCTGTGCCGCTAATCGCCGACTGCGCAGGAAAATAGTTCCGGCTTGTCAGAGCAGGGGGAATGTGCTATCATATTGCACATGAAGAATCTCTGTGCGTATATCTGTGCTGCAGCTGTAGCTCTGCTTGCGGGTTGCACCCCCTACACGCCTGCGCCGGTGACACCTCCCGCTCCTGTGTATACTCTGCCGGAGGGGTTCTGTTATCTGGATACCGTGGCGCCCACGGTGAGAGTGGATTTGAAGTACAGCGGGAATGATAACTTCGTGGGGCGCCCCATAGCGGGCTATAATGGCACCCGGGCCATTCTTCGGCAGGATGCAGCTGAGGCCGTGAGACGCGCCGCTGATATTCTGGCGCGGCAAGGGCTTGGCCTGCTGGTGTGGGACGCCTACCGCCCCTCACGCGCCATGAAAGACTTTCGCGCTTGGTCCCGCACGCCGGACGAGCAAATGAAAGCCCGCTTTTATCCGAATATCACCAAGCAGGGGATTTATGATGGGCAGTATATAGGTGATGTTTCCGAGCACAGCTGGGGTATAGCCGTGGACTTGACCGTGGTGGACCTCCGAACAGGCAAGGAGCTGGATATGGGCGGTCACCATGATTTGCTGGATGTTTCCTCCGCCACACGCAGCCCGCTTATAACAGAGCAACAGCGTGCTAACCGGCTCATTCTCAGGAATGCTATGGCTGAGGCCGGTATGCGTAATTACAGCAAGGAGTGGTGGCACTATTTCCTGATAGACAGGGGCGCGGTGCATTCCTATAATTTTGAGGTGCGTGATGACCTCGTGCCGGCTCCGTAAAAAAACGCGCGAAGACAGTTTCTAGGCTTGAAATTATGCTCCGGTTAGCATATAATGCCCGCAATCTATGCATGCGATTTTTTTATTAGCTCAGGAAGGTCAGGTAAAGACGAGTGCGGCGGCTCAGGGGTTCAGCGTTTTTGAAATTTTTGAAAAAGGCGGCCCGCTGATGTATGGTCTGCTGGGGCTTTCGTTCATTGCTCTGATGGCAGTGTTCGTGTGCCTGTGGACGACTCGTTCCTCTGCTGTTCTTCCGCGTGATATCGTTCTGACGGTGGAATCCTACATTCGCCGTAAGGACTACGGTGGCCTGCTTGAGCTGTGTAAGAATGATGGTTCCAGCTTTGCTCGCACCGTGCATGTGATTGTGATGTTCATGCAGCGCAACAAGCGCGCTAACATGGATGCCGTGCGTGAGGTGGCCTCTGCTGAGGCAACCCGTCAGGCAAACATCCTTACCCGCCAGATTAACTGGCTTTCTGATATCGGTTCTATCGCTCCCATGGTGGGTCTTCTTGGTACTGTGCTGGGTATGATGACCACCTTCTGGGAAATGGCACAGGGTAACTTTGAAGGCGTGAAGCAGATGCAGATGGCAAGCGGTATCTCCGAGGCCATGATTACCACGGCCGGTGGTCTGGTGCTGGCCATTCCCTGTATGCTTGCCTACGCAGTGTTCCGTAACCGCATTCAGAAGCACATTACGGATATGGAGGTGGCTATCACCCACATTCTCTCCGTGCTGACAGTGCAGGCAGACCGTGAGTACCGTCTGGGTAATTCCGTTACCCAGAAGGGGAACCGCACGGAGCTGATGGAAGACGATGATATGTGATAACTCTTTCTCGCCCAGTCATGAAAATTAACGCGAAGGTACCAGAGCCTATCGGCTTCCAGCTGGCTCCCATGCTTGACGTGGTGTTCCTGCTGCTTATTTTCTTCGTGGTGACTCAGAAGTTCATTCTTAATGAGCAGGATTTGAAGGTGCGTGTGCCTACGGCTCCGCAGACAACGGCTGAGGAATCACGCGCGATTGATGAGATTATCATTAATGCCCGCGAGGAAAATGAAAATCTGATTATCACGATTGACCGCGAAGTGTTCACGCTGGAAGAGCTGGAACACCGCTTGCGCCGTCAGGTGCGAATCAACGAGCATCAGCCCGTCCGAATTCGCGCAGACGCCGAAATGCGCTGGCAGCGTGTGGCAGATGTTATCTCCACATGTACCAAGGCTGGCGTTTATAACGTGAGCTTTTCCAAGCAGATGCCCAGTAGCGAGCAGCAATAAGCTCGCCGGGCATCTGCCCCACATATACCTTACTTAATACAAACGAAAGAACTCTGCCAATCGGTGGGGTTCAACTATTCGGAAAGAAGCCCCGATATGATAAAGACAAGAATTATATTCAGCCTGATGGCGTTGAGTGCTGTAACGCTGCCCCCCGTATGGGCTCAGGACCCTGCTGAAGAGGAAGAGCTCGTGGTGGATCAGGAGGCTGATTCCTACGCCATCGCGGAGCACTTGTATTCTCAGGCTCGACAGGCTGGGCTTGACGCGAACTCACGCCGCTTGGGTATGGCTCGTGCTGCCTTGCTTTTTGAAAATTTTGTAAAGGATTTTCCTCAATCTTCCCGTGCCGTGCGGGCTCAGTATCTTCAGGCGACCTGCCTTGAGGCTACCGGGGATAATACGGCTGCTGCCGGAGTGCTGCAGCAGATAGCTGATAATCCGAATGGCGGAGAGTACACGGCCTCTGCTGCGTATCGCCTTGCTTCTCAGGCGGCCTCTCGTAATCTTTGGGATCGTGCGGAGAAGTACTTCCGTATCACCATTGCCACCACCGGGCAGGCTGAGTTGAGGTTTGATGCTGAGTTCCGCCTTGGCCGCGTGCTTATGCAGAAGGGACAGAAACAAGAGGCGGAGTCCCTGTTCACTGGGCTGTCCTCAGCACAGGGTGTACCGGCTGTGCTGGTGAATGTCTCACTCTACACACTGGGGCAGATGAAGACAGAAGCCGGTGAGTTTGCGGAGGCATACGGCTTCTTCTCCCGCTTGCTGGACCGTGCGGATGTGGAGGAATCCATGCGATCTGTGGCCACCTTGCAGGCGGCACGTCTTGCTTCCAAATTGGGCAGACCCGCTGAAGCAAATGCTCATTATGCCCGTCTTTCCTCCATGGCGGGTATGGAGGCGTACCACGGTGAGGCGCAGATGGATTCATTACTTGCGCTTTATCGCCAGAAGAATTATCAGGCTGTGGTGGATTTGGTGCGTACTCAATACGTGCAGCTTGATGATTCAGAGCGTGAAGCTCGCCGAGCCATTATTGTGGGTCAGTCCTACATGGAACTGCGTGATTTCAACAGCGCTGCTCAGTGGTACCAGGTGGCTGAGAAGGCCTTGCCGAACAGTGCGCTGGCGGCAGATGCCGGATACCGCCGCCTTATCTGCGCGCAGCAGACCCGCAGCGGTAATTTCATCTCGCTGGCTCAGGCATTCCTTCGTACTTATGCTGCCGCTGGGCAGAGCACAGCCTCGCTTCCCTGCGTGGATTTGGTACGCCTCATGTATGCTGACCGCCTGATGCTGGCAGATGTTCAGGAGGCCTCCCGCCAGTTTGAGGCTATCAACTTTGCGAATCTGAGCAATCTTTCCGCTCAGGTGCGTGGTGATGCCATGTACAAGAAGGCGTGGTGTGCATACCACGGCGGAACGGCTGATGCCATTAGCACGCTTAACGAGTTCATCCGCACCTTCACAACGGATGTGCGCCTTCCGGAGGCTCTTGCGCTGCGTGGCTGCTGCTATGTGAACCAGAATAATTTAGACGCAGCACTTGCGGATTTTGACCGCGTGATAAATGAATATCCGCAGTCACCTGCTGTGCCGATGTGCTTGCAGAGAGCTGCTCAGGCCTGTGCCTCGCGTGATAAGAACCGCATGGTGAGCTACTATGAGCGCTTGATTCAGTGTGCCGGGCGCGCTAAGCCTTCCGCCATTGCTGAGGCTCATTATCTCATTGCTCGTGTGCAGATGGATGAGAACCCGGGAGCCGCCATTCCTCACTTCCGTGAGGCTCGCACGCTGAATCCTGAGCAGTATGGTTCCGCGGTGGATTTATGCCTCGTGCACTGCTTCTTCAAGATGCAGGATGCTGATAATCTGCGTGAGGCTCTCGTCACGCTGGAGCGGAATAATCCTGCATCCTATCAGGCACTTCCTCCGGCCATTCCCCGTTGGTGCGGCTGGATGTGCTTCCAGAGCCACCGTTACCTGGATGCGGATAAATACCTCTCAGAGGCTGTGGCCCGTGCCCCCAAGGTTGCGTATGACGCCCCGGATGGCACCAGACAGGAGCGCGCAGATGTGGAAGCTCTTGTGTGGAAATCTCTTGCTCGTGCCCGTTTGGAGCTGCGCCAGTTTGAGCGTGGTCTGGAGGCTGCTCAGCATTATGTTTCCATGGAGACTCAGCCTTACCGCAAGGCGGAGGGCATGCGCGATATGGCGCAGCTGCTCATCGGTCTGAACCGCACAGCTGAGGCTCGCGCCCTCTGTGAGGAAGCTATCGCTCTGGGTATTGACGGCCCCATTAAGTCCTCTGTGTTCATCACCTTGGGTGACAGTTATTTTGCTGAACGCGCTTTCTCTGATGCTGCGCGTTACTATGGCCGTACTGCCAACGTGGTGGGCGATCGCGAGTTGAAGCCCGTGGCCCTGTACAAGGTGGCCATTGCGCTGCGCCTCAGTGACCGCTCCGGTGAAGCTGAGCAGTATGAACAGGCCCTGCATAATGAGTTCCCGAACTGGCTGCCGGAGGCTAACGTCTCCATCTTCATGAAGATGCACGATAATCAGTAAAAACAAAGTTTGCAACATGTTTTACTCACGGGGGATTAACCGCCGGAAGCGTTGGTACAGAATCTTTAGCATCGGCCGCCGTAAGCTGGTGGCCGTGGGGCTTATTCTGGCGTTTTTCATCATAGCTATCATTACCGTCTTTGTTACCTACAGCTGCAGGGCTCTGCAGTATGATTTGGAGCGAGTGGTGAGGGGCAGCGGTGAAAGCGTGCTTTATGACAGTGCGAATACTCCCTTGATGTCGCTGACGGGGGAAGCTCCCCTTATCGTTACTTGGGAAGAGTTGCCGGAGAATCTGGTGAATGCCTTCGTGGCCCGTGAGGATGATTCGTTCTTTGAGCATAATGGCGTGGTGTATACTTCCGTGCTGCGTTCGCTGCTGCGGAATATCTCCTCCATGAGTTATGAGCAGGGGGCTTCTACTATCACGATGCAGCTTACGCGTAATGTTTTTGAGCTGAGCGAGAAATCCTTAGACCGCAAGCTTCTGGAGGCTCTGCTGGCTCAGCGCATTGAGCGCAGTTATGATAAACAAACCATCCTGACACAATACCTGAACCGCATCTATTTTGGGCAGAATTGTTATGGCGTAGCGGCTGCTGCTCACCGTTATTTTGGCAAGCGTGTATCCGAGCTGAACTTGGTGGAGTGTGCCACTCTGGCCGGCCTTGTGCGTGGCCCCTCTCTCTTTAATCCTGTGACGAGCATGGAGAAGGCCATGGCGGTGAAGCGTGAGACGCTTGACCGCATGCTGGAACTGGGCTTCATCACACAGGAGCAGCATGATGAAGCTGAGGCCGCTGCCATTGTGTTGGCCCCGGTTGCTGAGGACTCCCGTGTCATTAACTCCTATGCCGCCATGTGGGCACATCACGAGCTGGATGACATGCGTGAGGAGCTTGGCGAGAACGTGGGCGGTATCTCCGTGGTGACGAACCTTATGCTTCCCCTTCAGCAGCGCGTAGAGCAGTCTGTGGAGAGGGCTCTTGTGGCCGTGGAAAAGCAGAATAGTTTCCCGGATGAATGGTTGCCTCTATTGCACGAAAACGCCTCGGAAGCCCAGAGGCTGCGTAGTTTCTTTGAAGGTATTGCCAGGCCCTCCTCCATGAGGGTGCGTGGGCAGGATAATGATCTCAGCCATGTGCTGCAATGCTGCGTGATGATTGTGGATGCCCGCCGTAACAACAAGGGGCGTGTGTTAGCCTTGGTATCTGGTCGTAGTGCGGTGGATGGGATTGACCGCTGGCGTGGAAACTGCATGCCCGGCAGGGCTATGGCGCCCTTCCTGTACAGCTGTGCTTGCTTACCGGGCGGTGATGATGCTCACATCGTGACTCAGCGTGAGGATGTAACAGGCACCCGGCTTGGCTATGATGTAGTGAGCTCCGCTTATCAGCAATTGGACATGGGATTGGAGCTGCCTACCCGTGAGAATGAACTGCAGCTTTACCGGGGTGAGTTTTTGATGCGCCGTATGGATTTGGCTCGCGTTCTCTTTGATATCCAGAACGATGGGCGCAACTATGATTTCAAACTGATAAACCGTGTATGGAGCCGTGGCGGTGCTCCGCTGTACACGTTCCGGCCCGTGGTGGAAGGGGAATACATTCGCCGCGAAGGCGCGAGAGCCGTGGCTCAGATAGCCCCCTTTGAGATAGCTGATCGTCAGCCGATTGTGCTGAATGAAAAACTTCCTGCCGGGCATGGCAACATGTGCATGGTATTCAACCAGAGAGGCGTGGCTGTTTTCGTGTGGATGGGATTTGATGACCCCGCCGATATGCCCACTGATAGTAAGATGACGGGCCTTATCCGCCGCGTTTCATATTGCTTGGCTCGTGAGCTGCACGAGGCCGCTCGTGGTATGCTTAAGGAAAGAACGAATTCTAACTAAGTGTTTTATGCCTGATTATTCCTCACAGTTGCAGGCCGCTTGTTCTGCAGCGCGCGCAGCCGGCGCATTTCTTCGCGCGCGGTTTACGGATGCTGGGCCAGTGAATGAAGAATTGCCGCATGATATTAAGCTGCAGTTGGATAAAGACACTCAGGCCATTATTGTGGAAAGCCTTTTGCGGGCATTCCCTGATTATGCCGTGCTGGGGGAGGAAGGGAATGCCGGCTCAGCGGAGGCTGAGGCCGTGTGGATTGTAGACCCGATAGATGGCACCGTCAACTACTTCTATGGCATCCCCATCTTTTGCGTGAGCATTGCTCTGCGTGTGCGCGGTGAGCTTGTGCTGGGTTGTGTGTATGACCCCATGCAGGATGAATGTTTTACGGCCGTGGCCGGTGGGGCTGCGTACCTGAACGGGCGGGAGATAAAGGTATCTTCCCGCAAGGAACTTGCCAAGTCTGTTATTTTTGTGGGCCATGGCAGCCATGATGGCTCCGGTGAGGAGGGTATACGCCGCTTTGCTTATCTTTCTGCCCGTGTGCGCAAGATTCGTATACTGGGCTCTGCTGCACTTACTCTTTGCTATATTGCAGCAGGGCGCTTTGACGCGTACATCGAGAACCGGATTCACCTTTGGGATTTTGCTGCTGCCGGGGTGATTCTGGCGAGTGCAGGGGGGCAGCTGGAGTTTACCCCCGGAGCGGATTCCGCCGAGACCGGCTCCGTCATTGCGTGGAACGGGCAGCTGCCGCTTCCGCAAACTCTTTCCGAATATTCATCTGAAGCCTCATGAAGCCCTCCGCATCTCAAAAGAACAGGAAGCACACCCCTTCCGATAATAACCCGCGCCGGGTTGCTTGGAACTGCTTGCAGCGCTGGGAGCAGGGCGGCGTGTTCGCTGAGACGCTCATTACCCGTGAAGCCGGGGCTCTCAAGCCCATGGACAGGGCTTTGACTCAGGCTATTGTGCTGGGTGTGCTGCGTAATTTGCGCTGGCTGGAGCACCTGTGCTCTTCTCTGCGTTCCGGTAAGCTGGAGCCCCCCGTACGCTGGCTGGTGATGGTGGGCCTTTGCCAGCTGTTCGTGCTGAATAAGCCGGAGCACGCTGCTGTGTCGGAAACCGTTAATCTGGCATCTGCCCGTGTGCGAGGCGTGGTGAACGGCATGCTGCGCAACGCCGTGCGCAGGAGGGCTGAGTTCATGGCTGAGCGGGAGGAGCTACCCCTTGGTGTGCGGTATTCCACTCCGGATTGGCTTGTGAAGCGCTGGCTGCAGGAGTTCGGCGCTGAGGAAACGGCTCAGCTGCTGGCTTGGAATGTGTGCCCGCCGCTGGTTTATGCACGCATCAACCCCTTGCGCCCTCCCGTGATTCCGGAAGATTGGCAGCCTCATCCTTCCGCTCCCGGCTGGTACCGCATGTCTGCCGGTGTGCCGATACGTGAGCTGCAGGAAGGCAGCGTGTATGTGGCTGATCCGTCTACGCGCTATTGTGTGCAGCTTCTTGCACCTGTACCGGGTGAGCGTGTGCTGGATGCCTGTGCCGCTCCCGGCGGTAAATCCGCCGCGATGATTGCGGCGAGTGCAGGAAAGATAAGCCTACTTGCTACGGATGCAGAGGCGCACCGCTTGCCCAAGCTCAGGGAGAACCTGCTGCGCGCCGGTGGGGAAGATGTGGAGGTGCGCCGGCATGATTGGACTGAAACATGTCCGCAGGAATGGAAGCAGGCTTTTGATGCCGTGCTGCTGGATGTGCCCTGCAGCAATAGTGGTGTGCTTCAGCGCAGAGTGGACGCCCGCTGGCGCTTGAAACCTGAAGAGTTTGAGCGCTTGGCTGAACTTCAGTCAGCCATTCTTTCTTCAGCCTGTGAGGCTGTACGCCCCGGTGGGCGGTTGGTGTATTCCACCTGTTCCATTGATTTGCAGGAAGACCGCGCCGTGGTGGATGCTTTCCTGAGTGCTCACCCGGAGTTTTCTCTCGTAAAGGATTATCTGGCTTTACCTCACCGAGAGCAGGCGGATGGCGCCTATGCGGCACTCCTCCGGAGAAAATAACCACTGCTGAATACTGCTCCCAAGCAGATTTTCGCTTGATGCGGTATAAACAAAAACCGCTGCCCGGAAACGGGCAACGGTTTTACAAAATGCTTTAGCCGTTTTTTTTACTTGCGGCGACGGCGAGCGGCAAGGCCGGCCAGAGCCAGAAGGCTCAGTGTAGCCGTGGTGGGCTCGGGGACGGTCGGGGTTGTAATGGAAAGGTCCGAGATTGTTGCATAGCTGGGGCCCTGATGGCCGCCGTCCGTGGTAATCACAAGACCACTGAAGGTTATATTTTCAGCCCCCATGTCGATGGCCTGGGTGTAGGTGTCATCCAAACCGACAGTGAGCTCGAAATTCCCGGCTTCAGCATTCCACTTAATATCGTAGGAGATGGTGTAGCTTGTTTTTCCTGCGGTTTTGTCGTTCAGATCGGTACCGGTGAGTACGGTGCCCCAAGAGGCTTCCGTGCCGAAGGTATAGGAGTTTGCAGCTGTTCCGGTGAGGGCGTAGCGAATGGGAGTCTTGTAGGACATGCCGGACACAATGGTGTCTGTACCATCGCTGCCAAGCAGAGCAAGAGTCATGACACTATCATTAGTGTTATCTGTTGTGAGGGTGTACTGCAGAGAGAGCGTATCAGTGCTGCCGGCTTTCAGTGTAATGGCCTCACCAAAGGTGTAGGAGGAATACCCCTGACCCCAGTTCGTTTCCCATCTGTAGCTGCCACTTTCAATGGTAGGAAGAGGGACTGTCGCGTGTACGTTAGGGCGATTTGATGCAGAGCTCCAGTCCTCAGCATTATTCAGCGGGTTGATTGTATCGGCGCTTGCCACACCGGCGAGTGCCAGAAGAGCAATGATTGTTTTCTTCATGATGATTAGGTTTAATGATTAAGTGTTCTATGCAACTCGCGCAGACGCCATTCTCGCACTCGGAATGGAAGCTCCTGCTACGAACCTGCTGAGGACAATTTACAGCATTTTGAATGCTGATGCATACTCTGAGACTCAAACGTCTGCAAGTTAGAAGTAATCAGATATTCTAATACGCGCTCATTAGGCTCTATTATCGTGGTTCAAACATGCATTTTTTTAATCTTTTATGACATTTAGGCTTGCATCATCATTCAAAATGCTGTACACTTGGGCAAGAGACTTCGGGGCGGGAATCTCAGTATCCCGATGTACGAGGGAAAAGAGTCCCTCCCGTCCGGTAGCCTTGAACACACACACTAAATAAATCTTATCATCATGAAGAAAACAATCATTGCTCTTCTTGCACTCGCCGGTGTGGCAAGCGCCGATACTATCAATGCTCTCGAGGGAGAGTGGACAACCGGTTCCCGTTTAGACCGCGCCACTTGGACTAAGACCGACTCCGGCACACTGGCTCTGACCAACAGCAACTGGTCTCAGGCTTATGCTATTTATGATTTGGGCACCAATCTGACAGGTGCTTGGGATCTGTCCACCACTGTTGCTCGCTATGACGGCAATGCCGGTTTCACCCTCACCCTTGTCGGTAAGACCCAAGCCATCACCATCGGCACCCAAGACTACAAAAGCGGCACTTCCTACTATGGCACAACAACAAACGTAGGTGCTAACGGTTACTCCTTCCAGGATACGCTGGAGGGAATCAGCGGTACAAAGGTAGAGCCCGCCTTGAAGGCTGCTGAAGGTGTTTTCAACGTAGATCAGACCGCTTCGATAGCTGCTTCCACAGATCTGGATGCTGACAACAACGTCATTCTCACCCTCACCCTTGGCGGCTCTGCTGTTAGCACTCCCTTTACCACTACCCTTAACTTGGGTCAGGGGTTCGAGCTCGACAAGATTGTCGTATGGGGTGATGGCGGCAACAGCAGGTCTAACTGGGCTGTCACCGAAATGACGCTGACCACTCCCAATGTTCCCGAGCCGACCACGGCTACTCTGAGCCTTCTGGCTCTGGCTGGCCTTGCTGCTCGTCGCCGCCGCAAGTAAAACTATTCTTGTAGAAAAAGCCGCTGCTCCATTCGTGGTGCAGCGGTTTTTTTTAGGTACGTCAGGCATGACACGTAACAGGGGTGGAAGTCCCCAATGAGCCGCTGACAGAGCGGAATCAAATAGCCAAGGGCAACTGCGCCACAGCAATGTGGGGTGGGGAGGATGCCGGAGGCGAAACGCAGACAGGATGAACAAGAACCGAATCTCTTAAAATTTAATGGAATGCTCGTTTTTGAAAATGAGCCAAATTTACTCCCCCTGACACACAGAAAGAACAAAAATGCTGCTGCGTTAATACCGGCAAATCTGAAACGGAGCCATAAATTCTGAAAAAAAAAGCTGGCAATCAGGCGGCGTATGTCGTATACTGTCTCGTGAACGATAAGCCAAACATACAAAAACATGATAACGAAAAAACTCACCATTCTTAACAAGCTTGGCATACATGCCCGACCCGCTGCCCAGTTCGTACGTGTGGCCAGCCGTTTTCAGGCTGATGTGACCGTTGAGAAAGACGATGAGTCGGTTGATGGTAAGAGTATAATGGGCTTAATGATGCTTGCCGTAGGGTGTGGCGCAGAGATTACCGTGATAGCGGATGGCGCTGATGAGGAGCAAGCAATGGCCGCACTGGAAGAGCTTGTAGACGGTAAGTTCGGCGAGGCCTGATTAGAGCCATTTCCCCTTCATTCATACCTTTCAGGCTTGTGATGAAGTATCAGGAAGGATTCGAGCGGAGACTTAAAGGCATGCCTGTATCACCGGGTATTGCCATGGGTGTTCTTCGGGTAGAGGCCAGGGGGTGTCCATCTCCTCCTGTCCGTACCATCCTTCCTACCGATATTGAGAGCGAATGGGAGCGCTTTGAGAGTGCTCTGGCCCGTACGGAAGAGGAACTGTGCGGCTTGAAGTCACGAGTGGAGCACCTGAGCGGTGCCCATGAGGCTGCCATATTTGATGCCCATCTCCTTTTCCTGAGGGATCGTACCATTCTGAACAAGCTCCGCAAGGAGCTGCCCGCCAGGCTTCAGAATATAGACGCTGTATATTATGCCGTGGTGCAGAACTTCATGGAAGTGATGCGCCATGTGGATGATCCGTATTTGCGCTCCCGCGTGGCGGATATAGCGGATGTTCTTCAGCGCGTGCTGAAAAATATGCAGCCCTCTGAGCATGCTCCGCTGCTGGGGGACAGCACGGAGCCTTGTGTGCTGGCGGCGTATGATTTAGCCCCGAGTGATACGGCGGATTTGGATCCGCAGCGTGTGCTGGGCTTTGTGACGGAGGCCGGCTCAGCAGTATCTCACACCGCGATTCTAGCCCGCTCTCTGGGTATGCCTGCGGTGGTGGCTGTGCCGCAGCTGGTGATAGATTCCCGCGCCGGCTGCCAAGCGATTCTGGATGGCTACAATGGCCTGCTGATTCTGAACCCCGCCGAGGAGACGCTTAAGCACTACCGCGAGCTGCAAGCAGAGAAAGAGCACGCGTATAAGGCACTCATCGAGATGAAGGACCTGCCCGCCGTCACTACTGATGGGCGGCGCATACGCCTTGCGGCCAATGTGGAGTTCGCGCATGAGTACAGCGCCATTCATCGAGCCGGTGCGGAAGGTGTGGGCTTGTACAGGACGGAGTTTTTCCTGCTGGGCTGCGGCAGCTTGCCGGATGAGGAGACCCAGTATCTTCATTACAGGAATCTTGTGGAGAGCTGCGGTGGGCAGGAAGTTATTTTCCGTACGCTGGATTCCGGCGGTGATAAGTTGCCGTTTGA
Source organism: uncultured Verrucomicrobiales bacterium (assembly GCA_937885815.1). Lineage (GTDB taxonomy): Bacteria > Verrucomicrobiota > Verrucomicrobiia > Verrucomicrobiales > Akkermansiaceae > Akkermansia. The sequence goes on along the minus strand of CALABM010000098.1, from coordinate 181 downwards.
AGTGCTGGAGGAAAAGGAGGATAATCCTTTCCTTGGCTGGCGTGGTATCCGTGTGTCGCTCAGCCGTGTAGAGATTTTCAAGGAGCAGCTGCGCGCTATCCTGCGTGCGTCCGCTCATGGTAAGGTGGGGGTGATGTTCCCCATGGTTTCCGGTATCACGGAGGTGGAGCGCCGCGCTATT